>JAURZE010000039.1 GCA_030653545.1 Nitrospira sp. | reverse complement strand
GCTACCTGGGCCTTAAATATGGCTCCGTGATTCCGTCTCGTGCGCTTCATTGCCTCGCTCCTCTGGTTCGCCACCACCTGGTGGCTTTGGTGAAGCCAGGCTACCACTTACCACACTGTCCGAATTCCCGGAGCCCCCTCTATATTCATAAATCGAGATGGTCAAAAGGCGTAATGGCATCAGGAACCATTCTTTGAATTGAGTGGAGAAGTATAGAGGGAGAGTTGAGGGGTTGTCGGTGAACCAATAGGGTGAGTCCTAGTGTTGATCCTGAGCTCTAGATTTTACGACGCAGTCGACATAGTGAGCGGTCCATCCTGTTCAGCCGGTGGGGCAGGGGGAAGATGCTTTGAATGACGGCTGTCGGCAGACTTCTTCGATCCGCTCCACCGGAATGACGGTGAGCTTGTCGCGCGGTGGCCTTCTGCCACTCTTTGAAACCGGCGCCCCTTACATTTGGCTCGAAGACCCTGCTATGGTGCGGTCATGTCTACAAATGCTCCTATCGTATCATTCACTGTGAATTGTGCGAATGGCCAGTGTGGGAGGCCGCTCGACACGCAGGTCAATCAAGGCTACCCCGACTCGACGGTGCCGATGGGGTATATCCACAAGCTCTACGATCCGGCGCTTCCGCCATTCCAAGTCGTGTGTATGAAATGTGGGCACTACTCGCTCCGGTATCAGCGCAACCGACCTGACTGATCTCCGCCGACCTTTTCAGAGCTTGCGCATGCCTGCGCAGGCCTCTCCCTGTCTGAATCTGCTACAGTAGGCCCCCATGACGCGCACGCTCCGGTCTTCCTTCGTTCTGCTTCTCTTTGCCCTCTCCATCTGGGCGAGCTTTCCGGTTGCGACTGTTTTTGCCCTTGATCGTGACGTTCCCGCCGTTGTTCCTGCTCCGCAGACGGCCGGCTGGTGGATGCCCCAACATGAGCGCAATGTGGCCCGTGTCCGACAGGGGGGTGTGGATCTGCTCATGATCGGCGATTCGATCACGCAGGGGTGGGGCGATGAGGGGCGGCGGGTGTGGGAGCGCTACTATGCCCATCGCCGGGCGGTGAACCTGGGATTCAACAGCGACCGGACTGAACAGGTCTTGTGGCGGTTGCAGCACGGGGAGATCGACGGCATCCACCCGAAGGTGGCGGTGGTCATGATCGGGACGAACAATTCAGGAACCAGGAAAGATCCACCGGAAGAGACGGCTGCCGGTGTGCAGGCGATTGTGACGCTGCTGCGCGCGAAGCTTCCGGAGACCAAGATTCTTCTGCTGGGCATCTTTCCGCGAGGGGCGATCGCCAACGATTCTCTTCGGCGTTTGAACAGTACGATCAATGATCGTCTCCGTGGATTCGCCGACGGTCAGCACGTTCACTATCTTGATCTCGGACACCTCTTTCTGGATCGCGACGGGCGACTGAAGCGAGACCTCATGCCGGATTTGCTGCACCCCAACCAACAGGGCTATCAAGTCTGGGCCGAAGGCATGGAAGCGCAGCTCAAGGCGTTGATGGGAGAGTGAAGGGGAGCAAGCGGCTCAGGCACGGGGAATCACTTTGTCTTCATCGATTACGTGGCTGGCATAGTCTAACGCCGATGCCACATCCTCACGGGTGAGCTCCGGATAGGTTTGGAGAATCTGATCGTTCGTGTAGCCGCCTGCTATCAAGCCAAGAATATTCGTCACCATGATCCGAGTCCCTCGGATGCACGGCTTTCCGCTGCAGATGTGGGGATCGATGCTGATTCGATCGTAGCGCATAGATGACCCTCCCGAAGCGAGCTGCTTCTCCTGTCGCGTTGAATGGCTCATGATAACAAGCTCGACTCAATGGGTCAAAGAATCTGAGTGAGCTCGGCAGCATACACAATTGCTACTCTGAGTCAGTACGGGGCTGCGGGATGGGGGTTTGTCGGCCCCGGGTTTCCCCGGGGCCGAAGAATATTACGACGCGGTCGAGGTGGCGAGGGGTTCATCCCGTTCAGCCGGTGGGGCTGCGGGGATGTCCTGATTGAAGGCCGCCGGCAGAACTTCTTCGATCCGTTCCACCGGAATGAACGTGAGCTGGTCGCGCACTTCCTGTGGCACTTCTTTCAGATCCCGCTCATTGGCCTTCGGCAGAATGATCCGCCGGATGCCCGCGCGATGGGCCGCTAGAACCTTCTCCTTGATCCCGCCGACCGGCAGCACCAACCCGCTCAAGCTGATTTCTCCCGTCATGGCCGTATCGCTGCGGACGGCTTTTCCGACATAGGCGGACGCCAGTGCCGTGGCCATCGTGATACCGGCTGACGGGCCGTCTTTCGGAATCGCGCCTGAGGGCACATGGATATGGACCCCGTTGCGTTTGAACTTCGAAATATCGAGTCCCATGCTTTCCGCATGCGACCAGAGATAGCTCCGGGCCGCGCGTGCCGATTCCTGCATCACATCGCCGAGCTGTCCTGTCAGTGTCAGTTCATGACTGCCTGGCAGGAGCGTCGTTTCGATATAGAGGACATCGCCTCCCGCCGGAGTCCAGGCTAAGCCTGTCGCCACTCCGGGCGGCAGATTCTTTCGCGCCTCTTCCGGCATGAACCGTTCGGAGCCGAGCCATTCATCCAGCATATCCGGGCGAATGGTGACCGGCTGGCGCTCCTGACCTTCCGGGAGTTCCGCGAAGGCTAAGGCCACTTTTCTCGTCAACCGGCCGAGCATTTGCTCCAGTTGCCGCACACCGGCCTCGCGTGTGTATCGGCTCGTGACGAGATTCAAGACCTCGTTTGACAAGAGCGCCTGTTCGGCATTCAGGCCCGCTTCCTTCAACCGTCGCGGCCAGAGATAGCGGCGAGCGATTTCCGCCTTCTCATGTTCGCTGTAGCCTTGCAGGCGGATGATCTCCATCCGGTCCAACAAGGGTTGGCTGATCGTGTCGAGCGTGTTCGCCGTCGTGATGAAAAACGCCTTCGACAAATCGAAGGGGAGATCCAGATAGTGGTCGCGGAACGTGTGGTTCTGCGCCGGATCGAGGATTTCTAAGAGCGCAGCAGCCGGGTCTCCGCGGAAGTCGCGCCCCATCTTGTCGACTTCATCGAGCATGAGCACGGGATTGTTCACCCCGGCCCGCCGTACGGCTTGAATGATATGGCCAGGCAACGCCCCGACATAGGTGCGGCGATGGCCGCGCAATTCCGCTTCATCGTGTACGCCGCCCAGGCTGAGCCGCTCGAACGTCCGGCCCATGGCTCTGGCGATCGATTGGCCCAGGCTCGTCTTGCCGACACCCGGAGGCCCGACCAAGCAAAGGATCGGCGCCTTGGCCGACGGATTCAGCTTCAAGACCGCGAGATGCTCCACGATCCGTTCTTTGACTTCTTTGATGCCGTAGTGATCTTCTTCGAGCACCTGCCGGACTTTCGCCAGGTCGAGTGAATCTTCCGACGCCTTCTTCCAGGGCAATTCGAGCACCAGCTCCAGATAGGTGCGGAGCACCTGGTGGTCCGCCGACGACGGCGGGACTTTGGCCAGGCGTCCGAGCTCGCGCTCGGCTTCCTTCCGCACATGGTCGGGGAGGTCCGCCTCCGCCACTTTCTTCTTGAGCAGGGCAAGATCGCTGTCGTCGCTGTCGGATTCGCCGAGTTCCTGTTGGATCGTTTTCAATTGCTCTCGCAACATGTATTCGCGCTGGCTCTTGCCGATCTTCGCCTGCGCATCGCTGGTGATCTTGTCGCGGAGCTGGAGGATCTGAATCTCCTTGGACAAGGCCACATAGAGGGCGCGCAGCAAATCCAGCGTCGCGGTGCTTTCGAGCAGCTTCTGCTCTTCCGCCACGCTGAGGTTGACCAGTGAGGCCACTCGATAGGCGAGCGCTACCGGATCATCTTCATGGCTTAACGCTTCGCTGGCCTCTTGCATGCCAGGGGCTTGGATCACCCTCGGGAGTTCTGTCACCAGCTCCTGAATTGCCCGATGCATGGCCTGCACTTCCGTGCCGGTCTCCGAGGGGCGGTCCAGCGCCCGGACCCGGGCGATCGCATAGGGAGTCGATTGGGTTTCTTCAATGATCGCCACGCGGTCCACACCCTGGACAAACGCGTGAATCGCGCCTTCCGAGGATTGGCCGATCTGCTTGATGATGGCTTTGGTGCCGATCGTGTAGAGGTCGCTCAGGCCCGGTTCTTCGGTCTGCGAGTCGCGCTGAGCCACGACCAGGATCATCTTCTCTTCGGTCTTCATCGCGGCCTGCACCGCCGCCATCGATCGTTCGCGACCGACGGTGAGGGGCATCATGACGCCGGGGAATAAGACAGTTCGCTTGATCGGTAATATGGGGAGGGTCAGCACTTTGGTCTCGCTGTCCATGTTGAGTCCTTTCTCTCTCTCATCCTTGAGCAGAGACACGATGGGTGAGCGTGTGAGAGCAGAGATAGATCGGGGATCGGGCAAGTCAAGGGCAGGCGTGAAGATGTCCGGGTCACTGCGCGAATAGACAGAAATAGAGGCGAGCGGCGGCCGGTCAGCGGTCTTGAAAGAGGCTGCCGGTGGCCCGGATTGTCCGATCGTTCCCGCGGCCGGAGGTGGTGCCGGTAGGCGTTCCGGACGAGGTGTCGTAGGTGTCCGCTCCGGCAAGGTCGAAGAACAGGCCGAGGCTGTCGGGGGTGCCGCGGCCCAGTCCGGATTGGCCGCTGTAGCGATCGGCTCCGCCTTCATCGATGAAGAGCGACCAGGATTCGCTCTCGGCATCTCCCAGCCCCGTGCTGCGGGTCAGGTCGTAGGTGTCGGATCCCGTCCCGCCATCCAGCAGCAGACTCACGCTCCGGTCGTAGGTGCCGCTGACCGTATACTTGGGACCGGAGGGCGTGTAGCGATCCGTGCCCTGCGCATCGACGAGCAGGCCGATGCCGTAGTGGCCGGCGGCTCCCAGGCTGGTGCGTCCGCCTGCGCGGCTGTCGTCTCCGCCGAGATCGAGCGCCACGCCGAGTCCGAAGTAATGGCCGGCGCCTTGCGCCAGGTTGCCGCTGCGATACTGATCCTGGCCTTCGAGATCGATGAGATAGCCGAGGCCGCCGGCCAGGTTGAGGAGCAGGGCGTCGGTTTTCTTGCTGCCGCCGTCGACGCCGGCGCCGCTGCCCATGCCGTAGCAGAGATATTGAAAAGCCGGGTCGCCGGGCTTGGCCGTCGGCGCTTCCTGGGGATTCAACGAGCCGGGATATTTGTCGCCGCATTGATAGACGTCATTGCCGGCTCGATCGATCACGGCGCCCATTCCCAAGGGGCCGCCGAACCCGATGGCGAAGGCGTGGCTGGTGTACCGGTCGTTGCCGGCCAGATCGACCAGGAGACCGAGTCCGCCGAACGCCGCGCCCTGGGTGAACCGGTTGCCCATGTACACATCGTTGCCGGTGCGGTCGAAGAGGATCCCGATGCCGGCGAAGCCGGTGCCGCCGGACCCCTGGTCGAGTTGATAGACGTCGTCGCCGGCCAGATCGATGAGGAGTCCGACGCCGAGCCGTCCGGTGGCCAGGCCGAGCGGATCGCTGGTGTAGGTATCGTTGCCGCCCAGATCGATCACCACGCCGATGCCATGCTCGATGTCGCCGGATGAGGCGATCATCCCGTGATACGTGTCGTCTCCGCCGAGGTCGACGACGAGGAGGACGCGCCGGTCCAGGTCGTAAGTGTTGACGCCCGGACCGCCGATGACGATCAAGCCGTCGCGGGTCTGCTGGGCGAACAGCACGTCGCCGGTGATGCCCGGCGGCGGTTGTGCCACCGGAGGACGATGTTGGAAGGCGAGGGCCAGGCGTTGCAGCAGGCTTTCGTTGCCCAATCGCGCCACGGTCTGCGCCGCCGCGAGCAGCGCGGCATAGTCGAGCTGTTCATCCACGAGGCGGGCGAACTCCGCCTCCAGCTTGAGGTGCGCGGCCCGTTCCTGGGCCGGCTCGTTCGAGCGGGGCGAAAATTGATCGGCCAGGGTCCGCGCGTGTTTGAAGAGGAACCGTCGCTCATCGTCGGAGAGATTGGCCAGCGCCTTCTCCCGCTGGATGGCGGCATCGTCCAGCGTATCGGTGAGGAAGCTGACCATTTCTTTTTGGGCGGTCGTGCTCGGGAAGGGGATCGGCTTGAAGTATTCGGAGGTGCGGTCGACGGCGGCCTCCATGACATCCAGCAAGGCGGGCAGATTATCCGTGCCGCCGCCCGCGAGTTCCGCCATCAACAGTCCCTGGTGCTCCAGCGCGGACAAGCCGGCCCAGGGATCGGTGAGGCTTTGCAGGGCGATGCGCCGCTTGTATCGCGCCGGCACGTCGCGACCAATGGCATGGGTGGCGAGGACGCGGGTCTGTTGGGGGCCTTGCTGCTTCTCGATGTCTGGTTGCACCATCGGGGCCAGCCGGTCGACGACTGACGTATAGAGCCGGCTCTTGGACGTGACCCCCGGAACCGGCGCTTTGGGACTGAAGAACTGACAGCCCGTCAACGTGGCAAGCAGGAGTAGAGAGCCGACGACGAGGCTGCGCAGGGGAGGCATGCGTGTTCCGCGATTGAAAGAGGAGGCCGGTGCCGACATGGCGGTAATTTATCACAGCTTGAGTAAAGATTCCGGGAGTCCTTTGTCCCGGGTCTGTCCGGATTGAAGGATGTAAATCTCGCCAGGCTTGAATATACTGCTCGGCACGGGTGCGCTAGCCGTTGTCGTGTTAGGCGGCTCGAACTTGATACAATGACTCACCGGCTGCACCAGCTGGGGGATCTTTCCTCTCAATGAGACATCGCCCGGCGGTTCATGCTAGCCGGACAAGCCTTGAGCGATCGGGCCTGGACGAGAAGGACGCTATGTCGGAACCCATTCGTTTCTCCACTATGCTCAAACGGTCAATGATCGGCCTCGTGGGCGCCTGTCTCCTGGCGCTCGGCTGGTACACGCTGCTCGCGAAGTCGGGCGAGGAACCCTCGCGGGCCGGGCAGCCGCCGGCTGCCGGAGCGCGCACGTTTTCTGTGGCGGTGGCCACGGCGAAGACCGGCGACATCGGGGTCTATCTCAACGGCCTCGGCTCGGTCATGCCGCTGAACACGGTCAACGTCAAGAGCCGGGTCGACGGGCAACTCATGAAAGTGCTGTTTCAGGAAGGGCAGCTCGTCCGCCGCGGGGATCTGCTGGCGGAGATCGATCCGCGTCCCTTCGATGTGCAACTGACGCAGGCCGAAGGCCAGATGGCGCGCGATCAGGCGCAATTCAAGAACGCGCAGCTGGACCTGGAACGCTACAACGGCTTGTTCGAACAGGGCTTCATTCCCAAGCAGCAGCTGGATACGCAGCAGGCGCTGGTGCGTCAACTGGAAGGCATCGTGAAGGCCGACCAGGGCCAGATCGACAATGCCAAGTTGCAACTGGTGTATAGCCGCATCACGTCGCCGATCGACGGACGGGTGGGGCTGCGGCTGGTCGATGCCGGCAACATGGTGCGGGCGAACGATGCGAACGGCCTGCTGGTGATTACGCAGCTCATGCCGATCACCGTCGTCTTTACGATCCCGGAAGACAGTCTGCCGGCGGTCATGGCGCGGATGAAGTCCGGCGAGAAACTACCGGTCGAGGCCTTCGACCGCGAGCAGAAGAAGAAGCTGGCGACGGGCACATTGCTGACGATCGACAATCAGATCGATGCTAATACCGGCACGGTGCGGCTTAAGGCGGTGTTTCCGAACGAAGACGGGCAGCTCTTTCCCAATCAATTCGTGAACGCGCGGCTGTTGCTGGAGGTCAAGCGCGGGGCCACGGTTGTGCCGTCGGCGGCGGTGCAGCGAGGCTCGAAGGGCACCTTCCTCTATGTCGTGAAAGAGGATCAGACCGTCGCGGTCCGCCCGGTGGGGGCAGGGGCGGCTCAAGGCGACGACCTCTCGATCGACAGCGGTTTGTCGCCGGGTGAGGTGGTCGTCGTGGACGGGACGGAGAAGCTGCGCGAAGGCAGCAAAGTGGAGGTCCGGAACCAGAAAGGCGCTCCCGCAAAATCCCCGGACGCGCCCGCTCCCCCTGCCGGAACCGAGAAGCCCAAGCGAGGGGCTTCTTCGTGAATCCGTCCCGCCTGTTTATCATGCGGCCGGTGGCGACGGCCCTGCTGATGGTGGCGATCGTGCTCGCCGGCGCGCTGGCCTATCGCCTCTTGCCGGTCTCCGCGCTCCCCCAAGTCGACTATCCGACCATCCAGGTGGTGACGTTTTATCCCGGTGCCAGCCCGGACGTGATGGCCTCCTCCGTGACGGCGCCGTTGGAGCGGCAGTTCGGCCAGATGCCCGGGTTGAACCAGATGACCTCCACGAGCTCCGGCGGCAGTTCCGTCATCACGCTGCAGTTCAGCCTGGATTTGAATCTCGATATCGCCGAACAGCAGGTCCAGGCCGCAATCAATGCCGCCTCCACCTTTATCCCTCGCGATTTGCCCAATCCTCCGGTCTATAACAAAGTGAATCCGGCGGATGCGCCGATCCTGACGCTCGCGTTGACGTCCGACACGATGCCGCTCTCGCAGGTCGAAGATCTGGCCGAGACCCGCTTGGCCCAAAAGATCTCTCAGCTGTCCGGTGTCGGGCTGGTCAGCCTCAGCGGAGGCCAGCGTCCGGCGGTGCGCATTCAGGCGAACCCGCGCGCGCTGTCCGCCTATGGCCTGACGCTGGAGGACGTGCGCACGGCCGTGGCGGCCGCCAATGTGAATCAGGCCAAAGGCGTGTTTGACGGCCCGCGCCGGGCCTCCATCATCAATGCGACGGATCAATTGCTGTCGAGTCGGGATTACCGGCCTCTGATCGTGGCCTATCGCAACGGCGCGCCCGTCCTGCTGTCCGAGGTGGCCGATGTCCTGGACGATGTAGAAAATGCAAAGCAGGCGGCCTGGATGAACGACCAGCCCGCGATTCTCGTCAACATCCAGCGGCAGCCCGGTGCCAATGTCATCGACGTGGCCGACCGGGTGAAGGCGCTCCTGCCGCAGCTGCAAAGCGCCCTGCCGGCGGCGGTGCAGGTGACGGTGCTCTCCGACCGCACCACGTCCATTCGGGCCTCGGTGCGGGACGTGCAGTTCGAATTGATGCTGGCCGTGGCGCTTGTGATCCTGGTCATCTTTCTGTTTCTGCGGACCCTCTCGGCCACGATCATTCCCGCGGCGGCGGTCCCGCTGTCGCTGGTTGGGACATTCGGGGTCATGTATCTCGCAGGGTTCAGCCTGAACAATCTGACGTTGATGGCGCTGACGATCTCCACCGGCTTTGTCGTGGACGACGCCATTGTGATGATCGAGAACATCTCACGCTACATTGAGCGGGGCGAGTCGCCGATGCAGGCGGCGCTCAAGGGTTCGAAGCAGATCGCCTTCACCATTCTCTCATTGACCATTTCGCTGATCGCCGTGCTGATTCCGCTCCTCTTCATGGGCGATGTGGTGGGCCGGCTCTTCCGCGAGTTTGCCATCACGTTGAGCGCCACGATTCTCGTCTCGGCCGTGGTCTCTCTGACGTTGACGCCGATGATGTGCGCGAGGTTGCTACGCCATCGCCCTGCGGTGGAACAAGGCCGGTTCTATCTACTGTCGCAACAGTTGTTCGATCGGACGATCGCGGCTTATGGCCGGACGTTGCGCCGGGTGTTGCAGCATCAATCGGCGACGCTGGCGGTGGCAGCCGGCACGCTCGTTCTGACGGTGGTCCTGTTTCTGATCATTCCCAAGGGCTTCTTTCCCGTGCAGGACACCGGCGCGATTCTCGGGATGACCGAAGCGGAGCAGTCGATTTCGTTCAGCGGGATGGTGGAGCGGCAACAGGCGCTGGCTCGTGCCATCCTGGCCGATCCTGCCGTCGCCAGTCTCTCGTCGTTCATCGGTGTGGACGGGACGAACACCACGTTGAACAGCGGGCGCATCCAGGTCAATCTGAAGCCGATGGCCGAGCGGGGCGTGAGCGTCCATGAGGTCATTCGCCGGCTGCAGGCGCAGGCGGCCGGTGTGGAGGGGATGTCGCTCTTCCTGCAGCCGATGCAGGATCTGACCGTGGAAGACCGGGTCAGCCGGACGCAATATCAATATACGCTGGAAGACGCGGATCCCGAGGAGCTCAGCCGGTGGGCGCCTTCGTTCATGACGGCGCTGCAGGCCCTGCCGGAATTGCGTGATGTCAGCAGCGATCAGCTGGATCGCGGGTTGGCCGCCATGCTGGTGATCGATCGCCATACGGCGTCGCGGCTGGGGATCACCCCGCAGCTCATCGTCGATACGCTGTACGATGCCTATGGGCAGCGGCAGGTGTCCACGATGTTCACGCAGCTGAACCAGTATCGCGTGGTGCTCGAAGTGATGCCGGAGTTTCAGACCGGCCCGCAGTCGCTGCAGTTTCTCGACATCCGGTCGGGCACCGGCGGACAGGTTCCGCTCAACGTGTTTACCCAGTTCTCCGAGACGACGACCCCGCTGGCCATCAGCCGGCAGGGACAGTTTCCTGTCGTGACGGTGTCCTTCAATCTGGCGCCGGGCGCATCGCTCGGCGATGCGGTGGCCGCGATCGAGCGCGCCACGCAGGCCATCAGTCTTCCAGTCAGTATCCGGAGCAGTTTTCAGGGCACGGCCCAGGCATTCCAAACGTCGCTGGGAAACGAGGTCTGGCTAATCCTCGCCGCGTTGGTGACGGTCTACATCGTGCTGGGGATTCTCTATGAGAGCTATATCCATCCGCTCACGATTCTCTCCACGCTGCCGTCCGCCGGGGTGGGGGCGTTACTGGCTCTGATGCTGTTTCGAATTGAATTCAGCGTGATCGCGCTGATCGGGATCATTCTCCTCATCGGCATCGTGAAGAAGAACGCCATCATGATGATCGACTTTGCGCTGGAGGCGGAGCGCCAAGAAGGAAAGACCCCGGAGGCGGCGATCTATGAAGCCTGCCTGTTGCGTTTCCGCCCGATCATGATGACGACCCTGGCGGCGCTGCTCGGCGCGCTTCCGCTGGCGATCGGGTCGGGGGTGGGGTCGGAGTTGCGGCATCCGCTCGGCATCGCCATCATCGGCGGACTGATCGTGAGCCAGGTGCTGACCTTGTATACGACGCCGGTGGTGTATCTGGCCTTCGATAGGCTGGCGCGGCGCGTCCGGGCCGGCCGACCGGCGCCTTCGACCGGAGAGGCGCTCACCCCGGGACTGTCGTGAATATCTCGGCGCCGTTCATTCACCGTCCGGTTGCCACCACGTTGTTGACCATCGGGGTCACGCTCGTCGGTCTCGTCGCGTTCCGCTTCCTGCCCGTCGCCTCGCTCCCGCAAGTCGAGTTCCCGACCATCAATGTCTCGGCCACGTTGCCGGGCGGCAGCCCGGAAACCATGGCCACCTCGGTGGCGGCTCCGCTGGAACATCAGTTCACGCGCATCGCCGGTGTGACGGAGATGACTTCCACGAGCATGCTGGGGTCCGCGAATATCACGCTGCAATTCGACCTGAGCCGCAATATCGACGGTGCCGCGCGCGACGTGCAGGCCGCCATCATGGCGGCGCGGAGCGAACTGCCGACGACCCTTCCGAACAGCCCGACGTACCGGAAGATCAATCCGGCCGATGCACCGATCCTGATCCTGTCGCTGACATCCGATCTGGTCAGCCGGGGCCGCATGTACGATGTGGCGTCCAGCGTGCTTCAGCAGAAACTCTCGCAGATCGACGGGGTGGGGCAGGTCACGGTGGGTGGCGGATCGCTCCCCGCGATCCGCGTCGATCTGAATCCCACGGCGTTGAACAGTTACGGGATCGGACTCGGCGACGTCCGCCGGATGTTGAGCAGCACCAACGTGAATCGTCCCAAGGGCCAGTTGTCCGACGGGCAGCGGACCTGGGAGGTGCGGGCCAACGATCAGCTCCATACGGTGGAGGATTATCTACCGTTGATCGTGAGCTATCGGGAGGGGCGGGCGGTGCGGCTTTCGGACGTGGCGACGGTCGAACAGTCGGTGGAGGATCTGCGCACGAGCGGCGTCGCGAACGGCGTTCCAGCGGTGCTCATCATCATCAACCGGCAGCCGGGCGCCAACATCATCGAGACGGTCGACCGCGTCCGGGCGTTGCTCCCTCAATTGGAGGCGTCGATTCCCGGGAGCATGACGTTGAAGGTCGTGGTGGACCGCACTCCGGTCATTCGCGCCTCGCTGCACGACGTCGAACGGACGCTCGCGATTTCCGTCTGTCTTGTGATCCTGGTGGTCTTTGTGTTTTTGCGAGATGTCCGGGCCACGCTGATTCCCTGCGTGGCGGTGCCGGTCTCGCTGATCAGCACGTTCGGCGTGATGTATCTCTTCGACTATAGCCTCGACAATCTCTCGCTGATGGCGCTCACGATCGCGACGGGGTTTGTGGTGGACGATGCCATCGTCGTGCTGGAAAACATCAGCCGGTATCGGGAGCAGGGCATGGATCCGATGCAGGCGGCGCTGCGCGGTGCGCGCGAGATCACGTTTACCGTGCTGTCGATGACCATCTCGCTCGTGGCCGTCTTCCTCCCGATTCTCTTCATGGGCGGCATGATGGGACGGCTGTTCCGGGAGTTTGCCGTCACGCTCTCCGTGGCGATTCTCGTCTCGCTGGTCGTGTCGTTGACCACCACGCCCATGATGTGCGCCCGTGTGCTCAAAGCCGACACCGGCAAGACCCATGGGAGATGGTACCGGATCAGCGAACGGTTCTTTGAGGGGCTGCGCAGCGGCTATGCCGGCAGTCTCGGCTGGGTGCTCCGCCATCCGCGCAGCATGCTCGTGGTGACGCTGGCGACGATGGCGTTCAGCATCTATCTCTATACCATCGTGCCCAAGGGCTTCTTCCCCCAGCAGGATACGGGCCGCATGTTCGGGAACATTCAGGCCGCCCAGGACATCTCATTTCAGGCCATGCGGCAGAAACTCACCGAGGTCGTCGAGATTATCAAGAGCGATCCAGCCGTCGACACGGTCACGGGATTCAGCGGCGGAGGAGTCAGCGGGAATACCAATGCCGGCCGTATGTTCATCTCGCTGAAACCGCTCGAAGAGCGGGAGCTCAGCGTGGATCAGGTGATCGCCCGGCTGCGTCCCAAGCTGGCCAAGGTGACGGGTGCGCCGACGGTGCTGCAGGCCATTCAGGACCTGCGAATCGGCGGGCGCGCCAGCAGCGCGCAATATCAGTACACATTGCAAAGCGTGGATCTCGCCGAGCTGAACACCTGGGCGCCCAAGGTCGAGCGTCAGTTGCGCACGCTGCCGGAAATCACCGACGTGAACAGCGATCAGCAGGACAAGGGACTGCAATCCCTCGTGGTGTTCGATCGCAGCACGGCTTCCCGGCTGGGGATCAGTCCCCAGCTGATTGACGATACGCTTTACGATGCATTCGGCCAGCGGCAGGTCTCCATCATGTATACGCCGCTCAACCAGTATCACGTCGTGATGGAGGTGGCCCCGCAATATTGGCAGAACCCCTCGACGCTGCAGGAAATATATGTGCGGTCCCCGGCGGGGGCGCAGGTGCCGCTCAGTGCCGTGACGCGTTACGAACCGACAAACACGCTGCTCCTCGTCAACCATCAGGGGCAGTTCCCTGGCGTGACGCTGTCGTTCAATATGGCTCCGGGAGCGTCGTTGGGCGATGCGGTCGCGGCGATCGACAAGGCGACGCGGGAGATGGGGCTTCCGGCCGGCGTCCGGGGGACCTTTCAGGGCGCGGCCAAAGCGTTTCAGGCGTCCGTCGACAACCAGCCCTTTCTCATTCTTGCCGCGCTGGTGACGGTCTACATCGTGTTGGGGATTCTCTATGAGAGTTACATCCATCCCTTGACGATCCTTTCCACGCTGCCGTCCGCGGGAGTGGGCGCGCTGCTCGCGTTGCTTCTGTTTAAGACGGAGCTGAGCATGATCGCGCTGATCGGGATCATTCTATTGATCGGCATCGTCAAGAAGAACGCCATCATGATGATCGACTTCGCGCTGGACGCGGAGCGCAAGGAAGGGAAGACACCGGAAGAGGCGATTTACGAGGCCTGTCTGTTGCGGTTCAGGCCGATCATGATGACCACGCTGGCGGCCCTCTTCGGCGCCCTGCCGTTGGCGCTGGGGACGGGCGTCGGGTCGGAATTGCGTCGGCCGTTGGGTATCGCCATCGTCGGCGGGCTCCTCGTGAGCCAGTTGCTCACGCTCTACACGACGCCGGTCATCTATCTTTACCTCGACCGATTGCGTTTGAGAGTTTCACGAATGCGCACCGGCCGCGGAATGGGCAGGCCGCTTCCGCAGAGCACTCAGTTGCCAGATGTCCAAGGCTAAGCGCCGCCGCAGGGGGTGGTCGAGCTGCGTGACGGGTAGAACGGCAGAATAATTAGGAAGCGATCGCGCTCAGCGAGGCGGTTGCGTAGTCCGGATAGACGAGGATGTCTGTCTGTGACGAGGCGGTGAGAAGATCTGTGACTCGTTCCCGGACCCCCTGACTGTATCGAAGAAACTCCACGCCCAGGTAGCCGTCTTTACACCAGCGTACGACAGAGACTTCCACCCCCAGCGGGGCGGACTCCTGCGCCACGGCAATCTCGAGGGCGAGATAGGCCCCGGCATTCAGGTCGATGTCGCTCCTCATCCTGCAGCCGGTGGGCGAGAGGTCGAGGAGGACTCCTTCGCCGGTCCCGTTATCAGTTTGGATATTCGCCGGGTAGCCGACGGGGATTCGAGTGCGACATCGTGGTTGCATGGTCAAGGCCTTCCTGGTGAACCTACAAGGCATATCGGCAGGGACCGTGGAAACTTGACCTGTTGCCGGGAAGCTGGCGCCGGGCGGGGCGGTGGGGCGCTTAGGCTGCTACGGCTCCTGGCGCTGCGTCGTTCCTTGTGAGTCGGAGTGGCTGGGGGGATGCCAGGTGGATCGCTTCGGCCGTGATGGCTGTTTCCTTCGCTGCGGGGCCGATTCCATACCGTTCCCGGCGGAGCTCATGGCCGAGCTTGGTCCGATAGACCAGCTCATCTGTCTCAAAATCATATTCAGGAATCTCGGGGCTTTCCCACCGCAACGAGAAGTAGTGGGCATAAAGCCTGTAGAAGCCGTGGTCTTTGGGGTTATGCCGCAAGACATATTCGGGCATCGATTGGATATCGAACGCCGCGTGGTAATGCTGGAGCCAGAGGTAGTCACCCAGGATGACCAGCTTGACTAACGGAGGGTCCGAATAGAATTTGAGATTGATCGCTTTGCCCATGGCCTTCAACCGCTTGAGCAGCACGATACTCTGTCGGACTTCTTCCCGGAAGGTGGCCAGCGTATGCTCCGGATGGCCGAGGGCTTGAATCCTGGTCGTGGCGTCGTGACTGTAGGGATTCACCAGGAGAATCTTGGCGCCCAGACATTTATCGAGCACGGAGGACAGGTCGCCGACCTGGTCGACGAGCGTACTGTAGCCGCTGGATCCGATCACCATGATCGTCCGGCCGGCTCCGTGCTCTTCTTTAAGTTGCCGGATGCGCTGCTGCGCGCCGTTCGTACGGCGGGGGAAGTAGGAGACGAGGCCGGCCCCGGCCGCCACGGAGGCCATCGCGTGATCCCGGACGCTCCGGCGGAGATAATTCAACCCGAGAATCAACATGACCGCAACGGTCAGTTCCAAGGCAATGAGCGAGAGCTTGTCATGTTCGATGCGGGACCAGAAGGCCAGAAACCGGGTGGCGCCGGTCGGGAGCAACAGGGCGATGCCGGCGCTGAGGAGGGCCACGACGATGTGATAGAGACTTCCGGACACATCCCGCAGGAGTGCTCGGATCGAAAGCGAATATTCATGAAACACGGCAACTCCTCTTCCTTATCGAATAGACACCCATTGCAGCGCGGCCAGGCTCCACGGACGGCGAGGAACAGGCGATGACGCCATTGGACTCTCGTGAGCCGGCGCGGACGGCAGTGAGTGGACAAAAAAAGATCGCGTCAGACTCTCTGTCGAATCGGGGAAGGTGCCCCCGAAACCGGAAGGTCTCACGCGATGGACTCCTACACCACCACCTTCTCATATCGGTTATTCTGAGGAATACTTGAGGCGAGAGCGAGGTATGGGTCGAAAGGGCCGGGCTGGGTTAAGCCTGTGCGGGCGGGGTAAGCCGCCTTCTGGCTCCGCCTTGGACGATAAGGAATTCGTAGAGGCGGCATTCGATGGCGCCGTTGAAGACGCGATGAGTTGTCACAATGTGAGACTGGCCAGCGATGAGAGGCTCAGTCCCTTGGTCAATATGCGGAAGCTTTGGTCAATTGGTCCTCACGGCTGTTCTCGCAGATCTTACCGGAGATCCCGCTGTTGAGTTGCACGCGGCGCAGGCAGGCTCTTCTGAAGGGAAAGAACGGGTGAGGTCATTGGGGAGCTTCTGCCGGGGGTGATGGCTGCATGCAGGCTTTTAATGCGAACTCCAGTTCTTGCAGGACTTGCTGCAGGACGACGCAGTGAGATTGCCTCGGTAAGGAGTCCCCTTTCACCCGACCATACAACCGATGAAATTTGTCAGCCCCGAGAATGGCGGCGCTCTCCTCCAGTTCCGTGAGGAGTTGTCCCAGTGATTGGGAGACGGGTGCGTCAGAGTCCCCCTGTTCCAGGATGACGACGGGAAGGGTCGCCGCCAGCTGTGCCAGCAGCATGCTCAGCAGATCGTCATATTCCTCGGAAGAGATGCCCAGTTTTTGTAAATTTTCGGCTTTGCTGCGCAGAACGGGTGGCTGTTCCTTCACGAGGTGCCCCACCTTTGTTAGAAGCAAATGCTTGTCAATCGGTTTTGTGAGGAAGCCCTCACAAGCCAAGGTCTTGGCTTTGGTGACGGTCTCGTGATCCGAGTGTGCCGATGCGATAAGGATGGGAATGGCACCAAACAGCGGCATCTCCCGTATCTTGGCAACCAGCTCTAACCCGTTCATTTCCGGCATCATATAGTCGGTGATGATCAGTTCAATGATATTTTTTCCGGAGAGGGTAGCCAAGGCTTCCATCCCATTGCGCGCGATCAGGGTTTTATACCCATCGGAATTGAGCATAATCGCCAGGAGTTTCGCATTAACCGGATTGTCTTCAACAATCAAAATGGCCATGGTTCGCTGCCTTTCCCGTGCCTGCCGTTTATGGGGCTCAATGTTTCGTGCTCTCTGCTTGGGCGAACGCCGCAGGCCGATCGACCCACCGCGCAATCAGTTCTGCAATTTCCTTGGAACGCACAGGCTTACTGAGGTAGTCATCCATCCCGGCCGCAAGACAGCGGGCCCGGTCTTCCGGCAGGGCGTTTGCCGTCATGGCGATAATCGGGACATGGACGTGGGTGTCCTCCTGTCGACGAATCTCGGCGGCCGCTTGTAGGCCGTCCATCTCAGGCATCTGGCAGTCCATGAGCACCGCCGCATACCGGATTCGTGCGACCGCCGCACAGGCCTCCATACCATTCGACACGACGTCCACCTGATACCCTAATTTCTGCAGCATGCTGACCGCGACCGTTTGATTGATGACATTATCCTCCGCGAGGAGGATCCGCCGGATTGTTCGAGTGTTCGCTTCAGCCAACGTATGGCGCGTGATTATCTCCGGCTGGGAGGTTATGTGCCCGGGCTGCTCGGGAGGGGGAGGCATGCCGGAACCCTGTTGCCGCAAGGCAGCGAGACATTCAAACAGCTGCGACTCGCGCACCGGCTTGGTGAGGTAGGCCTCATAGCCAGCTGTTTGCGCAACCTGGGCATCGCCCCGCTGGCCCTGGGAGGTCAGAAGGATCAAGTGTGTAGAGGCCAGGGACGGATCGGATTTAATCGCCTTGGCGATCTCCAGGCCGTCCATTCCTGGAAGCTGTCGATCAAGGATCGCGACTTCGCACGGAGTGTGGTCGGCCGCCGCTTGGCGCAGGGATTCTAGGGCCTCAGTCCCGGTCTTCGCCGTCAGGCAATGGACCTCCCATTTGGTGGCGTACAACTCCAGCATGCGGCGGTTGATCGGATGGGTGTCGGCAATGCAGATCCGCAGGCCGCGCAACGCGTCTGGTACAGAAATGGGCAGCAATTGAACTGGTGACGACTGTCGAGTGAATGTCGCCGTAAACCAGAAGGTACTGCCTGCTCCAGACTGACTCTCCACCCCGATCTGACCCTTCATAAGTTCCGTGAGCTGTTTGCTGATTACGAGGCCTAATCCTGTGCCGCCATAGATCCTCGTCGTTGATCCATCCACCTGGCTGAACGGGCGAAAGAGTTTGCCTAGCGCTTCCGGTGAGAGGCCGATGCCGGTATCGCGAATTTCAAACCGAAGGGTCGCGGACTCCTGGGTGTCGTGAAGAAGGGTCACGGAGACCACGACTTCTCCCTGTTCCGTAAACTTGATCGCATTCCCTATGAGGTTCAGCAGAATCTGGCGAAGTCGCCAGGGATCACCACGGAGGGCGCTGGGAACCTCCGCATGAACCAGGCATCCTAGATTTAATCCTTTGGCGGAGGCTCGAGTAGTCAACATCTGTATGACTTCATCTAACGTGGTGCGGAGATCAAAGTCGATCACCTCGAGCGTTAATTGTCCTGATTCGATCTTGGAAATATCGAGAATATCATTGATGATCATGAGCAGGTGTTCGCCGCTGCTGCGCACCGTCTTTGCATAGTCCCGTTGCTCCGGCGTTAGGTTCGTATCTAGCAGAAGGTCGGTCATGCCGATCACCCCGTTCATGGGCGTGCGGATTTCATGGCTCATGGTGGCTAGGAACAGCGACTTGAGTCTGGCTCCTTCAAGCGCCTGGTCGCGAGCCGCTACCAACTCGTGATTGGTGGCCGCTAACTTCACTCCAATGAGCTCGTTTTGGCGAATCGACCAGATCACAAATCCAATCAGCGGCAGACCCATGCTCAGGCCGATAAGACTGGCGGTCCAGAGGATGGTCCGGATGGGGGCGACAATGTCGCTCCGATTGACGCGCATAAGCACACTCCAGTTCAGCGCTTCAGGGGGCGCACGTCGGTCGGTATGCGCATAGCCTGCTTGAGTTCTAACTCCAAGTGCAACACTGCAGGCCCTGAAGGGCTACGGTGTTGCCATGCGAACGAGATCTTATAGACACATGAGTGCCGAAGAACGTGAAACCTTGAGTCTGGGGCTGGCCCGCGGCCATTCGTTGC
>JAURZE010000038.1 GCA_030653545.1 Nitrospira sp. | reverse complement strand
GCTACCTGGGCCTTAAATATGGCTCCGTGATTCCGTCTCGTGCGCTTCATTGCCTCGCTCCTCTGGTTCGCCACCACCTGGTGGCTTTGGTGAAGCCAGGCTACCACTTACCACACTGTCCGAATTCCCGGAGCCCCCTCTTTGAGCGGATTTGCTTTTGTAGGTTAGAAACGACGGGTGAAAGATCAGCTTCTACTATTAGAGAATCAGACACATCCCGTGATTGTTTCTTTAGACGCTGTATTTTGTTTTGAGTCGCAGCTCTATTTCTTGGGGGTGAAAAGAATGCCTGCTTAGCCGGTGACCATTTTGTGAAATAGTCTTCAAGTGTTCTGGCATCCCGTGATCCGCAAAGGAATAACTTACCTTCCGTCTTTTGTAGTGGGAAAGATAGGACATCGATGAGCCCACCACTCGTGGTGAGTTGCATGTCGACATATATTGAGTCGAGATCCAGGTCTCGAGTTAGCCCGAAAGCTAAAGAAGATTCTTTAATCGACCCAACAGACCGTTCGAGGTTGAGCGAATACCGAGTGTCTCGGCTAATGTGGGAAAGCACAGCAGGCAAGTTAGCTTGTACCTCTTCGAGGAGCTTCATGCCATCTATAATTCGAAGACCTCTCTTCTCAAGGCTTCTGAGTTTTGCCAATGCAGAATCGAGCACGTGCATATTCAAAGGATAAGGCGTGATGAAAAGGCATTTGTCCGGAACTCGCTGAGAATGGGTCACAGGATCTACGACAGGCTCCTCAAGGGCTTGTTCGAGCTGTCCTAATAAGAATGAGATGCCCTTAGTCGATGCCGCTTTGCGAGATGCTTGTACCTTCTTAATCTGAATTGAGTAAAGATCAATTCGTCCGAATTCGTCTGACTTAGTTGCGATTAGATCTTTGCCTTTTTCATTCGGGCCTGAGTGATCATGTACATTGCGAAACCCTTTCTTTCTCAAAAGGGGTTCAATCACAAGTGACTGAAGGTTCTTTTCGCTCATTGCGCATAAGTCTTTCAATGCACCTGGGATTTTGTCGCTCATAGAGAATCAACCTTGTAATGAGAAAATTAGGGTCAAAAATGAGGGCCAAGTCTTGTAGGCACATATTGAAAGAAATGACTCATACTTTCCCAAACGTCTTCTCGAAAAACTCTTTGGTCAGCTTCATGTGCTGCTCAATATCCGTCTGGAGATGTCTTGCTCCCGCCTGCCAGTCGTCCGTTGTGTAGCCGACGCGGCGGGCTAGGAAGATGAATTCTTCTGAGTCGGGCGGGGGAAGCACCAAGTCCTTCGCGTTGCCACGGACAATGCGGAGGCCGTCGACAACCATGCGGATGAAGAGTTGACTGTCCTCACCGCTCTCCGTGGCATTCGTTAGCGGCGTGTGACGCCTCTACGAGGGGTAGTTCGTCTGGTTCGGGTGCCTTGGCGAGCAGCAAGCCACTTCTGAAAGGAGGCCTGGCTTTCGCCTGATGGCTTGCCAGCCAAGAGTCCATCGATGCCGATGTCCTCGTCGAGCAGATCCCAATGGATGCCGCGTCCCCGACCGATCAATCGCCAGCGTTTTCGTTCCGCTTGCGTCGCATGGACTAAGCGAGGGAACCAATCAAGGGGAACGGATAGGCTCCGCCCATCGCTCAGTTCGACGGTCAACGTGTCGTTTGTCAGAATGACCGATTCTGCTGTGGGAACGGCGGTGTCAATCGCCAAAGTATTCATACCAGGCCTCCAGAAGTCGATCCTGATTGAGCTGAACAAGCTGCCGAATCCGATTCAGTTCAGCACGAGGAAACCCACCGCTTTCTTGCAGCCTGACGGGTGCAAGCCAAAACTTAGCGATCTTGTCTTCGCGCTCAATATGCACATGCCGAGGTTCATCACGATCGCCAGCATAAAAGAAAAAGCGATACGGACCTGATCTCAGTACAGTGGGCATACTCCGCAATCCGCGCCTATACTAGCACGCTCTTAGCCCGGTGAAGATCGTAAAGTATACCTGTGTTACAAGTAGTAGCCAAAGCGCTGAATTCACAACTTTCCAAACGTCCGCTCGAAAAACTCTTTCGTCAGCTTCATATGCTGCTCAATATCTGTCTGGAGATGTCTTGCTCCCGCCTGCCAGTCGTCCGTCGTGTAGCCGACGCGGCGGGCTAGGAAGATGAATTCTTCTGAGTCGGGTGGGGGGAGCACCAAGTCCTTTGCATTGCCACGGACCATGCGGAGGCCGTCGATGAGCATGCGGATAAAGAGATAGGCTTTGCGTAATTGCTCGCCGTCCTGCCTGGTGACTAACCCACATTCCACCAATCCCGCTAAGGCCTGCATCGTGTTGGGTGTCCGCAAGATCCGCTGCTTATGCCCGTGCATCACTTGCAGATATTGCACGGCGTATTCGATATCGACGAGGCCGCCGGCGCTGTGTTTCACGTTCACTGTGCCCGGCTCGACGAGCTGCTTCAATTGCGCCCGGCGCAGATCCAGCGCCGTGGGGAGATCCCAGGGCTCGCCGCCGTAGACGTAGTGATCCCGATGGGCTTCGACCTGTTTGCCGAGGGCGGCGTCGCCGGCGACGGTGCGCAGCTTGATCATGGACTGGCGTTCGAACGGCGCGGCTAATCCTGTCGGGCTGTAGTAGCTGATGATTTCTTCGAGCGGGTTGGTCAGGGAGCCTTTGCCGCCGTGGGGCCGCAGGCGGATGTCGAGGTGGAAGATGCCTTCCACTTTGGCCTCGATCCACTGCAAGAGTTCCTGCGCGAGCCGTTCGAAGTATTCGCTGTTTTCGATGGCCTGCTTACCGCTGGTGCGGCCGGCGCCGCCGTAGACGAAGAGGACTTCGATGTCGGAGGCGTAGCCCAGTTCGCGGCCGCCGAATTTCCCCTGGCCCAGGATGGTAAAGGGGCAGGGTTTCTTGTTCGCCAGTTTCGGCGCACCGTACTGTTTCTCCAGCTTGGCCTGGCAATCGCGCAGGCTGCGGCTGACGATGACTTCGGCCAGTTCGGTCAGGGCCAGGGAGAAGTCGGCCAGGCCGGAGGATTCGACCATGTGTTTCATGTCGATCCGGAACAGTTCCTGATCCTTGAACCGGTTCAAGGCTTCCTTGCGGGCCTCGTCGGTCTTGGCCTTCTCCACGAGCTTGTCGAGTTCCTTCCGCAGCGCGGCTTGCGGCTTGATGAGCGGGGCGTCGCGGTAATGTTGCAGTAGCGGCAGGAGATTGCCGTGCTGGCGGCGGAGGAAGTCTTCCCACAAAAAGTCGCTGGTGCCGAGTAGGCGGGCGAGGAGGGGGAAGGTCTTCTTATCGCCGAGGAAGGCGAGGGCCTGCTGCTGGGCCTTGCCTTTGGTGTCTTGCACGGTGAGGTCGAGGAATTGATCGAAGGCTTCGAGGGCTTTGGCCGGGTCCGGCGCCCAGGTGAGGGCGTGGGTGAATTGCTTGATGAGGACGGCGGTCAGGCGCAAGTGTTGTTGATCGGCCGGGTCGGTCAGCTTCTGCCCGTGGCGATTGCGGACGTAAAAGCGATCGTGCAGCTTGCCGTCTTCGATCGCGAACTGCGCTTTGTCGATATAGATGTTGCGCATGGCGAGCGCGTTGGCGAAGGCGTAGAGAAACGCGGGCGTGTCGTCGGATTGAATGTCCATCACCGTGTCGGTGGGGGACTGGCTGTTATCGAACGTAATGTGCACGGTGTGGAGTAGACCGGCGAACGTACTACGCCGCTTGCCGAGCTGCTCGACCAGCTGGCGATTCACGACCTGGCGTGCTTCGTCGAATTCGCCGGCATCGAGTCGCTTCAGGAGGGCGGCCAGTTCGCCGATGAGGCGCTGGTGATCTTCCGGCCCGAAGGGAATGCCGCGTCCCGGCTGTACGCGAAACACATCCACGATCTTTTTCCGGCTCAAGCCCGGTCGTCCTTTGGGGCGGATGCGCGGGCCGCTCGCATAACTGCTGCGGGTCGTGGCTGGGGCCGCACCCTCGGCAAAGGTGTAGATCTGGCCTTCTTCAATGTTCAGCCCGAAGGCGGAGAGCAGGCCGCAGATATTGGCAAAGGCGGAAAAGTAATCGTAGGCCACGAGCGTCAGATCGAAATGCTGATCCGTCCGCTCTGCAATGGTGACTTCGCAGGGATAATCGGGGGTCAGTTGCGCGGCGAGACGGACGTGCCCGGCGATGATGGCCGGTTCGAATCGGCGGAAGTATTCCCGATCCATGCGGCTCAGAAAATCCTGAAGGATATCAGGCTCGACGTCGGAGCAGAGGGCACTCACCGCTTGTTTGAGCTGTTCATCGAGGGGCATGGCAATCGAATCCTCATTAGCTGTCAGTCGCCGCAGTATACCGGAACGCTTTCATTGTGTGGAGGTGCCTGGGACAGTATAATGCCGCGCCATGAATGCCAGGATGTTGAAAATGCCGCTCTTCCCACCCGCCCTGCCCCGGCGCGCCGAGGCGCGCCCGTCACCGAGCGTCGTTCTCGCTTCGTTCGGAACAGTCGCAGTGCCTGTAGGGGATTTGCTTGGGTACTAAGAAAAAGCCACATCGACGGTTGTCGCCAGGGACGACTCCTCCCAAGTCTGATCGAGGAGACGTTCTGTCAATTTCCGGTAAGCCCGATCCTCGTCCAGTGCTGCTGGCGACGGAGCGGGACTCCAAGCAAATCGAGGCTATTCTGTCCGCCTATCACCTGCACGATATCGAGCAGGCCGACCGGAATCTTCAGGCGATGGCGGGCGAGCCCCACCATCGGCGCCAGCTGGCCGAGATCCTTCCGATCCTGCTGGATTCCATTTCGAGAACCGCCGACCCTGACCAGGCCTTGAACCATTGGGAACGGTTGTTCGGCGAAGTCACCCGCTCCTCTTTTCTCGACTATCTGCGCAGTTCGCCACGCATGCTCGATCTGCTCTGCACGATTTTCGGCAACAGCGATGCGCTGGCGTTTACCGTCATTCGCGACCCCATGCTGGTCTATTGGCTGTCGGAAGAGGCGGTGTTGTCGAAGCCGCCTGCCCGGAAGGAGCTGGAAGCGGCGTTGCATAAGAGCCTGGCGCATCTGACGGTGAAGGAGATGAAGCTGGAGGCGCTGCGCCGGTTCCGCCGGCGGGAGATGCTGCGTATCGGCGTGCGCGATCTGCTGCGGCTGTCGCCCGTGCCGGAGACGACGGCCTTGCTCTCGGATCTGGCGAGTCTGTTGATCCATGCGGCCTACGAGATCGTCGATGCCGACCTGCGGCAGCAGTACGGCGTGCCGATGCACAAGACGAAGCAGGGGCGGTGGGTGGAGACGGGGTTTGCCGTCATGGGCATGGGAAAGCTCGGCGGCCATGAGCTGAACTACAGCTCGGATGTCGATTTGATCTATGTCTACGCGTCCCATGACGGGGAGACGAAGGCCCCGCGCGGCAGGCAGGCGGTGAAGCCCGGCGCCGTCGGTATCTCCAGTGAGGAATATTTCGAGATCCTCTCGCGCGAACTGACGAAGGCCCTGGTCGAGCAAACGCGTGAAGGCTACGTCTTTCGCGTGGACTTGCGCCTGCGTGCCGAAGGATCGGTGGGACAATTGGCCCGGTCGCTCGATGACTACAAGAAGTATTACTCTACCAGGGGTGTGGTGTGGGAACGGCTGGCGCTGCTGAAGGCCTGGCCGGTGGCTGGCTCTATGGACGTCGGGCTGGCATTTTTGAAAATGGTGAAGCCGTTTATTTTTGGACTGCCTAAAGAGAAGATCGATCTCCCCGGCGCGTTGGCCATTGTGCAGGATGTGCGGGGTGTGAAGGATATGATCGATGTGAAGATGGTCGATCGCGGCCACGAACGGCGCAACGTAAAGCTTGGCATCGGCGGGATCAGGGAGATCGAGTTTTTTGTGCAGACGGTGCAGGTGATCGCGGGGAAGAAAGTGACGGGGTTGTTGGACCGGAGCACGCTCGGCGCGCTGAACCGGTTCGTCCGTTACAAGCTCATCTCGCCCCGGGAGCGGGATGACCTGGCCGCCGCCTATGTCTTTCTCCGCGATGTGGAGCACAAACTGCAAATGGTCCAGGATTTCCAGACCCATGCGTTGCCCGATTCAGCCGAAGAGCTCGAACGCTGTGCCATCCGCGGGGGCTATGACACGGACGACCGCGCCAAAGGCGTCGCCCAATTCAATGCCGACCACAAACGCCACACGGGACTCGTCAATCAATTCTTCCGCGCCTTCTACTACGACTCCAAGACCTCGCCTGTCCTCAAGGCGACGATGCGACTGGTCACAGCCTCCCAATAGTCCCTGAGCTGAAAACACGCCGGACGTGATTCAGACTGCATCGAGCAGCGCTTTGGGATTCTTATGCGCAATGGCCAGGAGTGTGCGAGCTGGCCCGGATGGAACCCGTCGCCCCTGTTCCCATTCTTGTAGCGTGCGGACGGACACGCCGAGCAATCGTGCAAATTCGACTTGCGACAAGCCTACGCGTGCCCGCGTTTCTTCAACCGGGGGGTAGGTGAGGATGCGCCCTGTGGCTCCCTGCTTCAGTTCTCGGAGTCCACGGAGAATTTCATTCCCGATGTTTCGAGGGGTTGCCTTTTTCATTGTCGATCTCCTGTTTGATCTGTCGGAGCACGTGAACTGGAATATTCTCCGCCACGTTCTTCGGGTAGAGGGTCAAGAGCCATATCTCGTCTTGCGTGATCCGCACATAATAAATGATCCTGAGTCCGCCTCGTTTTCCACGCCCTGCGACTCCCCACCGGATCTTACGAAGGCCGCCTGACCCAGGGATAAGTGGGCCTGCTTCTGGATCTGATGCGAGCGCGGCTTGTAACTGCCGATAGGAATCATCGGAAAGATAGGTTACGACCAGTTTCGAGAACAGCTTGGTCTCGATGAATGTGATCATTGGAGCGCACTATACGTCAGAGACGTAGTTTCTTGCAAGGTGCATGGTTTCCTTCCGGAAGCGAATGGGATCTGGATGGGGAGTATGGAGCGGGCGGCGGGTGTCCACAAACACGAAGGCCCCGGCGGTTTCCCGCCGGGGCCTTCTGTTGCTGCACGCGGGGCGTGATCAGCTAGATCTTAGTACATCCCTTCCATGCCGTGGTTGTGGCCGCCGTGGCCACCGCCTGCAGCTTCCTTCTTCTCTTCAGGGATGTCGGTGATCATGACTTCGGTGGTGAGCATCAAGCCCGCCACGGAGGCCGCGTTCTGCAATGCGCAGCGCGACACCTTGGTCGGATCGATGATGCCGGCCTTGATCATGTCCACGTACTCTTCCGTCGCTGCGTTGTAGCCTGAGCTGGGGTTCTTGTCGTTGCGCACTTTCTCGACGATGACCGAACCTTCCATTCCGGCATTGAACGCAATCTGACGGATCGGCTCTTCGAGGGCGCGGCGGATGATGTTCACACCCACCTGCTGCTCGGGGATCAACTTGAGCGAGCCCAGCGCGTCGATGCAACGGAGATAGGCCGTTCCACCGCCGGGCACGATGCCTTCTTCGACGGCTGCCTTGGTCGCGTGGAGGGCGTCCTCGACGCGGGCTTTCTTTTCCTTCATTTCGGTCTCGGTCGCGGCGCCGACGTTGATGACGGCCACGCCGCCGACGATCTTGGCAAGGCGCTCCTGGAGCTTCTCGCGATCGTAGTCGGAGGTCGTCTCTTCGATCTGGGCCTTGATCTGCTTCACGCGGCCTTCGATCTTCTTCGGATCGCCGTAGCCTTCCACGATCGTGGTGTTATCCTTGTCGATCGTGACGCGCTTGGCGCGGCCGAGGTCGGTGAGCTTCACGTTTTCCAGCTTGAGGCCGATGTCTTCCGAGATCACCTGGCCGCCGGTCAGAATTGCAATGTCCTCCAGCATGGCCTTGCGGCGATCGCCGAAGCCCGGGGCCTTGATGGCCGCCACGTTGAGGGTGCCGCGGAGCTTGTTGACCACGAGGGTCGCAAGCGCTTCGCCTTCGACTTCTTCCGCGATGATCACGAGCGGCTTGCCCATCTTGGCAACCTGCTCGAGGACCGGGAGGAGGTCCTTCATGCTGCTGACTTTCTTTTCATTGATGAGGATGAGCGGCTCTTCGACGGAGCATTCCATCCGCTCGGCGTTGGTCACGAAGTAGGGGGAGATGTAGCCGCGATCGAACTGCATGCCTTCGACGACGTCCAACGAGGTGGTCATCGACTTGGCTTCTTCGACCGTGATCACGCCATCCTTGCCGACTTTCTCCATCGCTTCCGCGATGAGGTCGCCGATGGTCTTGTCGTTGTTGGCCGAGATCGTGCCCACCTGGGAAATCTCGGTCTTGTTCTGGCAGGGCTTGCTGAGCTTCTTCAGCTCGCCGATCACCACTTCCACGGCCTTGTTGATGCCGCGCTGAATTTCCATCGGGTTCGCGCCGGCGGTGATGTTCTTCACGCCTTCACGATAGATGGCCTGGGCCAACACGGTGGCCGTGGTGGTGCCGTCGCCGGCGGTGTCGCTGGTCTTGCTCGCGACTTCGCGCACGAGCTGGGCGCCCATGTTTTCGTAGGGGTTCTTGAGTTCGATTTCCTTGGCGACGGTGACGCCGTCCATGGTAATGGTCGGGGCGCCGAACTTCTTGTCGAGAATCGCGTTCCGGCCCTTGGGGCCGAGGGTCGCCTTGACGGCGTCCGCGAGCTGGTTAACGCCTTTCAGAATACATGCGCGAGCTTGCTCGCTATACAACAGTTGCTTAGCCATGAGGTTCCTCCGTTATGTCAATCGTCGTCGTGGTTGTCGATTAGCTGGTGAAGATGCCGAGGATGTCTTCTTCCTTGAGGATCAGGCACTCTTCGTCCTCGATGCGGAGCTTGCTGCCTGAGTACTTGTCGAAGAGGACCTGGTCGCCCACCTTCACGTTCTCGACCTTCTTGCCGATGGCCTGAACGATACCCCGCTGCGGCTTTTCCTTGGCAGAATCCGGCACATAGATACCGCCGGCGGTCCGCTCCAGTTCCTCGGTGTAGGTCACGAACACTCGGTCGCCCAAAGGTTGAAATCCCTTGGCGAGGTTCTTTTTCTCTTTCGCTGCTGAGCTCATAACAAACCCTCCTCCTGCGATGAATAAACTGTGGTGAACATTACAACGATTTGATGCAGAGCCACATTCGTCGGCTGGACTCTCACGCTCCTCAAAAAGACAGAGCGACTGCCACCGTGCAGTACGAGAGATAGCCTGGGGCTGGTCCAAGTCAAGGGGGCGGGAAAAGAAATTCTTTTACAATCCCAGCGGCTGGACTGACGAAATCATAACCCATTGAGATTCATGAATTCTAGTGGGAAAATGCGAGGATACGAGAGGATACTAATTGGTGTTGTCCGGCTAGATCTTCAGGCGGTCGAAGTCCTTGACGTCTTTCTTGATGTATTCGCGCAATCGCTTGATGATACGGGCCTCCAGCTGTCTGGTGCGTTCCTTTGTTACGCCGTATTTCTCTCCTAGATCATCGAGTGTGAGCGGTGTTTCCGATAGGAGCCGGTTCCGCAGAATGTCTTCTTCCCGTTCGTCCAGCGTCTTGGCGAATTCGGCCAGCTTCTTCCTGAACAACGTGCGGAGTTCATTGTCGGCAATGACGTCGTCAACGCCGGATTGCTGGGAGGGGAGGACATCGAGCAGGGTGCCGTCCTGCTCTTCCCCGATCGGCTGATCTAGAGACAACTCCCAATTCCCTAGCCGCTGGTCCATCTCAATGACATCGCGCTCGCGGACGTTGAGCCGGTCGGCTAGGAGTTTGGTGTCGGGGGCGAAGCCTTCCCGGGCAAGCTTGGCCTTCTCCTTTTTGAGATTATAGAAGAGCTTCCGCTGATCCTGGGTGGTGCCGATTTTGACGAGCCTGAAAGTGTTTAACAGGTAGCGGAGAATGTAGGCCCGGGACCACCAGGCGGCATAGGCATAGAAGCGCACGTTTTTCGTCGGGTCGAATTTCTTGATCGCCTGCATCAGGCCGACATTGCCTTCCTGAATCAGGTCCATATGGTCGGCGCCGGTATGGAGATACTCAGAGGCGATGGCGACCGACACGCGCAGGTTGGCCATGATGAGTTTCACGGCGGCCTCGCGGCTGCCTTGCGCGTGGTATTCATGGAACAAGAGCAATTCTTCTTCTTTGGAGAGATAGGGATAGCGTCGGATTTCAGCAAGATATTGCTGGAGGCCGGTGACGGGGGCGACGGCCTGTGCATCGGCCGGCATGCGTCCGTCAGCCTGCGGGACATCCAATACGACGGGAGCCGCTTCAGCCTCGATCACCTCGTCGTCGGACGGATCGAGAATTTCCGGTTCCAGCGCGCTCTCGGACTCGTCATCTGTTGGGTTGCGACCACTCATGGGACGCTGACTATAACAGAACCACAGGACCGGACAAAGGCGGTGGGGATGTGACGCGCACAAGCGGTTGCGCCGGAGAAAGGGGCTCCCCTATAGTAATCCGTTCAACCGGAGGACTGTGCGTGGCAGATATCTGGCGGATGGTGCGCGGCGGTCATTGGCCCACGTTGCTGGGGGCTTGGCTGCATCTCACCGTGAGTTTCATGGTCTGGCTGCTGATCGGGGCGCTGAGTCTGCCGATGGCTCGGGCGCTCGGACTCACCGGGACCGATCTGTCGATGCTGGTGGCGTTGCCGCTGCTGGGCGGGGCTTTGTTGCGCGTCCTGGGAGGGTGGAGCTGCGATTGGTTTGGGGCGAAGAATACGGCTGTCGCTATCCTGATCGGAGAGCTGGCGGTTTTGCTCTGGGGCTGGCTGGCGGATCCGGCGTCGATCGGATTGTGGGGCCTGGCTTTGTGTTTGGGGTTGGGCGGGGCGAGTTTTGCCGTGGCCTTGCCGTTGGCCGGACAAGCCTATCCGCCCACATCGCAGGGGCTTGTGCTGGGGCTCGCCGCTTCGGGGAATATCGGTACGGTGCTCATTTTGTTTCTCGCGCCTCGATGGGCGGAGTCGCTGGGTTGGCAGCAAGTCTTCGGCGTCATGGCCGCTGTCGTCGCGGTGACCTGTGTGCTGTTCATCCTGCTCGTGCGAGAGAGCCGGCAGGGCGACCGGCACCGGCGCGATGTCGAGTGGTGGCATCATGCGGCCACGCTGTTGCGCCAACGGTCGGCGTACTGGCTCTGTTTTCTCTATGCGATCACGTTCGGTGGGTTTGTCGGACTCTGCAGTGTGCTCCCGATGCTGCTGTATGAAACCTATGGCTTCGATGCGGTGGCTGCCGGGTCGGTCGCGGCGCTCTGCGGATTCGTCGGAAGCGTGATTCGCCCCTTCGGAGGTTATGCCGCAGACCGGCGCGGCGGCATGCGGGTGTTGTATCTTGTGCTGCCGCTTATCGTCGGATCGATTGTAGCGGTGACCAGTCCTTCCCAGGCGATGGGCATTGCGATGATTGTGTTGGCGAGCGGGGCGATGGGAGTGGGCAACGGGGTCGTGTTTCAAATGGTGGCGGAAGAGTTTCCCCAACAGATCGGGATGGCCTCAGGTCTCATCGGCGCCGTCGGGAGTATCGGCGGCTTTGCTTTTCCGATAGTGCTCTCCGGTTTGAAGCTGGTAACCGGGAGTTACGACGCAGGACTATGGTTTTTTGCCGGGCTTGGCCTCTGTGCTTGGGGGATGGTGTTTCTCCGGCTACGGGGCGGTACGGTAGCGGATGGGGAGGGGGCTCCGTAGGGTTGTTTTTCCCGTTGACAGGCGGGGTCAAAACAGGGTTATCTGTGGGCCTCCTGTACGGGCAATTTTCAACCTAAAATTAATCAGTTAACTTTTCCGACCATGCCTAATCCATTCAATACGATTCAAGACGCGATCAAAGACATTCGCAAGGGTAAGTGCATCATTCTGGTCGATGACGAAGACCGCGAGAATGAAGGCGACCTGGTCATTGCCGCAGACAAAGTAACGCCCCAGGCCATCAATTTCATGGCCAAGCATGCGCGGGGCCTCATCTGCCTGGCGTTGACTCCGGAACGTTGCGAAGAATTGCAGCTTCCGCCGCAGGCCATTGAGAATACGGCGACCTTCGGCACGGCGTTCACCGTCTCCGTGGATGCTCGCAAAGGCATTACCACCGGGATTTCCGCGGCTGATCGATCGACTACGATTCAGGTGGCGCTCGATCCGAAATCCAAGCCGGCCGATCTGGCCAGGCCCGGACATATTTTTCCGCTCAAGGCGCAAAAAGGCGGGGTGCTGAAACGGGCGGGGCAGACGGAAGGCTCGGTCGATCTCGCGCGTCTAGCAGGGCTGCAGCCGGCGGGCGTCATCTGCGAAATTATGAATGAAGACGGCACCATGGCCCGTGTGCCGGAGCTGGCCAAATTTGCCAAGCGGCACAAGCTCAAAATGGTGACGATCAAGGCCTTGATCGAATACCGCATGCAGCGCGAGACGTTTGTGAAGCGAGCAGCGACGGCCCGCATGCCGACGATCTTCGGCGACTTCGAAGCCGTCGCGTTTGAAAACGAAGTCGACAATGTGACGCATATTGCGCTGGTGAAGGGCAAAGTGAACGGGGGGGCCCCGACCCTTGTCCGCGTGCATTCCGGCTGTCTCACCGCCGATGCCCTGGGATCGCTCCGGTGCGATTGCCGGGATCAGCTCCATCGCGCGATGCAGATCATCGAAGCCGAGGGCCGCGGGGTGTTGCTCTACCTGAATCAAGAGGGCCGGGGCATCGGCTTGTTGAATAAGCTTAAGGCCTACGGGTTTCAGGACGAAGGCAGCGATACGGTCGAGGCGAATTTCAGGCTGGGCTTTAAGGCCGACCTACGCGATTATGGCGTCGGCGCGCAGATTCTCGTCAATCTCGGCCTGCATCAGATCAAGCTGATCACCAACAACCCGCGCAAGATCGTCGGGATCGAAGGTTATGGATTGAAAGTCGTGGAGCGGGTCTCGATCGAAATCGCCCCCCGCGAGGCGAATGTGCGGTATCTCCGCACGAAGAAAAACAAGATGGGACATCTTTTAAAGAAGGTGTGACGGCTGCTGAAAATGGCCCCCAGCGGCGTTCTCGGTTTGAAAAGATCCTCAACGTACCCCGGAGAGTACGCCTCCGGTCTTTTCTCTCCTACGGCCTTGCTGGACGACCATTTTGAGCAGCCTGATAGTAATTGAACGTATGAAGAGAAGGTCATGAAGCTGCGTAAAGGTTCGCATGATGCGACGGGGATGCGGTTCGGTGTGGTCGTCGCGAAGTTCAATAAGTTTGTGACGAGTAAGTTGCTCTCGTCCTGTCTCGACGGTTTGACGAAGCACGGCGTGAAGGAGTCGGACATCGACGTGGCCCGAGTGCCGGGCGCGTTCGAGATTCCGCTCGTGGCGAAGACGCTGGCCAAGTCCGGGCGATTCGACGCGGTGATTTGTCTCGGCGCGGTGATTCGCGGCGACACGCCGCATTTCGACTATATCTGTCATGAAGCCAGCCGGGGGATCGGGCAGGCATCGCTGGAGACCGGTGTGCCGATCATCTTCGGCGTCCTGACGACCGAGACGGTGGCGCAGGCGATCGAACGCGCCGATACGGCGAAGTTCAACCGGGGCGGCGAGGCGGCGAAGTCGGCGATTGAAATGGCCAGTGTGATGAAGCAACTGAACGTCTTGGCGCCGGCGTCTACGGCCGCCGCGCCCCGTCCCAAGCGGACCGTACGAAAGAAAAGCACCTAGTTATGGGATCACGCCACGAAGCGCGCGAACGGGCGCTCCAGATTTTGTTTCAGTACGACATTCACGGCAAGCCGGGCCTGTGGCTCGACGAGTTCTGGAAGCCGCTCACCGCGGACGAAGAGACCAAAGCGTTTGCCGAACGACTGGTGGCAGGCGTGCTGGAGAAGAAAAAAGATCTCGATGCTCTGCTGACGAAGTATGCGACGAATTGGAAAGTGAGCCGCATGCCCATCGTGGACCGGAACATCCTGCGCGCGGGTCTCTATGAATTGATGTGGATGGATGACGTGCCGGCGAACGTGACGATGGATGAGGCGATCGAGCTGGCCAAGAGTTTCGGCGACGAGGAAGCGTCGAAGTTTGTGAACGGTGTACTGGATAAGGTGCTGGCGACGGAGGTGCGGCTGGCTGAAAAGCGGGCGACTCCCGAGCGGGCGATATGGAAGCGCTAGCTATTCGTATGATGCGGCTGGTCAAAAAGGCCTTCGGCGAGGCCGCAGGGAGTGCGGGTTCCGAGGCGTACCTGGAAGGTACGTTGAGGGAGACACACGACCGAGAACAAAGGCGGGGGCCTTTTTCAGCAGCCGGCAGGAGGCGTCGTGATTGAACGGTATACCAGACCCAGGATGAAAGCCATCTGGGAGCTCAAGCATAAGTATGAAATCTGGTTGGAAGTGGAGCTGCAGGCCTGCGCCGCGTTTGAGAAGGCCGGGCAGGCGCCGCGCGGCACGTCCGCGAAGATCCGCAAGAAGGCGAAGATCAATGTCGCCCGGATCGCCCAGATCGAGAAAGTCACGAAGCACGACATCATCGCCTTTCTCGAATCCCTGACGGACACGGTCGGGCCGGAACACCGGTTTCTGCACATGGGCCTCACGTCGTCGGACATCGTCGACACGTCGCTTGCCGTGCAGATGACTGAAGCGCTCGACATGATTCTTGAGGGTCTCGATGGATTGATCGACATCCTCAAGCGCCAGGCGATGCGCCACAAAATGACGGTGATGGTCGGCCGCTCGCACGGCATTCACGGCGAGCCGATCTCGTTCGGGTTCAAACTCGCCATCTGGTACGAGGAAATGTGCCGGCATCGGGTGCGCCTCCAGGCGGTACGCCAGGAAATTGCCGTCGGCAAGCTGTCCGGGGCGATGGGTACCTTCGCGCATCAGGGGCCCGAGGTCGAAGAGTTTGTCTGCGCCAGGATGGGTCTGCGGCCGGATCCGGTGTCGAATCAGGTGGTGCAGCGCGACCGTCATGCCTCCTATGCCACGGCGCTGGCGCTGCTGGCGGCCAGCATCGAAAAAATCGCCACGGAAATTCGCCACCTGCAGCGGACTGAAGTGCTTGAAGCGGAAGAGTTCTTTTCCGAGGGACAAAAGGGCTCCTCGGCGATGCCGCACAAGCGCAATCCGATCGTTTCGGAGAATCTCTGCGGGCTCGCCCGGATCGTGCGGGCGAATAGTCTGGCGGCGATGGAGAATGTGGCGCTCTGGCATGAGCGGGACATCAGCCATTCGTCGGTGGAGCGGGTCATCATGCCCGACAGCACGATCCTCATGGATTACATGCTGTCGAAGGTGACGGATCTCATCAAGGATCTCATGGTCTATCCCGCCAACATGCAGCGGAATCTCGATTTGACCGGCGGGTTGGTCTATTCGCAGCGGCTCTTGCTCACGCTCGTTGAAAAAGGCGCGCAGCGCAAGGAGTCGTACGAAGCGGTGCAGCGGAATGCCATGGCCTCCTGGAAAGGGGCCGGCGGGCTGCAGGAACTGGTCGGGAAGGATCCCTTCATCTCGCAGCACTTGAAGAAGAGCGAGATTGCCGCCTGTTTCAATCCGAAATACTATCTGCGCCATCTCGATCAGATCTATCGCCGGGTGTTCGGTCGCAAGGCGGGATCTACGGCAGGAAAGCAAAGCGGAAGGAGACGTCGATGATGAATCGCCTGTGTGGAATCGGATTGGCCTGTGTGATGTTTCTGCTCGGTTGCGTGACCGCCGCTTCGGCGTCCGACCGTGACAAGTTGCTGAGCGAACCCGGGGTGTATGGCACCTTTGCCGCGTTTCGCATCGAGACCGATTGGGGGAAGCTGGATCAGGCCACACGGATCGCCAACCTCACGTCCTTCAAAGGGGTCGTGGAGCAGCATCGGGAGAAATTGGCGATCGATACCTATTTGATGCGCGGCCTGTCGGACCATGCCGACTTTATGTTGCGGGTGCACGCCACGGATTTAAAGGATGCCCAGCAGTTTCTGGTGGACCTGCAGAACAGCGCCTTTGGCCGGTATCTCTCAAGCGTGGTGTTGCTCAATGGCCTCACGAAGAAGCCTAACTATGTGCCGGGATTTCCTGAACAGTTGAAATCGGATCTCAAGGGCTCAAGCGAATCGGGGCCCTATGTCATGGTACTGCCGATCCGCAAAGACACGGAGTGGTGGTCGCTGCCTCAAGAGAAGCGTGCTGCGATGATGCAGGAACATACCGAAGCGGCGCTGCCCTATCAGAAGACGGTGAAGCGGAAGCTCTATCATTCCACCGGCCTTGATGATTTCGATTTCATCACCTATTTTGAGACGGCCAAGCCGGATGAGTTTCATGCCCTGATCCTGGCGTTGAATAGAGTGAAGGAAGCCAAGCACAACCGGCGCATGGGCAATCCGACGCTGGTGGGCACGGTGCGGTCGTTGGATCAGTTGATCGAAGTGTTGGCGCAATAGCGCCTGGCGAGCGAGGGAATCTTATGACGACAGGAACGCTGCTCTACGAAGGCAAAGCCAAAAAGATTTTCACCGCCGAGCGGGCCGACGAAGTCGTCCATTACTTCAAGGATGACGCGACGGCGTTCAACGCGCAGAAGCGCGGTACGATCGTCGACAAGGGCATCATCAATAATAAGGTGTCGGAGCGGTTGTTTACGCTGCTCGAGGCGGAAGGCATCCGCACCCACTTTGTGAAGCGGCTCAGCGATCGGGAAATGCTCACGAAGAAGGTGACGATTGTCCCGGTGGAAGTGGTGGTGCGGAATGTCATCGCCGGGAGTCTGGCTAAGCGCCTGGGGCTGAAGGAAGGGGATCCGATTCAGCCGGCCATCGTAGAGTTCTATTATAAGGACGATGCCCTCGGCGATCCGCTGGTGAACGACGATCATTTGCGGCTGATGAATATCGCGACGCCGGCTTTGCTGAAGGATCTGCGGGACTTGGGCCACAAGATCAACGCGGTGCTGAAGCCGTTCTTCGCCGAACGGAAGATGCAGCTCGTGGACTTCAAGCTGGAGTTCGGCGTGTTTCATAACAAGCTGGTCCTGGCCGATGAGATTTCTCCCGATACCTGTCGTTTCTGGGATATGACGACCGGCGATTCGATGGACAAGGACCGGTTCCGGAAAGACATGGGCAAGATTGAAGAGGCGTATCAGGAAGTGTTGAAGAGAGTATGCGGGTAAGATGGGGTTGCTGCGCTTCTTGCTCGCGCCCCGCGCATTCGGGACTCAATTGGAATTGAGATTGCGGACAATGCTCGGTGCATGCGCGCAGGGAAGCGCAGCAACCTCATCTCACCCGCGAAGGGTAAGGGGAGAGAGAAGGGGAGAAGAGTAGTGAGACGCTTCGTGATGTTTGTTCGTGATAACGGCCCCATTATTTCGTTGGGGATCGGGACGACGTGCATTGTCGCGTTTGCGATAGTGACGGAGAAGACGCTGCATCGTCTGGGTTTTGTGGCGCTTGCGTTGTTGGGTGTGGGCCTGATGGCGGGGATCACGTGGGCGAAGCGGCATTTGACGGAGTTGTCGAAGCCGCCGGATACAGGGGCGTAGGAGGGGTGAAGCTTGTGTGCATGGTCCCTGTGCTCGCTGATCGCGCACGCGGGATCAATTGTAAGGGGACCAATGGAAGGTGCTGGGTCAATGCGCGCAGTCAAACAGCACTCCTGACCGAATCCGTGAGAGAGGACAAGAGGAAGCGAAGAAGAGAGGGATGGTATGAAGGCGAAAATTCATGTGACGTTGAAGCAGGGGATTCTGGATCCGCAGGGGAAGGCGATCGAGCATGCGCTGGATTCGCTCGGGTTCAAGAATGCGGCGAATGTGCGGGTGGGCAAATATATGGAAGTGGACGTACAGGAAACGGATAAGGCTAAAGCCGACGCACAGGTGAAGCAGATGTGCGAAAAGCTGCTGGCCAACACCATCATCGAAGAATATCGCTACGAATTGGTCTAGCCATGAATGTTGGAGTCATAGTTTTCCCAGGCAGTAATTGCGATCACGATTGCCGGCACGTGTTTCAGGATGTGCTGGGGCAATCGGTGCAGATGATCTGGCACAAGGAAACCTCGCTCAAGGGGATCGATGCAGTGATTCTCCCGGGCGGGTTTTCTTATGGTGACTATCTCCGCACGGGCGCGATTGCGCGATTCTCGCCAGTGATGGGCGCCGTGAAGGCGTTTGCCAAGGACGGCGGGGCGGTTATCGGGATCTGCAACGGGTTTCAGATTCTGCTGGAGGCCGGTCTGTTGCCCGGGGCGATGCTCCGGAACAAGTCGCTCCACTTTATCTGCAAAGATGTGCATGTGAAGGTGGAGAACGCGGCCACGGCTTTTACGGAGGCCTGCGAATCGGGACAGGTGTTGAAGATTCCCGTCGCCCATGCGGACGGCAATTACTACACCGATCCGGTCACGCTGGCGGCGATGCAGGCGAATGCCCAGATCGTCTTGCGCTATTGCACTCCGGAAGGGAAGGTCACGCCGGAGGCGAATCCCAACGGATCGCTCGACAATATCGCCGGCATCATCAATCCCGAGGGCAACGTGCTGGGCATGATGCCGCATCCGGAGCGTTGTGCGGAAGAGATATTGGGGAATCAGGACGGGAAGCTGATCTTTCAATCGCTGCTCAAGGCGATGAAGGTCAAAGTCTAAGTCTGTGGTCGCGAAGCACTGGCCGTAAGTCTGACGAGTGGATTGTCAATAGAGGAACGGGTCGATGTCGCTTGTTATTACCAAAGAACTGATCGCGCAGCATAATCTGACGGACGACGAGTTCAAAAAGATCGTCGAGATCCTTGGGCGGGAGCCGAATCTGACGGAGCTTGGGATGTTTTCCGTTATGTGGTCGGAGCATTGCTCCTATAAGTCGTCGCGGGTGCATTTGAAGAAGCTGCCTACGACCGGGCCGCGTGTTATCCAGGGCCCCGGCGAAAACGCCGGCGTGGTGGATATCGGCGACGGTCTCTGCGTCGTGTTCAAGATGGAGTCGCACAACCATCCGTCGTTCATCGAGCCCTATCAGGGCGCGGCGACGGGAGTGGGCGGAATTCTGCGCGATGTGTTTACGATGGGGGCGCGCCCGATTGCCTTGCTGGATTCGTTGCGTTTCGGCGGGTTGGATACGGCGAAGAACCGCCATATTGTGAAAGGTGTCGTGGCGGGGATCGCCGGTTATGGCAATTGCATGGGCGTGCCGACCGTCGGCGGCGAAGTCGTATTCAACGACATCTATTCGCTCAATCCGCTGGTGAATGCGTTCTGCCTCGGTGTCGCGCAGAAGGACAAGATTTTCCTCGGGACCGCGGCCGGTGTCGGCAATCCGGTGATCTACTTTGGTTCGAAGACGGGGCGCGACGGGATCCATGGCGCGACGATGGCGTCCGATTCCTTCGATGACCAATCGGAAAAGAAGCGGCCGACGGTGCAAGTGGGTGACCCGTTCCAGGAAAAGCTTTTGCTGGAAGCCTGTCTCGAACTGATGGCGGGCGATCTTCTGGTCGGCATTCAGGACATGGGCGCGGCGGGGCTGACGAGTTCGTCTTGCGAAATGGCGTCGCGGGCCGGGAACGGGATCGATCTCGATCTGACCCATGTCCCGCGCCGTGAGCCGGGCATGACGCCCTATGAGCTCATGTTGTCCGAGTCGCAAGAGCGCATGTTGATGGTGGCGAAGGCCGGCAAGGAAGAGGAGTGCATCCGGATCTGCAAGAAGTGGGATCTGGATGTGGCGGTGGTCGGGAAGGTCACAGGCAGCGGTATTCTGCGCGTACTCGATCAAGGCAAAGTCGTCGCGGAGATTCCGGCGAAATCGCTGGCCGATGACGGGCCGCGCTATGAACGCCCCTTTTCGCCGCCCGGCTATCAGGACATGCTTACGAATTTGAATTACGACGCGTTGCCCGATGTGAAGGATGCGAATGCGGCTCTGTTGGCGCTCTTGGAGTCCCCGACGATCGCGAGCAAGCGCTGGGTATACGAGCAGTACGACCACATGGTGCGGACGAATACGATGGTGCGGCCCGGCTCGGATGCGGCGGTCGTGCGTATCAAGGGCACGAACAAAGCGGTGGCGATGACGGTGGATTGCAACAGCCGGTACTGTCTGCTCAATCCCTATGAAGGGGCGCGGCTGGCGGTGGCAGAAGCCTCGAGGAATCTCGCCTGTTCCGGCGCGGAGCCGATCGGGCTGACGGACTGCCTGAACTTCGGCAACCCCGAACGCCCCGACATCATGTGGCAGTTCGTGATGGCGATCGAGGGCATGAAGGATGCCTGCGAGCATTTCAAGATTCCGATCGTGAGCGGCAATGTCAGCTTCTACAACGAGACCAACGGCCTCTCGATCTATCCCACGCCGATGCTGGGGATGGTAGGGCTCATCGAATCCGCCGATCAGACGATGACGCAATGGTTCCGGAACGAAGGTGACGACATCATTCTGCTCGGGACGACGCGGGAGGATCTGGGCGGGTCGGAATATCTGAAAGTCCAGCATTCGCGCGAGCAGGGCTCTCCGCCGTATCTGAATCTGGAGACGGAGCAGGCGGTGCAGAGTTGCGTGCTGCAGCTGATTCGTTCCGGGCTCGTGCAGTCCGCCCACGATTGTTCCGATGGAGGACTCGCCGTGGCGCTGGCCGAATGCTGCATGTCCGGTCCGGATCAGACGCGCGGGGCTGTGGTACGATTAACGCCTGGCCGTCAGAGGATCGATTCAGTGCTGTTCGGTGAAAGCCAGTCACGGATTATCGTATCGGCCAAGCCGGCGCAACGGCAGGCGATTCTGGCGCAGGCGCAGCGGTTGGGCGTTCCCGCTGCCGTCGTCGGAGCCGTGGGGGACGCGGCGCTGGTCATCTACGTGGGAGACGAGCGGTCGACGACGAAGACGATTGATCTCCCGGTCGCGACCATTGCCGATCGCTGGGGCTTTTCGCTGGAACGGAGATTGAGCCAGGAATAAGCTGGTTCGTACGACTATGCACAAAGAACTTCCGATTATCTCGCCCGACAAGTTTCACGACGAATGCGCCGTGTTCGGCATCTTCGGCCACGAAGAAGCCGCGAATCTGACCTATCTAGGACTCTATGCGTTGCAACATCGCGGACAGGAAGCCTCGGGCATCGTGTCCGGCGACGGCGAACAGTTTTATATCCAGAAGGGGATGGGGCTGGTCGCGGATATCTACAATAAGACGACGCTGGAGAAGCTGCCGGGACGGATGGCCATCGGCCACAATCGGTATTCCACGGCCGGCGGAAACGATCTCAAGAACGTCCAGCCCTTCAACGTCAATTTTGCCTTCGGGAATCTGGCCCTGGCGCACAACGGCAATCTGATCAACTCCCAGGTCTTGCGCAACGAACTCGAAGCCTACGGTGCGATCTTTCAATCCACGTCCGATACCGAAGTCATCATCCATCTGATCGCCCATTCCCGGGCCAGCACGTTCCTGGCGCGCGTCATGGACGCGTTGAATCAGGTGCGGGGCGCCTTCTCGCTGGTGTTGATGACGGATAACGGGTTGATTGCGGTGCGCGATCCCCATGGCCTGCGTCCGCTGTGCTTGGGGCGTGTGCGGGGGAGTTGGGTGGTGGCGTCGGAGACCTGCGCGTTCGATCTCTTGGATGCCGAATACATTCGCGAGATCGAGCCCGGCGAGCTCGTGGTGTTGAGCGATCAAGGGATCGACAGTCACCGGCCGTTTCCTAAAGTCGATCCGGCTATGTGTGTGTTCGAGTATGTCTATTTCGCCAGGCCGGACAGCCGAATCTATGGTGCGAATGCGGTCTATTCCACGCGGAAGGCGTTAGGTCGTCGATTGGCCAAGGAATCCTGGGTGGAAGCGGACATCGTGATTCCCGTGCCGGATTCCGGCGTGCCGGCCGCGCTCGGTTATAGCGAAGGCGGGGGGATCCCCTTCGAGACGGGATTGATTCGTAATCACTATGTCGGCCGGACCTTTATCGAACCGGAACAATCCATCCGCCACTTCGGCGTCAAAGTGAAGTTGAACGCGGTTCCTGAGGTACTGATGGGCAAACGGGTGGTGGTGGTCGATGATTCGCTGGTACGCGGGACGACGAGCCGGAAGATCGTGAAGATGTTGCGGAATGCCGGCGCGAAAGAGGTCCATATGCGGATCAGCTCCCCGCCGATCGTCTCGCCTTGTTTCTACGGCATCGATACGCCAACTAAGAAGGAACTGATCGCATCGAATCATTCGACCGAAGAGATCCGCAAATACATTACGGCGGATTCGCTGGCCTACCTGAGTCTGGACGGGATGCTGCAATCGGCCCCTGGTGTGCCTTCGCAATATTGCAATGCCTGCTTCACCGAACAGTATCCGATCGCATTTACCCGGGCGGAGGAAATGCAACTTGGGCTGTTCGAGCCGTCGGCCGACCCACGGAAGTTGACGTAGGCGGTCATTCTCTAACCTGTGCCTCGCGGGAGGGTGTTTCGATATGCATGAACGCGGTCGGCCGAGGATCGAAGTAAACTACCCTGTTACCTTGAGCGGCGAGGGGGGCAACGGAAGCGGGACGATGACGAATCTCACCATTACCGGCGGCGAGATCGATTCAGATCTGCATGCCCAAATCGGTGCCCATTTCCGTGTGCACATTCAGCTGTCCGGTGCACGGAGTCCCATCGACATCGCCATCGCAACGGTTCGCTGGCAAGGGGATCATCGGTTCGGCGTGGAGTTTGTCCGGTTCGAAGGCAATGCCAAAGCCCAGCTTGAAGAGATGCTGAATCAGAGCGATACGAATTCTGCCCCGTAAGAAAGCCGATACTCCCACGTAGCGAATCTAGGTACCGCCCCCATCCCCTCGTCCCCATCACTCGACAACCTCCTGAGCTCTTCTTCTTGTCGGCGGCATTCGGAGTGTCTCTTGATAGCCACTACGGCTAACTCTCGCAGGTCTGACGGGTGCGAGCAGCCAGGGTAAGCCTGTGCGGTCGTTGCGCGCCTGCCTTGATACGCCTGAAATTTCTTCTCCCGATGCCTGCGGCAACCAGCCTGTTCCAGGCACCTACCAAGGTAGGGTGTCTCCACGGGTCTTTAGAGGTATAGGCAGAAACCCAATGCCAGGCTACCTTTCTTGAAGACGCTGACACGATGTGGTCGGGGCTGCGAGGGAGCGGCGTGGACAATTGACCTCAGGTGGGTCTTTCGTAAGAGGGAAAACCCGGCAATGACAAATCGAGAAGGAGTGCCCATGGCCGACTTAGCATCGACGACAATATTGCCGCCTACGACAGGGTCTTCGATCGACCGGAATGAGTTGAGCCGCACCGTGCTGCGGCCGAACCCGGACGTGCAGGGCACGACGATGGATGGAGAAACCGTCCTCCTCGATCTGAGCAGCGGGCGCTACTACACATTGAATCGATTGGGGAGCGTAATTTGGGAGCATTGTGCCGGGCAGAGCACGATGGCCGATATTCATGCGGCCATCTGTGACCGGTTTGAGGTGGCGCCAGAGCGAGCCCTCGATGATCTGGTGGCGTTGGTCAATGAATTGATTCAAGAAGGGTTACTTCAACAAGAAAGGAGGTGAAGAGTAAATGGAGCAGAAGAAAGGAGAGTATGTTCAGCCGGCAGTCGTGAAGCACGAGTTGCTGCGCGACATCACGGCGGGCCAGTCAGGTCAGGTGATCTGTCGGCAGTGTGAGGATAAGTAGATAGGCAGTGGACTGGCCGGTTCACAGGGATTGGCCAGCCTATATTCAAAATTGAGGAGGCCACAACGCGATGGAACAGAAAAAAGAGTCCTACGTTCAGCCGGTGATTGTGAAGCACGAACTGTTGCGCGATATTACGGCGGGTCAATCAGGCTACAATTGCGATGACAATAAGAAGCGCCGATGGTGGAATAACGACTAACGTGAAGGGGCCGGCCCGCTGAATGAGCAGGCCGGCCCGTCTCCTTGCGGCGACGGGTGAGAGCGCGAAATACGTCGGTTGAATCCTGAGGACATGGTAGAAATGAGCATGGCTGACTCTCGGTATTCACTATATGGGACATCGGTCCGATATGAAACGGATGTGCCGATTCTGGCGCAACCGGTGCGCGAGTTGTTGCGGCATTTTCGTCGGGATGATGCGCTCGAAGCCGACGCGGATCTAGCTATTCGCTTTCACCAGGTGCAGGATCGGGCCGCGGTCCCTCTCGCGATTTCTGCATCGGCCAGGAAGCTGGCGTCCGGTACCGGCGAGGCCGTCGGGGATCGGCGAGCCACCGGATTGCCCTATGATGTGCTCCTGGATCAGGGGCTTCTGATCGCGGAGTTTCATGGCATCGGGGTCCTGGTGATCGACGGCGCGCAGAGCCGGGCCGAGGGGTATCTGATCAATCCCGATCGCCTGCCCGCGAATCTCATTGAATATCTGTTTCACCTGGCGCTGATCGAACTGCTGCGGCGGCGCGGGCTCTATACGATTCATGCGACGGCCTTGGAACACAACGGCCGAGCCATTTTGATTCCCGGCAACAGCGGGCGCGGGAAGACCACCTCCTTCATCTCCTTGCTCCGTTCGGGCTACCGCTATCTATCTGACGACCATCCGCTCCTCCAGGATTCGGGGACCCACGTGGAGGTGTTGTCGTTTCCGATCAAGATCAATGTGACGGACGCCACGGTGCAGTTTTTTCCGGAACTCAGAGCGGCCTCAGAGCAGGTACTCCATCCGGGTGTGCCCAAGCGATTCTTCTACGCCGAAGATCTCTATCCTACGGCGGTCGGAGAGCGCTGCCAGCCGGCCCTGGTGCTTTTCCCCCATGTGGTGGATGCGCCGCAAAGCCACCTGGAGTTGCTTCCCAAGAGCCGGGCCTTGGAAGCGCTCTTGCCGCAAGCCCTGCTGGTGTACGATCAAGAGGTCGCCAGGCGTGAATTTAAGGTGCTGGCCAAACTCGTGCAGCAGGTCGATTGTTACCGCCTGCATTTCGGTCGCGATATTCTGGACTTGCCGAACCTGATCACTCCGTTGCTGGAGAAGGGGCGATGAAGGAACCGCGACAGTTTCCCTGGTCGCCTGAAGGAGAGCTGCTGGTCTGGTGCGCCCGAACATGCGTCACCGAGGACCTGCGCGCGCGCATCTGCTCGCGGGTCCAGGAGCCTCTTGATTGGGGACTACTGCTGGACCTCGCCGCCTATCACGGTGTGCTTCCGTTGCTCCACCGGAATCTGTCGACCCTCTGTCCGGCTCTTGTGCCGGCCGATACGTTGACGAAGCTGCGTCAAAAGACGCAAGCCTGTGCCATGCTGAATCGATCGCTCGCCCAGGAGCTGGGAGGTCTGTGTGACGCATTTGCCGCGCGCAGCGTGCCGGTCGTGCCGATCAAAGGCGCGACGCTAGCGGTGTCTGCTTACGGCGATCTGACGCTCCGCGATTTCAGCGATCTCGATCTCCTGATTCCCGAATCTGCGATCGGGGCCGCGCAAGCCGTGTTGATCGCCCAGGGTTATGAACGGAAAGATCCGTCGACAGACCCTGCGGAAGCGGAGCACGAAGAGGGGCCCTATCATGTGTTTATCAAGAAGCGCAGCCTGTTTCGGGTCGATCTTCAGTGGGTGATGGCGCATCAGCATTTTGCCTTTCAACTGGATCGTCCGGAGTTCTGGGCGCATCGGTCGCCGGTGCGGCTGGGGAATTCGACCGTGCAAGGATTGGCGCCGGAGGAGCTTCTGATTCTTCTCTGCGTGCATGGATCGAAGCATGCCTGGGAGCAGCTCAAGTGGGTGTGCGATGTCGCCGAAGTGCTCCGTTCACACCCGGACCTTGATTGGGAGCGGATCTTTGCGAATGCAACGGCCTGGCATTGCCAGCGATTGATGCACATGGGATTGGCGCTGGCCCATCGTGTGCTGGATGCGCCCATCCCGGACTCTATTCTTGCCCGCTATTCGACCGATGCCGATGTCCGGATGTTGTCCGAACGCATGCCGGCTAGTCTCTTGGCGAGTCCACGAGAGGGCGTCACTGAGGAGCAGGCCGTGGCGTTCTACTTGACGTTGAAAGATACCTGGTGGGAACGGTGTCGATTCGGCCTGGTGCTGTGCCGGGACGGCTCTTCAATAGTGGAGAATCCGCCACGCTGGTTTTCCCGTGGCGGGGGGCTCGCGCGATTGGCTCATCTCGTTCGGCCGTGCCAGCGAGCGGTAAGGAATCTGGTTCCCTCTTCAATTCGAGGCGCGATCAATCGGTGGGTGGAGCACGGAGGCTGATGGTGTCGTCGAGCCGATTCAGGTCGGGCCGTCACTCTTCCACGTTCGGCGAAGGCTGGGCGACCTCTCCGGCAGGTCCGGTGCGGCGGCGATGGCTGGAATGTGCCGGGCGATTTCTTCCAGTGAGCCCGCGATGAAGCGAGTCGTAAGAAAATATTGGATGCTGCTGCAGGTGGCGGTGATCGTGTCCCGGATTCGTCTCCGACTGCGCGGCGAGAACCTTCCGGCTGTGCTGAAGCGGCTGGCCCCTGGCGCGCTCTCCGGGACGCCGGATTCGTCGCGGTTCGAGGACCTCGTCTACTATGTGGACCGCTGGCTCCAACTCTTTCCCTACAATGCGAAAGGAAATTGCTTTCCCCGGTCGTTGGCGTTGTATTGGTTCGCCACACGATCAGGGTATCCGGTGTCGTTTCATTGCGGGGTCAGAAAGGACGGGTCCGGACTCGATGGCCATGCCTGGCTGACGCTCGATCGTCAGCCGTTTCACGAGCCCGGCCAGCATTGGCAGCGTTTCACCGTCACCTATGCGTTCCCGCCCGATCAACCGGTCAACCGTGAGCAGGCGCCGCCAGTGCGCCCCCGGAAGGGGACGACGGCGGCGATCTGATATGAGTCCATACGCAAGCGATTTCCATGAATAGCCTGTTGTTCCGCATACGTCCCTTTCTCCAGACACTGCGGTATGCCCTCTCGTTTGTCTGGCAGAGCAGTCCGAGTCTCGCAGTTGGCAGTATTGTCGTACGGGTGATCCAGGGGGTGCTTCCCTTGGCCGTGCTGTATCTGACCAAACTGTTGATCGATGCGGTGACGGAGGGGCTCAAGGCTCCCGCGCAGGATGCCTCGTTGACCCCCATCACGACAATTCTTGCGGGCCTGGCAGGGGCTGCAGTGATCAGTGCTATGCTCACAGTTGTATCCTCCCTGATCTCCAGGATCCATGCCCAAGTCGTCACCGATCATATGCATGCGCTGCTGCAGGCGAAGTCCGTCGAGGTCGACCTCGAGTATTACGAGAACGCGCGGTACCAAGATACGCTGCATCGAGCGCAGCAGGAAGCGCCGTATCGTCCCACCGCGATTCTCAACGCGCTCTTGCAATGTTTCCAGGATGGCATCTCGCTGTTGGCGATGGCGGGCATTCTCTGGTGGTTGCATTGGGCGGTCATTCCGGTCCTGGCCCTGACGGCGATTCCGTATTTCTTTGTCCGCTTGCAACAGTCCAATCGGCTGTTTGCCTGGGAGCGCGAGCGCACGCCGCTGGAACGGAAGGCCTGGTACGTCAACATGCTGCTCACCCAGGCCACCGCGGCCAAAGAGGTGCGTCTGTTCGACCTGGGCCCCCGGTTGCGGGAATGGTTCCGCGATGCGCGAACGGTGCTGCGTCGGGAGCGGGTCGCTCTAGAGCGGCGATGGGCGTTTGCCGGGTTGGCTGCGCAGATCGTGGGGGTCGTAGGAGTCTTCGGGGTCTACAGTTTCGTGGCGGTGCGAACGTTTCACGGGCTCCTGACTGTGGGCGACCTGGTCATGTTCTTTCAGGCCATTCAGCGGGCCTCGGGGTTTCTCGAAGGGCTGGGCTGGAGTGTGTCGAATTTGTATGAGAGCAATCTTTTTCTGACGACGCTGAACGAATTCCTGGCGATTCGCTCGAAATTGCCCGAAGCGGTCAAGCCTCGACCGTTTCCTGCCTCGCTCGGGCAGGGAATTACGTTCGAGCAGGTCTCGTTTCAATATCCCCACGAAGAACGGGTGGCCGTCCGCGACTTCACCTTTACGATCAAGCCCGGCGAGCATGTGGCATTCGTCGGAGCCAACGGCGCAGGGAAGACCACGCTGGTGAAGCTGTTGTGTCGTCTCTACGATCCCACGAGCGGTCGTATTACGATCGACGGGACGGACCTGCGTGACTATGCCATCGCCGATGTCCGCGGGGCGGTCAGCGGGATTTTTCAGGACTTTGTGAAGTTTCAGTTTTCCGCCAAAGACAACATCACGTTGGGGGTGAACGCGCCGGATGTCGCGCTTCCGATGGTCGTGCAGGCGGCCAGGCAGGCCGGGGTCCATGAGGCCATCGAGCGTTTGCCGAAGGGCTACGAGTCCCTGTTGGGTAAGTTATTCGACGGGGGGCATGAGCTGAGTATCGGGGAATGGCAGAAGGTGGCGCTGGCGAGAGCCATTCTCCGCAATTCCCAGATCCTGATTCTCGACGAACCGACCAGTGCCATGGACGCAAAGGCGGAGGCGGAGCTGTTCGAACGGTTCCACGAACTCGCACAAGGACGGACGGCGATTTTAATCAGTCATCGGTTGTCCACGGTGAAAATGGCCGACCGGATTTTCGTCGTGGATCGCGGTCAGATCGTGGAACAGGGAACGCATGATGATTTGATGAGCCGCCAAGGCCTCTATGCCTCGTTATTCCTCACCCAAGCGCAACACTACCAATAGTCTCTCCCCCTTGATCGCTTCTTTCCTTTGGCAGACTTGAATAGCGTGGCTTGTTGTGTCGTGCCTGCGGTTTACCCTCCCGGCCAAATGTTCCGGCGTACGTAGTGCTACGGACGGACCTCCGTAGGGGGAGGCCCCCGCTTCTAGTGATCTAGGCAGAACGTCAGGCCGGGGTTACTCTTCTCGAAGACGTGGCGCGCCTTACTGTATCCGAAGCAGCCATTCCACCATCTTAGGCGCCGGAGAGGAGTCACCCTCAGTGATTCTCATTCTTGCCGATTCGACCGATCCCTGGGCGACGTTGGTCCATCGGGAGGCCCAACGGACGGGTGGAGATGTCTTCTGGGTGGAGCCCGTGCAACTTCTGGATAAGATCCTGCTCGATTGGCCGGTCGTGGGCGGAGAGGCGGTCGTTCCAGGATTCCTGGAGATCGACGGCCGGACGATTCCCCTCGATGATTTGACCGGGATTTTCGCTCTCCTCCCTTTCCCTCTCCGTTTGGATCTTGAAGGGCTCTCGGACGCTGATGGCCAATATGTGACGAAGGAAGCCACGGCGGCCTGGTTGGCCTTCCTGAATGCCATGCCCTGTTCCGTGGTCAACCGACCGATGCCCGGCGGGAGGCCCACGCTCCTTTCGGGGAGCCCATTGCTGGCGCAGCTCGCTCAGGATCATGGATTTATCCTTCCGGCGTCTCGCTGCACGTCAAGCCAGGCCGATGCGCTGCAACAATTTATGACCTGGGGCGAGTCGGCCTATCTCAAGCCGCTGGGGTCGGTCGAGCCGGGGCGGTTTCTCCATTCGCACGATGGGGGCGAGCAGATCCGCCGGGTCATGGAGCAGCAGGCGGTATCACTCCAAGCGATTCCACCGGGGCAACAGGCGACAGTCTATGTGGTTGGAGAAGAAGTGGTCGCCACGGTGCTTCGTCCCAGTGAGGCCGTGCCGCAGCCGATGGAGGTGCGGTCGGCTCATGCCGCGCAGTGCCTTCGTCTCGTGCGCGCATTGGGGCTCAGCTTCGCCGAGTGCCAGATTGTGATCACCCATGACGGGGGAATCGCGTGTCTCGATGTCAGCAGTGCGCCGAATTTCTGGCGCTGTCCGCAGGATGCCCAGCAGCAGATCGTAGAACATCTGCTCAAACATCTTTCCGAACTCAGGAGTCTTTCGCATCATGATTCTTCTCATGGGGCCGATGGCCGATCCGGTGCTCGCGAACGTGTGTGCCCGACTTGCAGTCCGGAACGCTGACCTCATGCTGGTCCATCCGGAGTCGGACGGACAGGATTGGGATGTCTCCTGGTCTACCGACGGCGGCCGGGTGGTGGGACGCATTCGGCTTGGCCAGCGGGTCATTGATGCGGCAAGCATTGAAGCCGTGTATCTCCGCGGAGTCGGCGCCCGTTCAGCCTCGACGCCGCGCGAGCGCATGGTGGCGACGACGCTGTGGGAGTTCGCCGAAAGCCTTCCGGTCCTGGTCGTCAACCGGCGCCAGGCCGGGCATACGAACATGTCGAAGCCCTATCAGCAGCGATTGATTGAGCAGTATGGCTTCCTGGTTCCGAAGACCCTGGTGACGATGGTGCCGGAGGCAGCGCGCCGCTTCTATGACGCCTGTCAGGGGCGCGTCATCTACAAATCCATCAGCGCGGAGCGATCAATCGTGCGGCCGCTCACGCCGGCCGATTTTCCTCGCCTGGAACAGATCCGGACCTGCCCGGTGCAACTACAAGAAACCATTCCCGGCGCAGACTTACGTGTCCACACGGTCGGAGACCGATTGTTCGCGACGGAGGTACTGTCGGACGGGGCGGATTACCGGTATGCCGAGCGCGAGGACAAGCAGCGCACCATGCGAGCGGTCGAATTGGAGCCGAGCGTTCAAACCCGCTGTCTCAATCTCGCCAAGGGACTGGGATTGAGCCTGAGCGGGATCGATCTTCGCCGGACGCCGGATGGTGCCTACTACTGTTTCGAAGTCAATACCAGCCCGGGGTTTACCTTTTTCGAAAACTATACGGGTCAGCGGATCGGCGATGCCTTGGCCGATTTGCTCTGTGCCGGACGGGCGTAAGGCGTACGGACACGTCGAGTCACAACGAAGGGAGCGTCATCATGGGGCGACAGCCGTTTATCACCGCCGATTTGAGACCGGATATGACCGTCGAGTCCGAGCCCGGACAAGCCTCGCCGGCGGGGAGCGCGACGACCGCGCAGCTGGCCGAAGCGGCTCGGGCCGTCCTGTCGGAAGGAGAACAGCAGCAGATTGAACGTGGCCGGCAAGATACCCGTCAGGACCTCCTGTCGGCGGTGCCGCGCCCCAATCAGGATGTCCAGGGAACGACACTGGACGGCGAAACGGTGTTGCTCCACTTGGGGACCGGCCGCTATTACACCTTGAATCGGGTTGGCAGTGCGATCTGGGAGGCCTGCAACGGAAGTCTATCCCTTCAGGCGATCCACGTGGCGCTGTGCGGGCGGTTCGACGCTCCGCCGGAGCGGATCGCCGATGATCTATTCGCCCTCGTGACCCATCTGAGTCACGAAGGACTGCTGAGCCTGGAAGAGGTGTGAGAACGCAGGGGAGCGGCGCGCAGGTCGTATGGGCTGGCCGGGGATGATGAAGAAATCAACTTCTCTAATGAGGGATGCAATGAGCGCAACGATCACGACAGGCGAATATCTCTTCAATTGTCATGGCCTCGATCTCCGGTTTCGGACGTCCGTTCCCGCATTTGTCGAGCCGACACTTACCTTCCTCCGGCATTTCCAGACGGACGTGGCGCAGGGAGCGCCGGTGCTGACGATCCAGTTTGACGAAGTTGCCAGTCGAGCGGAGGTGCCGGTGACGATGTCAGCAGGCTCGAAGGTGTTGTTTGCAGGGGAGCGGCCTTCCTTGGGGGATGCGGTGCGTCCGCTGTGGCAATGCGAGATCGTGCAGGACGGGAACCGGCTCATTGCCGACTTTCATGAACAGGGAGTGCTGGTGATCGACGGCGTCCGGAATCTGGTGGAGGGCTACTTCATTCAGCCCGATGCGCTGCATCCCGATGTGCGGACGAGCTTTCTCCATTTCGCGCTCGCTGAGCTGCTGAAGCGCAACGGCCTCTATACCGTGCATGCGACGGCGCTCGAGTATGAGGGGCAAGGCATCTTGATTCCCGGCTATAGCGGCCAGGGGAAAACCACGTCGTTTCTCTCGCTCCTGCGTTCGGGGTTCCGGTACCTGTCGGACGACTATCCCTTGCTGCGCGATCGGGGCACGCAGATGGAACTGCTGGCCTTTCCCATGAAGATCGATGTGACGGATCGGACGATCGAGTTTTTCCCTGAGTTACGCAATGCGCCACCAGGCCTGTTGAAACAAGGGGTTCAGAAGAAGCACTTTCAGTCTGAAGACCTCTATGCCGAGTCCATCGGCCGCTCCTGCACGCCGGCCATGATCATGTTCCCGCACGTCGTCGATATGCCGCATAGCTGTCTGGAACCGCTGCCCAAGAGCCGCGCGCTAGAAGCCCTGATGCCGCAAGGCCTCCTGGTCTACGATCAGACGGTGGCCCGCCGTGAGTTTCAGGCCTTATCGAAACTCGTCCAGCAGGTCGATTGCTATCGGCTCCACTTCGGCCGGGACATCCTCGATCTGCCCACGTTGATCCGTCCGCTGCTTGAAGCCCGATCCGCGGCGTAGTCGGCCTGCGCGGGGGCTTAGCGGTAAGGATGGGAATTGTGCTGCGCAAGAAAACCGTGAATACGCTCTCGTGACGCACCTGGTCATGAGGGACTTTAACAAGCGAAAGGGGGTGAAGAACAATGGAACAACAGAAGAAGGAATCGTACGCAGAGCCCGTGTTGGTCGCGCATGAATTGCTGCGCGATGTGACGGGTGGAGCGTCCGCCGTGAAGAACGCGCGGGAGAAAGTCGGCAACGAATCGCCTGCGTAGCCGCGAGTGTGGGTTGGCCGGCTTCGGTCGGCCAACCCACCGATATTACAAGGCAGGTTCCGTCGTTCACGTGGTGCAAGAACTGATAGAGGGTGATGGTGATTGACGCAGTACGATGGTTTCTGGAGCGCGTGGCAGAGTATTCCCTGTCTGCCGTTTCATCCTGGGACAGTTTCACGGCAGCGATCGGAGAGGTCCTCGGGACCTTCACCAGGCTCACGAGCGGCCTGGCCTGGCCCTATGTGCTGGCCAGTGTGACGATTGCCGGGGTGGCGTACCATGTGTCCAAGAAGCGCGACGTGCCGCCCGCCCCCTCCTTCAGGGCGTTTCTGTTTCCTCGCGGTGTGTACGGTCACCCCTCTGCGCTGCTGGACTATCGTTTCTATCTCGTGAGCGCTCTGCTCAATGTGTTGCTCTTTGTTCCCATGTTGGCCGGCGTCGGGGTCCTCGCAGAGAAGATGGGGAAGGGGTTTTTGATCGGATACTTGGCGTGGGAACCTCCGGCCACCTTGCCGGTGCCCGCCCTCTTCGCCGCGGCGCTGGGGTTTTACCTGCTGCACGATTTCGTGAATTATTGGGCTCATCTGCTGCTCCACAAAGTCCCACTGTTGTGGGCCTTTCACCAGGTCCATCATTCGGCTGAGGTGTTGACGCCCATTTCAGCGTACCGTGCGCATCCATTGGAATTTTTCGTGACGGCGATCCTGCGCGCGCCGGTGATCGGCTTGGCTTTTGTCTTTTATGAGAACTTTCCTGCGCAGGACTTAGCCGTCACGACGATGTTCGGGGTCAGCCTCGTGGGGTTTATGTATGGACTCTCAGGGCTTCATCTGCAGCACTCGCATCTTCCGATTTCCTACGGTCCCCTGCTGGATCGCATTCTGGTGACTCCGATCGTGCACCAAACGCATCACAGCCTCGATCCGCGGCATCACAACAAGAATTTCGGGGTGAAGTTTGCGTTGTGGGATTGGTTGTTTGGCACTCTGTGCCTGCCGGATCGCCACGAACGCCTTCGATTCGGGCTTGTCGGCATAAAAAAGGACGATTTTGCGACAGTCGGGAAGCTGTATGTCGGGCCGTTTCAACGTGCCGGAGGGCGAATCCGGCGCAGCCTCGCCTCCGATCCGCTCACTCGCTCTCAGGATGCCGTGCGTTCTGAGGGACTTTAATGATGGAAAGGGGGTGAAGAAGAATGGAGCAACAGAAGAAGGAATCGTACTCGGAACCCGTGTTGGTCGCGCATGAATTGCTGCGCGATGTAACGGGTCAGAAGTACAAGGAAAAGGTCAGCGACAAGGCTGGCAAGGAGAGCGACGGCGTCTTGTTCTAAGTTGGGGTTGCTCGGATCGCTGTTCGCAAACATGAGCTGGCCAGTTCGAGAGGACGGGCCAGCTCATGACTTGAACGCAGCGCGCTTCCGTTGAGGCGGGTTAGTGGAGCGAGAGGACGACGCAGGCTGAAGGCAGATAGAGGGTCGCCGCTCCCGTGAGCCGCAGAGGCACGGGGGACTTTGCGGAACGAAAGGGGGTGAAGAACAATGGAGCAGCAGAAGAAGGAATCCTACTCAGAGCCCGTGTTGGTCGCGCATGAATTGCTGCGCGATGTAACGGGCCAGAAGTACAAGGAGCAGTGTCAGAAGGCGGTGGACGCCGTCTGCGTCAGCTAATCGATGCCTCTGGTGACGGAGGTGCGAGGAGTGCGCTGGCTAGACTGGTTGGTGAAAAACCGCCAACCAGTCTAGCGGTGTTCCTGAACGGGCGGTGATGCCCAAGCCGCTGCCCCTCAGAGTGCCTCGTGGGAAGAGAAGAGACTGTGCCTGATGATCGTTTGTGGGATAGGTCGTCGCCATGATTGAACGGATCAGCTGGTTCTTCGAACGGGTGTGGGAGACGGTGTTTGCGTCATTCCGCTCCTGGTCCAGCTTTCAAGAGGCCATTGAGCGGATTCCGCTGGTGTTCGTTAACTTTACGAACGGGCTGGCCTGGCCCTATCTGCTCTCCAGCCTGGTACTGGCGTGGGGGCTCTATCATGTCGCCATGCGGCAGGGAGGAACGAGCGCCAAGTCGTTTCGCGAGTATGCGTTTCCGGCGCACATCTATCGCCATCCGTCCACGTTGCTGGATCTACGTTTCATGGCCGTCGATACTGTGCTGAATTTTCTCATTTGGATCCCGGTCTTTTCCGGGGTCGGTCTTCTGACTGCCAAGATTCTCTCGGCGGTGGTCATCCAGCGATTGGGCTGGGAGCCTCCCGGGTCATTGTCCCCGGCGGCGATCGCCGCCGCGACGATGGGGTTTCTGCTCTTGTCCGATCTGATCAATTACTGGGCGCATGTGTGGCTCCACAGCAATCCCGTCCTCTGGTCATTTCACCAGGTGCATCATTCCGCCGAGGTGCTGACACCGGCGGCCGCATTTCGGGTGCATCCGGTTGAGAATCTGATCACGGTGGTGCTTCAGGCGCCGGTGGCCGGACTATCGGCCCTGGTATTTCAGAATGTGCTTGGTCGGGACCGGCAGTTCATGATGATCTTTGGCGTGAGTATTTTTGGATTTCTCTATGGCTTACTGGGGACTCATCTTCGGCACTCCCATATCTGGATGTCCTATGGGCCTTGGTTGAACCGGGTGGTGATGAGTCCGGCGCATCATCAACTCCATCACAGCATTGACCCTCGGCACTGGAATAAGAACTTTGGGGTGAAGTTCACTCTCTGGGATGCGCTATTCGGCACGCTGTATGCCCCAGGCAAGCCGGAGGTATTGCGCGTCGGAATTCCAGGGGCAGACTCCGGGCAGTTTGCCACTATCTCCAAGCTTTACGGGATTCCCTTTGTGAACGCGTTTCGCGGCGTGACGCGCTCGCTCGAGAGGAGGGCGTAGCGGTGGGATTCTCGCTCCGACATCCGGTCGATGGGAAGGCACCCTCTGTTGGGGCTGCTGGATGGGTGAACCCGGTGCGCTTTCGGGAGGCCCAATTCCTCATCTGGTGCGCCAGAGCCGCTGTGCCTGAATCTCTCCGCCGCCGGATTCGTGAGGTGGCGCAAGCCGGTTTGAATTGGCCCTTGTTGATGGAGTTGGCCAAGAGCCATGGGGTCGAGTCTCTGCTCTCCCGGACGCTGACCGAACTGTGTGCCGACCGTATTCCTCCGGCGGATCTGGATGCCCTTATTCGGAGGACGGAAGAGGCGGCAGCCGCGAATCAAGCCGGAGCGGGGGAACTGCTTCGACTGTTCCGCGCTTTTGATGAGGCCGGAGTCTCCGTGCTTCCTTTCAGGGGCGTAGGTTTCGCCGCCATGATCTACGGCGATCTCACGCTCTGTGCTCCCGCCGATCCGGTTGCGCTTGTGCGTCGGGACCAGCTTGCGAATGCAGAACAAGTGTTGGTCTCGCAGGGCTATGCTGTGCGAGGAGGGGCGGGTGACCGCACAGTCGATGCCGGTGCGTGCGAGCGGCCGCTCGTCTACCTTCACGGCAATACGTCGCGTCAGATCGAACTGCTGTGGGCGGTGAGACATGCACATCAGAAGTTCCCTATTGATCGGCCGGAGGTGTGGGGCCGCGTTAGGCCGGTTTCGCTGGACGGCCGGAAGACTAAAGGAATGGCTCCGGAGGAAGCGTTGCTCGTACTCTGCGTGCATGGAGCGCATCAGGCTTGGGGACAACTTAGTCTGGTGACGGAAGTAGCCGGACTCATCCGTGCCGGACGGCTGAATTGGAAGCGGGTGCTCACGACCGCTCTGGAATGGAGATGTTATCGGGTCCTGTTGCTCGGTCTGGCGTTGTCTTATCGACTCATGGATGCGCCTATTCCTCCGCAGATTCTGAACATGATTGCGGCCGATTCCGATGTCATGGGTTTGGCCCACCGCATGCCGAAGAGCCTCCTCCTACAGCAGCAAGAGGGGATTGAGGATCAGGACGTCGGGGCGCTGTTGTTTACACTTCAGGAGGATTGGAAGGCGCGGTGGCGCTACGGGATTGCCTTGTGTCGGAGTCACGATCCCGTGATTCATGCGGCGCCGGCGTGGTTCCGCTGGCGCCGGTCGTTGCACTGGCTCGCTCGCGGCGTCAGCCCTGTCCACACGCTCTCACGCTGGCTCTCTCCTCCGGCTTCGATTCGACACCTCTTCCATCGGTGAGTTGAGCTCTCTCGCAATGCTGGGGTGTGGGGCGAGAACAGATGGATCCGTTGTCTGCCGTTGCCCCTGAAAAATTCTGCATGGTAGGATAGCTGTCGTCGTTCATTCGGTTGTTCGATCGATGGCGAAGGAGGCTCTCATGAAGCGATCTCTGTGGATATTCGGTGCGTTACTCTTTCCGGTCTTCGCGGCGCATCTGGTGCTGGCGGCCGGATTCTTCAAAGTGGGCGAGAAGGCGCCGTCGTTTACGTTGACGGCGATTACCGGCGAGACGGTATCGTTGGATGCGTATAAAGGGAAAGTCATCGTCCTCGGGCTGTTCCATATCTGCGATCCCTGCATGATGCAGGGCTCAAACCTTCAGAAAGTATCAGAGCTGACCAAAGGAAAAGATGTAGCGGTCGTCGGTGTCAATTCGTCGGGAAATTCAAAGAAAGACGTCGGTGAGTTCTTGTCTGCTTTTCCCGTGAAAGTCACCTATCCCTATTTGCTCGATCCGGGGAAAGTGACCGACAAGCTCTATGGTGGCGGAAAATTTATTCCGAATGTCTATGTGATCGACCAGGCAGGAGTGATCCGGTGGCAGCGGGTAGGCAACATGGATATCGATCTTGCAGGAGCGAACGAAATCGTTGTGGAGGTTGAGAAGTTGCTGGCGGCTCCTGCGAAGATGTAAGGCGATTCCAGGATCCAATGTCTCTGCGGGCCTGATGAGCAAAAGGGTGATGATGCATGGATGAGATGGAAGCGGGGAAGCAGAAGTTTCTGGATATGATCAAGGGTGTGGATGGGGCCGTACAGGTGGTGATTCCGGTCACTCCGTCGAACAGCATGTTTTTAATCTCCCTCACCAAAGGGCCGAACCGCAAATTCATTACGGTTTCGGAAGACGATATTCTGGATCTCCCCAATGACGCCGGGATTTTGACCAAGGTTACGAAAGTCGTAAAGGACGCCGTCGCCGCCCTGTGAGCCCGTCCTGTCATCCGTGATCGGCGAGGCGCCATCGGCTTCTATCTATGAAAAACATTCTTCCCGGTATCTGGCAATGGTCCTGGTTCTCCGAGGAGAAGCAGCTAGATTTCAATGGGCTCTTCTTGACGGTTGGCGAACATAAGATTCTCGTGGACCCTCCGCCGATGACCGGCGATGCGAGCGCGGTGGTGCTGCGCAACGGTCCCGTCGATTACATTATCGTGACGAATCGGGACCATCTCCGTGAAGCGACCCGCTATCGGGACGAGTTTCAGTGTCAGCTCCATGTCCCGGAAGCGGACGCGCCGCAGATGGATCTCAAGCCGACGAAGACCTTTAAAGACGGGGAACTGCTGGTCGGCGGGATCTGGGCGATTCAACTCAAAGATCAGAAATCTCCCGGAGAGTCCGCGCTCTTCATCCAACAACGGAAGGGCGTCTTGATCCTTGGTGACGCCTTAATCGGGAAGCCGGCCGGCGCGCTTTCCATGCTGCCGGCCGAAAGGTATGCCGATCGTGAGAAGGCCAAAGAGGGGTTACGGCGCTTGTTGAAGTATGAGTTCGATTCTGTATTAGTCGGCGATGGCACCTCGATCATGACCGGGGCGAAACCCATTCTGGAGCAGGCGCTGCAGTAGCGACATGTCCCTATGCCATTACGAAACGGGCTATCCGAAGAATTGAATCGCCAGGGGAACGAGCATTTCGCGCGCGGCCTCTATACGGAAGCCTACACCTGCTACGCCAAGGCGTTGGAATGCGACCGGATGACCGGGGATCAGCGCGCGATGGCCGCGACGCTCGGAAATCTTGGGAATATCTGCGCGGTCAGCGGCCGGCGAGACTCGGCGCAGACGTACTACCAAGAAGTGTTGGAGCTGCAAAAGATTCTCGGCGACGAGAAGGGCATCGGGACGACGCTCGGGAATCTGGGCAATCTGCGCGCCGACGCCGGGGAATGGGATCGTGCCCGTGCCTACTATCTCGAATCGCTGGATCTCCTGACCAAGACCCATGATGAAGCGGCCAAGGCGGTGTTGCTCTCGGATCTTGGCTTGGTCGCGCGCGAGAACGGTCAATTCGATCAGGCGATTCAATACTATGAGCACTCGCTCGTACTGATGCGGCGCTTGGGGAATCAAGGCGGCGTGGCCGATGCCTGGCGGATGATCGGCCGGACGTTCCTGCTCCAGAAACGCTACGACGATGCGATCGCCTGTTGCCAGACCAGCCAGTCGATCGCTGAACGGTCTCGTGACGAACTGCGGACCGGCGGGGCGCGGTTTGTGCTGGCGCAGTGCTATGAAGAACAAGGCCGGTTGCAGGAAGCGGCGGATCTTCTCGAGCTCGTCGTGCATATGGACCGCAAATATCAGCTGCCGAAGCTGGAAGAAAATACGAATCGTCTGATACGGCTCCGTGCCAGGCTGGCGGAGACCGATCCGACTCCTCCCTATCGTGAGTCGCATGCATGAGTGATCCGGCTGTGTCTGCCTGGTTGCAGCTCCGTACGGCGCTGACGCAGGCGTTTCCCCAACTCTATGAATTGGAACCGGGCGGCGCCCTCGCGATGGATCTCGGGTCCGACGGCTGGTTACTTGAGGTCAAGCCGGAGGGCGCCGTGCTCTGCCAGTACGGGATCGCGATGGACGATGTCATGGCGTTGATGTCCGACGGGACGCCGGAGGATCTCGGGACGGACGAAGTGGCGAAGCAGGCGAAGTATTTTATTCAGCCGGCGGTCGGGAAGTATCGCGCGCTGCTTCTGCAATCCGGATTTACCGAGGAAACGGAAATGAACGACGAGTTCGTGGCGGCGACCTTTGCGCGTCCGGTCGATGTCACGAATCCGTCCAAGGTGCAGGATCTTATGCGGTGGTGTTTGCGGCAAATCGGCGGAGCCTCGTGAAGCCGCGCATCACCAGTTTCAATGAATTTCGTGATGCGGTGTCAGCCTATCGGTTGCCGCGCATTCTCCTTACGGCGTTGGAGTTGGATCTCTTTACGAAGATCGGCACGCGCCGCTGGACGATCCCTCAGTTGGCGAAGGCCGTGGCTATGAGCGAGCGGGGACTCTCGATCCTCTGCCGCAATTTGGCGATGTCCGGCCTGCTCACGAAAGCCGGACCGATCTACCGTAATAGCCGGCTGGCGGCGACGGCATTGAATGCCCGAGATCCGGCCTATCGCAAAGATTACCTGGATCTCATGACGAGCCATTGGCAGGATTGGGCGCGCCTGGACGAGTCCGTGCGATCAGGCCGTCCGTTGGATCAGGATGAACCGGAAGAGCCGGGTTATCGCCAACGATTCACCTGGGCCATGCATTATCGGACGTTGGAGACGGCGCCGAAGATTGCCGCACAAGTGGACTTGCGCGGGGCGACGACGTTGCTCGATCTCGGCGGCGGACCGGGCACCTATGCCATGGCCTTTCTGTCCAAACACCCGCGTTTGCGTGCCGCCGTCGGCGACCGACCGGCGGCCCTCGAGGTGGCGAGGGAAATTGCCGCGACGCATAAGGCGGGCCCTCGACTCAGCTATGTGCCGCTCGATTTCACGCAGGAGGACATCCCGGGCACGTACGATGTCATCTGGTATTCGAATGTGCTGCACATCTATTCACCGGCTACGAATCGTGTCATCTTTCGGCGCGCGCGTGCGGCCTTGAATCCCGGCGGGCGTCTATTGATTCAGGATGCGTTTCTGCACGATCGCGAAAGCCTCCATCCTGCCGAAGCCAGTCTCTTTGCCGTGTCGATGCTGCTCTTCACGGAAGAGGGCAATACGTATTCGGCGAAGGAGACGAGTGCCTGGCTCAAGAAGGCCGGATTCGCCACGACTAGGGTGTTGCGGATGAAGCCGGAAACGGAGGATTGGGAGGATGGGATCCTGGAGGCGGTGGCGCCTGGGGCACGTCCAAGAACGCGCGTCCGCCGAAGGCAATCACGAGAAAGTTCAAAATCCCGCTGAACCCGTTGGCCGTCAGCGAAGCGACGGTCGGTTGCTCTTTCGTAATCAACTGCACGATCGTCGACAAGTCCAGGGCCAATCCCACGGTTCCATAGATCACACTCGCCATAAGCGCCCATCGATACCCCAGGCGCACTACGACCAGCATGAACAGCGGGATGCCAACGAGAAACCCGATGAGGAAGCGGCTGGGCTCTGCCTGGTCCGGCTGACCCACGAGAAACAGAGTCGCCATGCCGACGGCGGTGAGGCCGATCAAGCTGATCATCAATCCCCATGGGCGTATCATGGTGTCACTATAGCTTGTTCAGTCGGCAGCGACAACGGCGCCTTGATGAGCGAAATCTCTGGGTGATAGCCTGTTCGCATCATGCAAGAGCCGTTGCCTGCCTGTCCGAGAGATTCTCTGCATACCAGCCTGCTGATCTATGATTCACATTGCCGGCTCTGTGTTGCCGCCAAGGAGCGCCTCGACCGGGCGGGAATAGGAGTTCAGATGATTCCCTACGAGAGTCAGGAAGCGGCCAGCGCATTGGGGGCGCAGTATCGGCCAGGCCCTCCGTCCATGGCCTATCTCATCAGCCCTGCAGGCGGGGTATCGCAAGGCCTTGACGCATTCCTTCCGTTGATGCACGGCCTCCCAGGTGGGACATTCGTCCGGTGGATAGTGAAAGCCCCCATCGCTCGAAGCTTGGCTGAACGGGTCTATCGTTGGATCGCCCGACATCGCTATCGCCTGTTTGGCGCTGTAAATCCTCACGCATGAGCGTCGCCTGTTCTCGGCTTCTTCGGCCCATTCCCCCCCCTCTTTCGAGGGGAATCCTCCCACAGTGGGGAATATACGAGGAGGGTTCGACGCAGGCAGAATGACCCCAACATCACGGAGGGGCCATGCCAATCATTTCTTGGATCAGCCGTCTTCTGCAGTCAATAACCGGTGCCATGTCTCCCAAGCTTCCAGTGAAGAAGCTCCACTCGTCCAGCCGTCTGCGGCATTCCATAAAAAGCCTGGCCTGGGTTCTTGTCGGTATCCTGCTCGGCCCGTCGCTGGCGTGGGCCGAGGTGGCTCCAGTCAAAGCGGGGATTGTCGCGGCCGGGTTCGGCTATCAGGTCGGGGACGTCTCGACGATCACCGTGAAGATCTACGACCCGCAGAGCGGCGAAGTGCTTTCGGATGACACCTATGAGTTGAATGTGAAAGAAGAACACGCGACGAACGGACCGCAGTCGCAAGCTCGAATCTTTGCAGGCGGGGTCGGCCCGGGCGCGACGGACCTCTCCAATTTCGTGCTGCGTGTCTATGACGCGACGACCGGAAAGTTTCAATGGGAAGGAAACCTGAATCTGACGCCCCGTGATGCAGAGAGTGCGGGGCAGTTGGTTTCGACCCTGGTGCCGAGGCGCGCGACAGTGACCCGAGTCCGCGAGATGTCGTCTGCGTCTCCTCGACCGTCTTTTTTGCTCCGCGCGCTTGATCCTGAAACAGGCGGACTGGTCTGGGAAGACGAGTTTTCAACGGATGGAAACAACCGCGCCAGGATGGAACGTATCGCCGATCGCCGTGTGAGCGAGGATCGTGATAACCCGGAACTCAGCCGCTCGTTTGATTTCAGGATCCGGATGTCCGAGGACGAAGGGCGCCACATTCTCTGGGAAGATCAATTTGCTCAGACGGAAGCCGAAGACGTCGCTGAATCAGAAGTCGTGGAGGAGAAGGCGCTGCAGTTGCCGACCTGGTCTGGCCAAGCAGGACGACCACTACGGGAAGAGTGGGTCTAAGCGAGTGACGGCTAGCCGCGCTTTTGCAGGAACGTATCCAGCCACTGTTGGTGAAACTGATCGTAGGAGAGATAAAGCTTATCCTGCAGGGCGGTTGCCACGGTGGCTTTTCCCTTAAAGGCATCCAGGAGATCGACGACGCGGCTCATGCCGAATCGTTCGATCATATAGTGCGTCGCGGAATTGGCCTCGAGGTAGGCGAGGGTCGCCACGTCGTTCGGCATCTGTCCCCATCCCCCTTCCAAGTAGCGCAAGTGCAGAACTGAGCCGCCGTTCGGCATGGCCTGATCGAGGTCCGGCCAGGCACTACCGGCTAGTTGCATGGCCAGCCCTTCGTTGAGCCACACCGGCAGCAAACCGATCTGGCCCTCCAGGCGATCATGTAAAAGGGCATGCACATATTCATGCCGCAGGACATTGGCAAGCCACTTGGTATCGGTGGTGGCGCCTTGTGTCGGAATTTGGATGCGGCCGAGCGTCGGATCGTAGAGGCCGTCGGCCCAGGCCGGGCTGCCGGTGGCCGTCTGAAACGTATCTTTGGTGTGCAGGACCACCACGATCGGTTTGGCGGGGAAATGGCCGAATCGTTGCCCGATTTCGCGATAGGCCTCTTCTAAGATTTCCAGTACCACCGTCCAGGTGCCGTGATCTTCCGCTCCGTTGTATTTCACCAGGAAGTGGCTGCTACTTCTGGCATTCATGCGGGATTCCACCGCGTCGGTATGGCGTACTTTCTCCGTGACGGTCGAGAGATAGGACTGGACGCGCGGATCTTTGCCGGCCCGTTCCGTTGCCTGTGTCAGATGCTTGGTCGCCTCTGTCAGCTGGTCCTGTTCGTAGAGCAGATCCGCCATTGCGAGATGCGGGAAAGGCTCGTTTGGTGCGAGGGTGATCAGATTGATCAAAAAGTCCTGATTGAGAGCCGGATCGCGCAGTTCCCAATAGGCGTGGGCCAGGTTCAATTGGATGATCGGATTGCTGTTGTCGAGTGCGGCGGCTTTCTTGAACGCTTTAACGGACACCTTGGTTCCGTCGATCCGTTCCTGTTCCAGCCCGAGATTGTTCCAGAGAATCGCGACGTAGGGCTTCGCTTTGGCATCGGCGAGGACTGACGGGGCCAGACTCATCAGCTTTCGTTCAGCAACAGGGAGCTGCTTCTTTTCAATTTCATCGCGAATGGCTTCCAGGAGCTGGCTGGAATCGGTTTCTGGAACGATAGTAGGGTCAATCCCACGAACCTGTTTGATCTCTTCCTCGGTCGGAGGCGGCTCAGCCTGCAATCCGGCCGTGCGCGGCTCTGTTAACTCGCCGGTTGCCTGGGCGGGTGTGTGCGCAACCGGTACGGTGACCCACAGGGCTTTGAAATACAGCTGATAGGCCAGGAAGAAAATCAGGCCTACGGCCAGGGGAATGAGGACATGTTGGATGTTGCGGCGATACATAGTGGTTAGGGTGGCTCAGTGTAACACCTGAGAAGGAGCGGGCCAAGAAATCCCCATATAATGAACGACCGGTCAGCGCGAGGCCGGCGAGCTATCGGTGAGCGCCGGAGGACTTCATTGAGTGACTTGCGGCGGTATGCTACGATCCCGCCCAGTTATGGAGCCTCCCGCCGAGTCCAGCTTGCCTGCGACGTTTCACGAGTGGCTCGATCGCCTCGCGCGGCCGATTGAGTTTGCGACGAAGGACGACTGCGCCCACGCCGGGGCCGTGAAGAATCTCAGCAGCTTCGTGTCGAGTCAGGTGCAATCCGCTCTCGCTCAGGAATGGATTCCCCCGGTTATTGAATCCCGTCTGCGTTCGCTCCGTGAACTCTTCATCGATTTCCAGCAGGCTCTCCCGATCGACGAACAACAGCGGCGGTTGCAAGCGGCCTGCGCTATTCTCGGGCGGCTTCGCGAATCGGCGCCTGAGGCGATAGCTGCCCGTGAAGGCCAGATCGACGACGCGGCGTCGTCCGCGGGATCGACGCGAGGGGACATCTGGAATCTTCCAGTCCAATTTGTGAAAGGGGTGGGGCCGAAGCGGATGGCCTTGCTGCAACGGCTCGGGGTGGCGACGGTGGAGGATGCCTTGTGGACGATCCCCTGGCGCTACGAAGATCGATCCGTCATGACACCCATCGGCAACCTGGTGCCGGGTATGGTCACGTCGATTTGCGGCACCATCGCGAAATGCGAAGCGAAGCGTACGAGGAATCGGCGCTTGTCTGTGCTGGAGGTCGGTGTCGAGGATGAGACCGGGAAGATGCAGGTGGTGTTCTTCAATCAGGCCTATCTTGAAGACGTCCTGGCGGTCGGGAAAGTCGTCATGATGAGCGGTCGCATCATCTCTGGAAAACAGGGATGGATGGTCCCGCGCATGGACGTGGCGCAGTATGAAGTGGTGGGCGAGGCGGCGGAGTCGGCGCTGCATGTAGGCCGCATTGTGCCGATTTACCATGAGACGAAGGGCTGGACCTCCCGGCAATCGCGTGTGCTGGTGAAGGGATTGCTGGATGAATATGCCAGAGAGTTGCGCGATCATCTGCCGGTGACTCTGCGGGCCCGCCAACGTCTGATTCCGATTCAAGAGGCCATTCAAGATGTGCACTTCCCTAAAACGGAGGCAGATGCCCGACTGTTGGAGCAGGGCAAGACGCCAGCACATCGCCGTCTCGCGTTCGAAGAATTGTTTCTATTGCAGATGGCCTTGGCCACCAGGCAACGGTCAGTGCAGGAGCAGCCGAAGGGGTTGAAGTTCAATCCGCGGGCGCCGATCGTCGATAAGTTGAGCCGCTTGTTGCCGTTCCGCTTGACGGCCGCGCAGGATCAGGTCATTCGCGAGATCTATCGGGATATGATCTCGTCCAAACCGATGAACCGCCTGGTGCAGGGCGATGTCGGGTCGGGGAAGACCGTGGTGGGGCTCCATGCCATCGTCATGGCCTGCGGATCCGGATATCAGGCCGCGCTCATGGCCCCGACGGAAATTCTGGCCGAGCAGCACTATCGCAATCTCAAAGGTACGTTGGAGGCGCTGGGGTTGAGCGTGGTGTTGCTGCGCGGGAGCGATAAGGCGGCGGTGAAGAAAGCACAAGCGGTGCAGTTGGCATCCGGGGAGGTGCAGGTGGCGATCGGGACCCATGCCTTGATTCAAAAGGGCGTGGCCTTCAAGAACCTCGGGCTGGCGGTCGTGGATGAGCAGCACAAGTTCGGTGTGATGCAGCGAAAGAATCTGATCGATAAAGGGTATAAGCCGGATGTGCTCGTGCTCACGGCGACGCCGATTCCGCGCACGCTGGCGATGACGGTGTATGGCGATTTGGATGTCTCCGTCATCAACATGTTGCCGCCCGGCCGCCGGCCGGTGCGAACGTTCCTCTTCGGCGAGGCTCAGCGACGGCGGGCCTATCAGATTCTCAAAGATGAATTGCGGAACAAGCGGCAGGCCTATGTGGTCTATCCGTTGGTTGAGGAGTCAGAGAAGACTGATTTGCAGGCGGCCATCCAAGGAGCCGAGTTGTTGCAGAACGGCGAGTTCGCTGAGTTCAAGGTCGGGCTGTTGCATGGGCGCATGAAATCGGCTGAGAAAGAAACGGTGATGGCCGACTTCAAGGCCGGGAAACTGCACCTGCTTGTTGCCACCACCGTGATAGAAGTCGGGGTGGATGTACCGAACGCGACGATTATGATGATCGAACATGCCGAGCGGTTCGGCCTGGCGCAACTGCATCAACTGCGCGGGCGGGTCGGGCGGGGAGCGGAACAGTCCTATTGCCTGCTGATGGCGGCCGGGTTGGGGCGGAATCGTCCGACGCTGGGGTTGCATCCGCTCGGCGGGGATGAGCCGGTATCGAACGCGCGGGAGCGGCTGGATGCTCTGGTGCAATCGAATGACGGTTTCGTAATTGCGGAAGAAGATTTGCGCATCAGGGGACCGGGGGAATTCTTCGGGTTTCGCCAGTGGGGCATGCCGGAGTTTCGCGTGGCCAACATCGTACGAGACGGCGATTTGTTACAGCAGGCCAGGCTGGAAGCCTTCTCATTGCTCAAACAGGATCCACAGTTGAGCGCGCCGGGGCATCAGGGATTGAAAGAAGCGATGCTGAGGAAGTGGGAGCAGAAGCTGGAGTTGGGGTCGATCAGTTAAGGAGAGGCATGGGACTGTTGCAGCGGTTGAAAGACGATTTCCGGTCTGGCCTGGCCACACTGCGACTGGGTACGGCGCATGTCGCCGGTCGCGCGCTGGAAGAGACTGAATTACTCCGGATGCGGTTGGAGATCCGGAAAATCGATCAGCAATTGTCCGATCTCTACAAAGACATCGGCGAGCGGGCCGTTGAAATGAAAGAGCGGGGCGAGACGGCCGAACGGGTGACATACGACGAAGAAATCGGTCGTGTGGTCCGCGAGATTCAGGAGTTGAAAGACGCCCGGAAGAAACTCGAAGCCGAGATGGACGAGATCCGGGAAGAGCAATGAGCGCCCTCTCCGTTCGCCCGCGCCGGCTTGCCGGTATCGATATCGGCACCCTTACCTGTCGGCTCCTCATCGCCGATCTTTCCCCGAACATGCTTCTCAAAGAGCTGCGATCTGAGCGGCGTATTCTTCGCCTGGGCGAAGGCGTCGATCAGAATAAGCGCCTGAGCCAGGCGGCGATGGATCGGGTGATCCACTGTTTGTGTGAGTGGAAGGCCGTCATTGAGACCTATCGAGTCGATGGCTGTACGGCCGTTGCCACGAGCGCCGTCCGCGATGCTGCCAATCGTGCAGAATTTCTGGATCGGGTGAAGCGCGAAGCCGGGTTCGATGTCGAAGTGATCACCGGCGACGAAGAAGCGCGGCGCACACTTCTGGGGATTCGTTCCGGTCTACCTGCTGGTGTGACCGATATGCTGGCCCTCGATATCGGCGGTGGCAGCACGGAATTCATTCTGGACCGGCCAGGCCAGCAGCCGGTTGTCCGCTCCATCGATATCGGCGTCGTGCGCCTCTGCGAACGATTGCTCCATCACGATCCTCCAACGAGTGAGGAGGTTGGACAGGCGCGGGAATGGATTGCTCGGGAGACGCAGGCAGCCGTTACGGAGATGGCGGGCTATGAAGCGGCGACATTCGTCGGGACCGCCGGAACGGTGACGGCCCTTGCCGCCATGGCTCAGAAACTTCCTACATACGAGCCTATCCGTATCCACAACTATCGCCTAACCCTCGCCACCGTTCAGGAGCTTGAACAGATCTTGCTGAGCCGCAAGAAAGCCGACCGTATCGGCCTCCCAGGCCTGGAAAAGAACCGCGAAGAAGTCATCGCCGCCGGCGCCATCATCATCAGGACTGTGATGGAGACATTAGGTATGACGGCGGTGCTGGTGAGTGATTTGGGATTGCGGGAGGGGGTGTTGATTAATCTATTCAGGGGCTACCAAACGCGATGATTACTCAAACGGCAGCGGTTCTTATTCTGCTTATCCTCCTCGGGGGACTCGTGTTCTTTCTGGTTCGATCGTATGATCGTCGAATATCAGAGGATCATAGTTCAAGCGACCCCACAGACCCTACAGAAAGAGGAGGACCTCGGGGTGCAAGGCTCCATTCAAATCAGTCTGTCCGAGAAGGTCGAGGTTCTATTGGCGATGATGGTGTTAACGCTGGTGGCGGTGACGGTGGAGGGGCGTGACCCATAGAAGAGAACTAATCGGTGACGTTCTATTCTGTAGAACTGAGGGATTCCTCTCGGTACATCGAGTGAGTGCTCAGTTCGAAAGACTCTTTCTCATTCTCTTGCGCAAAGTGTCTGCTGTGGTCGCGTCCAACGAAGACCTTTTCCTCCCCGCCTCTCTACTGAGAGGTTGCCTGATCGGCGAGCGCAGGGAACCACTCAGGAACCCTCAATCCCGCTACTTCTGCAAATACCACCGATAGCACTTGGTCTCGGCGATTGGGCTTTATGGGCTCCGTTTGGTGCAAGGGGAGAGCGGGTTTCTTGTTCTCCCTCTGATGGCGGTGTAAGATGCACATCGAATCTCGTCAGTACACCTCAGTGCGGTTTTTTGAATGAAGCGAACACGCTATACAATTCAACCGGAAGCCCGCGAAGCGCTGGCCTGCCGTCTCACGGCTGAGCTGGAGAAAGAGTCGGCGGTTGCATTCGCTTATCTCCATGGATCGCTGCTCGACTCTGACACCGTGCATGATGTCGATGTTGGGCTGTATCTTTGTGAGTCCGATGCCGAAAGAGGCGCGGCAGTTGCTTCAGTGCTATCTGCTCGGCTCACGGCTATGGCGGGATTGCCGGTGGATGTTCGTGTGTTGAACGAGGCGCCGCTGTCGTTTGTCTATCACGTCCTGCGTGGGCGGTTGCTAGTCTGTCGGGATGAAGATCTCCTGACCTCAAAGCTGGAAGATATCGCCAGGCGCTATCTAGATCTCGCTCCCTTGCTCTATCAAGGCACGAAGGACGCCTTCGCAGCATGAGCCTCAATCCGGATCTTATCCGGGCGCGTTGTGGGGAAATTGATTCGTCCTTGAGCCGCCTCGAAGAATTTCGCCGCCTGTCCCGCGACCAATTCCTAGCCAATCAAGACGGTCTCGATGTGGCCTGCTATCGTTTGCTGATCGCCATCGAAGCGGCATTAGCCCTCTGCTTTCACGTGTCCGCGAAACGATTGCATCAGGTTCCCGAGGAGTATGCCGGGTGCTTCAGTACGCTTGAGCGTGCCGGATTGATCCCTGCCGATCTTTCGAGCCGCTTGCAACAGATGGCGCGCTTCAGAAATCTGCTAGTGCATGTGTATTGGAAGATCGACTACGGTCAGGTGTACGAGGTTATCACCACGAGGCTCGCTGACCTCCGGGCATTTCGTGCGGCTATTGCCGGGCTGATCTAACGCGAGACTCTCTACTTCTGCGAATACCACCGAGAGCCTTTGTTCTCGGTGAACTGGGCTTTGGGTGCGCCACCGGGCTTTTCCAATAACAGCACCTTGAAGTCGATGAGGCTGAAAAATGGTTATATTTGTAGGAATGTGGAGGCGTTGACTTCGCCAGTCTTGCGTCCTAAACTTTGCAAAATTCTTTCAGGGGATTGGAAGTGGACCAGGAATCGCTTGCGCAAATTCAACAGATCGTCGGTGCGGCTGCTGAAGCACTTCGCGCCGACATTGCTGATGCCAAGCGACATACTGGTGTTTTGACCGAAGGGGTCAGGCACGAGCTTCAGCTAGTAGCCGAAGGGTTTCAGTTGCATCTTGATCGGCGCCATGCCGATGATCGAGCGTATCTGGATGAACAGTTTAAGGAAACCCGATCGCTCATTCAGCTCTCTTACGGCCAGATTCAAGAACGCGTCGAACGTTTAGAACAACGGGTTCGTAGCATTGAGCAACATCTCGGGCTTACCGCGTAGGCGTTCTCGTTTCTATTTCAGCCCAAGAAGTGGGCCTCTCTCAATAAACAGCGTTTCGTGTGCAAGCCAAATCAGGATTAAGTGCTGCTGCTGATTGTTGGACTGTTCGGTCATGAAGAAGAAAGCGACGAAGTCGAGCGGCAATGTCTTTGTGGACCTCGGTTTCCATCCGGCTGAGGCTGCGGTCCTTCAAATGCGCTCCAGCCTGATGAGCGCCTTCGTCTCTATATTGAGAAGCAGAAACTCACCCAGGCCGAAGCGGCCAAGCGCTTAGGAATCGCCCAATCCCGGGTGTCTGATCTTGTGCGCGGCAAGTGGGATAAGTTCAGTCTCGAAATGCTCATTACGCTCGAAGCGCGTCTGGGACGTACTGTTCGGGTTGAATTCGCAGCGTAAGGAGCGCTGCTTGAGACGAGAAGGCGGTGGTGATGTGGCCTGATTGCCTTTCATCACGCGTGTTCAACGAGGCTGTTTTCTCCCTCCCACTCTACTGAGGGGCACCTGGTTGGTTCCTTACTGCGGGCATTGACCGAGCACCGCCCTTGATATAGGAATTTGATAATTCTTGTGTGCGCGGTTGGCGAGCACAGGGGACTGATCAGGCGACCCTTAACCCTTCTACTTCTGCGAATACCACCGATAGCCTTTGTTCTCGGTGAACTGGGCTTTGGGTGCGCCACCGGGCTTTTCCAGTAACAGTACTTTGAAGTCGATGAGGCCGAACCAGGCGGGATCGACCACGTCGTGATAGTGGGCGCCGTGGATTTTGGGGAGCATGTCGTTGAGGGTCTGCTTCAGTTCGCCCTCGGTGTAGGCGCGGACAGTAAAGGGCTTGTTCATGGCCTGGCAGAATCGCTGAATGGTATAGGCCGCGCCGGTGCAGAGGACTTTCGTGTCCGGCTTCATGGCGAGGAACTGGGGGAGTGAGAGGTAGCGCTCCTGGAATCCCAGCCAGCGCACGGCCTGCCGCAGGTGGCTGTATTGCACTTCATATTCGGTATGCCCCGGCAGTTTCACTGAGGCCGGCCAGCCTTCTTCGACGCCGAATTCGGTCAGGAAGGCATGGCCTCCCGGTTTCAGTACGCGCCAGAGCTCTGCGACAAAGCGGATCGGCCCCAGGTTAAAAATGACATCGTCCGGCGGATTGGCTTCGATCGGGAGCCGGATGCGTCTGATCCAATCGAGCGCTTCTTGATGCTGCTCGGTCTCGCCTTTGTTTGTAAGCAGTTCATTGCGCGTCAGTTTGACCGGCGTCATGTCGGCCATGTTTTCGTTGTCGATGACCAGATCGACGGAGTGGTCCGTGAAGGGGAGGGCTTCGGCATTGGCCCTGGTTCCCAGGCCTCCCCAGCCGCCCTCTTTGGCCCGCTTGGTCTGCAATTTCAAAAACGGGCTGGTGATGTCGAGGGAGATGTAGCGGATACTTTGCCGCTCGAACGGCAGCAGCTCTTTGGCGAGTTCTCGCGCCACGTAGCCGAGCCCTCCGCCGACTTCTACAATGACTTTAGGTTTGGGATTAAACCAGCCGAGCTGACGGAGCTGCCGCATGAGGAGCCGGCCATAAGTCAGACCGTTCAACGCCTCATTCGGTTCTCGAAAGAGATGGGAGACGGTGGTTTCGATCAGGTCGAAATGGCCGTCGTCCTCGGCGCTCTCGGTCAATTCATGGTGGTGGAAATCTTCCAGGTGTTCTTCGCCTTCGAACCCTTCGTGTCCGGACCAGCCTTCGCGGATTTGTTGAAGCAGAATGTCCCACTTGGCTTGGTGTCGATGACCGCCCGGCGGTTCGGTCCCGAAGTAGCAGAGGGAGTAGTTCGGGGTGGCCCAGCGTTCCAGATGCCATTGGCCGGGCTGGCCGTCGGGTCCGCAGATTTTGGTACCGTATTTTTCAAGCAGCGCGCCGACGGTGATGTGGCCGTTCATCGATTTCAGCATCTCGATGCCGGTCAGGTTGAGCCGGATCAGCGGAAAATTATCGTCGAGCGGCGCGAGCCAGTATTCGTCTTCGCGATGTTGATAGGCGACAAGATCAGGAATGTGCCAGGCGAGGAGAGACAGCGTCTCGCCGGTCAACTGGAGCGGTTCTTGGACTGCGGCAACGGGCTTCATGACCTGTGTTCCTACCCCGTGGGAAGGCGCAGCCTACCTGAGCGGACAGTGAACTCGCAAGAGTCCCGCGTGACGCGTCGTTGGCGAAGCGCCTCTCGATAGAAGCACCGTTTGCGAGAGACGATTGATGAATTGCGAACGACGAGTTTAAAGCTGAGACGGCATGGTGGCGGCATCCGTCACGGTCAGGACGCCACGCATGATGGGGTGGATGCGGCAGTGATAGGGATAGCGGCCGGGGGGGAGGCCGGTCACTCTGAATTGCTCTCCGGGAGGAATAATGCCCGAGTCAAAGAGGCAGGGGGTGCCGTCTTCAACGCAGCCGTTATGCGTGACGGTATGATCGGTCGGCGTCGGGTTGTTCCAGAGGATCGGGCTCCCGCTGGTGGCGATGGCTTTGGACGGGGCAAAGTAGGGGGATCCGTCTTCGATCATGATTTGCGTCGCAATGGGCATTGCTGTCGTCGGCCAGGCCAGACTGGTGATGAAGAGGCTCACGAGGGCGATGGTCAGAGAGCGTGTCATGGGCTGAGAAGTCCTCTTTAGGCTGTTGTGCATAATTGGAGCCGGAATTGCGGCGAACGATTCATGAAACAGTAACGGGTTGCAAGTGCAGTTTACCACGAGGCCGTCCCTCCGGGGCTAGTCCTGGGAGCATTCGGGGTTGAGGATCCAGCCGGGTGATGGGGGGGCTTGTCCTGTTGAGTGCTCCAGGGAGTGGGGCGATCCCTAGCCAAAACTGCGCAGGTTTCGGTCGATCATTCTACCGGTTGCAAGAGGCTATGGGTTCATGCTAGATGGAGGCCGCAATGCGATCCGCCATGCGTTGTGCACTTGAATCAGGAGGAAATCTGATGGCGAAGTCTAAGAAGAAGGTCGTGGCAAAGAAGGCCGTCAAGAAGTCGTCGGGCAAGAAGAAGGCCGCCAAGCCGTCCAAGAAAGTGGCCGCCAAGAAGCCTGCGAAGAAAGCGGTCGCGAAAAAGTCGGCGAAGAAATCGGCGAAGAAGGTAGTGGCCAAGAAGCCTGCGAAAAAGGCGAGTGCGAAGAAGGCCGCCAAGCCGGCTCCGAAAAAGAAGGTCGCTGCCAAGGCGGCACCCAGGAAAGCCGTCGCCGCGAAGAAGCCTGCGGCTCCCTCAGCCCCTAAGTCCGTGGCTCCGGTGAAGTCCGTGGTGCCTCCGGTTGAGGAAGCCCCGAGGCTTTCAGTGGCGGCCAGGCCGGCTCCGGTATCGATGCCGAAAGAGATCGATGTAGATGAAGAGCTGGTCGACGAGGAATTAGAGGTCGAGGCCGAAGCCGAAGCGGAAGGCGACATCGAAGAAGAGCTGCAAGGAGATCTGGCGCTCACCGATGACGACGAAGCCGCTGACTTCCTCGAGAAGTCCGAAGACCTGTTGGACGACACCGACGATTATCGTAATAACTGACGGACTATTCCTGTTGCATGTGCCGGTCCTCCCGGAGATCGAGAAGGATCGGCACAGGTGAGCGTGGCGACCGTCTCATTCCTTCCTGGTTTCTGATCCCGAACATCCATGAGTCATTTTTTATTTGTGGCCGGTACCCTCCGCGAGCGCAGCTCACCTGAAAGCGCCTCGCTCCAATTGACCCACGGGTTGTGGGGCTGTTGCTCGGCTTTGATTCGCGACAATCTGACCACGTTCCTGACCCCCGATTCCCATGCGCTGGTCTATGTGCTGAAGGCGGGGATTTGCGCCGATATCAAGATTGTCTCCGCCGTCCTCCCCCTGCAGCAGATGGATGAGTTCCTGCGTGAGGATTTTAAGACTGAGGCGCGGTTCGGGTTCGTGCGCGTCGAGCTGAGGAAGCAGTGGACCTCGACCCCGCAGGAGAGCCATGGTCTATTGCAGTCGGTCCTACAGATTGCGGATCAGGCGGAACTCACCCGGCGGCTGAGCTTGGGGATGCATCGTTTGACGGAAGACGAGTATCAGGCCATCCTGACCGGCCTCCACTAGCAGACTGTTGACAAAGTTCGCCAGCGGCGTTCTCGCGGCGCTCAGAGGCTCAACGTACGGCAGAGAGTACGATTTCGCCTCTTCGCTTGCTGCGGCCTTGCTGGACGGCCTTTCTGAAAAGCCTGCGGGCCATACAGATTCGGTTCAAGATCTCAGTCGAGCCACCCTCGCCGGGGTCGTCATAGAGTTTGTCAACACTCTGTTAGCGCAACCGTGTCGACTGTCTGTGCACTCCGCCTTGCCTTGGCCTCGGGCATCTCGTATAACGGCGACCATGATCTCTATTGAAACACTTCGTTGGATCGGGCTGGTGTGTTTGTCCCTGCTGCTGTGCGGGATTTACCGGACCGGCGCCGTTGAAGCGGCCTGTACGGTTGAATCCTCCCCCGGTGGGAAACCCGGCCCGCTCATGAAGCATTTGAGCCCGGATTGTACGAAAGCTGAGCGTGAAGCGCAGGTTGTTTCTGCAGCGAGTGTGATGCAGGCGCTCACGCAGAGACAGGCGGTGGATCTGGTCGGTGTGGTGCTGCAGGGCGATCTGATCTTCGATCAGCTGCCGGTTCGAAAATCGCAAATCCCCAAAGGACTCACACCCGAGCAACAGGCCGCGCTCAGCGCGCTGAACGACGAAGAGCCGCGGATCGTGGCGGGGAATCTGATCATTCGTGATTCAGTCGTTGACGGAGCCCTCCGGCATCGATCGGCGAAGGGGACGCTGGAGTTCGAGGGGACGGTCGATTTTCATGGCACCAGGTTTACGGATGGCGTGGATCTGTCGCGGTCGGTCTTTCAGAAGAGCCTGGCCATAGATGGCGCTCTATTTGAGCGGGAGGCCTATTTTGTTCAAGGGCACTTTGCCCAGGGGCTTAGCTGCGCCGAGGCCAAGTTCGGTCCCCATACCCGGTTCCATCGTTCCGTCTTTCGGGGGCCGGTGGATTGCCAGGGAAGTCTGTTTGATGGGATGGCGGAGTTTCTTGAAGTGGTTTGTGAAGCCCCGGTGAATTTTGAGCGGGCGCGATTCGGGTTGGGGACGGGATTTTCCGGCGCGCACTTCAAGAAGCTGGCGAATTTCTCCGATGCCATATTCAGTCGGGAGGCGTTCTTTGCCTTCGTGGTTTTTTCCGGTGAAGCGCGGTTTGCCGGTGCTCAATTTCTCCAAGCAGCGGATTTCTCCAATGCCGATTTTAAGCGGGGCGACGATCTGGCCAAGGTCCGCTTCGATCAGAAGCCGTTGACCAACGGGACAAAGGGAATCGCGCAGGAAGGGGCGGGGAAGGGGGGGCAATCCGACTTCCAGCAATATGCCATTACGCTGGGCATTCTGCTGGTGGCAGCCTTCCTCGTCGCCTACGCCGTCAAATTGAAATAACCCCATGAAGTCTCGGACCCCCAACATATAGTTTCAGGCTTGCCCCGCCCCCCTATAACTTGCTATAACGCCCCCGTGGATCAGCCCAACCAACAGACCAGCGGGTTTGAACAAACCGAGCTGCCGTATCAGGTCCGTATCGAGAATTTCGAAGGGCCGCTGGATCTCCTTCTGCATCTCATCAAGAAGAGCGAAATCAATATTTACGATATTCCGATCAACCTGATCGCCCAGCAATATCTCGAGTATGTCGAGGCGATGAAGGATTTGAATCTGAACGTGGCGGGGGAGTTTCTGGTCATGGCCGCCACTCTGCTGCAGATCAAGTCCAAGATGCTGCTGCCGGCGGACGAGGCGGCGGAGGACGAAGAAGACGGGCCGGACCCGCGCGAAGAACTGGTCAGGCGGCTGCTGGAGTACAAGACCTACAAGGAAGCGGCCCGGCAGCTCGACGGCCAGGAGAAAATGTGGCGGGAGATTTTTAGTCGCGAACCGGAGCCCCTCGTCGTTGAAGTCGAGTCTGATGAGATGTCGATGGAGAACGTGTCGCTCTTCGATCTGGTCGATGCGCTGAAGGCGATCGTCGAGCGGAATCCGGGAAAGACGCTGATTGAAATTGTGCCGGACAATCTGACGGTGCGAGAGCGGATGAACGTGATTTTGGAAACACTGGAAGGCAAGGACTCGGTATCGTTTGCCGCGCTCTTTGACGGCTCCTGCCACCGGCTGGTGATTATTGTGACATTCTTGGCTTTGCTGGAACTGATCCGGTTGCGGGTCGCACACGTGTTTCAAAGCGAGACCTTCGGGCCAATTTTGGTTTCACGAACGTTCTCGCTCGTGCCGGATCCGGCTGAGCTCGATGACTTAGACGCCGAATGGAGGGGGACATGACTCCGATCACCGACGAATTGAATCTGACCTCGGTTGAGGTCGAGAGTGAGGCTGCTGAATCGGTGGAATCCATCGACGCGACGGCATGCGACCTATCGGCCGGCGAAGTGGTTTCTGAGGGATCTGAAGGACGTGAGGCCTCGGCTGCACCGGACGTTTCGGCTGAAGCTGAATCGACTGAATCCCCCTCCGTAGAGACCGCCACAGAGGCTGCGCCGGCGAATGATGGCGCCGTGCAGGCGATTGCCGAGCGCGAACTGCGCGGCATTGTCGAGTCCCTGTTGTTCGTCTCCCCTGAGCCCTTGTCCGTGCAGCGTCTGGTGGCGATCATGGGCGACGTGACGAAGTCGGATGTTGCGCAAGCGCTGCGCGGCCTGGGAGAGGAATTGGAGCAGGAGGGGCGCGGAGTCAGGCTGGTCGAAATCGCCGGCGGGTTCCGGCTGGTGACCAAGCAGGAATATGCCACTTGGATTAAGCGCCTGGATAAAACGAAGTCGGCGGCCAAGCTGTCCCGATCCGCATTGGAATCCCTTGCGATCATTGCCTACAAACAGCCGATCGTTCGGTCGGAGATCGAAGAGATTCGCGGCGTCGAAACCTCCGGGGTCGTGCGGACATTGTTGGAGCGGAAGCTCGTGCGCATCGTGGGCCGGAAGGAAGTGCCGGGGCGTCCGATTATGTACGGCACGACCAAGTTCTTCCTTGAGCATTTTGGTTTGAACGACTTGACCCAATTGCCGCCTCTGCGGGAATTCACGGAATTGGGCGAGTCCGATCAGTCGCTGTTGCCGATGGAATCCATGGAGGTGGCTGCGCCAACGGCTGCCGAAGCCGCGGTGATCGATAGCACCACAGAAGCGATTAAGGCCTTGAGTGAAGAGGCTTCATCCCTGACGGATGCCGGGGAAGCGCCGGTTGAACTCACGGTTGAGGAAGAAATCACGATCGAGATCGAGTCGAAAAGTGAGGACGTGTTTGTCGAAGAAGAGTCCATTCCGCAGAGTTAGCTGGTTGGTCCTTCCCTCCTGTTTTTTCTTCCAGCCGGGCAAGGCGTAAGTCCTTTTAATGCGCGCATTGAACGAGGGTCTTCTGAGACCGCGCGTTCAGCGAGCACAAAGGGCTTCTGCCTTGTCCGGTCCTATTCCCCCCGCTCCTTGACTCTGTTTCCAGCGCTTTGTTAGACTCGCCAATCCAATTCTAAGTGATTGAAAGACCCTTGGTTCTTGGCGCGGGACGGCTTTAGCAACACGAGGCAACACCAATGATGAAGGCATGGCTTTTTGACGAAATGTTCCAGTTTGATCGGCTGGTCTTGTCCGCCGAAGGCACCCAGAGTGAGTGGGGTGCCGGCGATTCGGTCGCCGCGGATGAAGAGCTGCCGCCCGCGCCGCAAAACGTTCAGGCCAAAGCAGGCAATGGTCGGGTTACGATCACGTGGGATGCGGTCCCCGAGGCCATGTACTACAACCTCTATTTCCAGACCACGAAGGGCGTGCAGATCAAGTTTTCAGAACTCACGCGCCCCATCGCCAGCGCCGAGGATTTCAAGGCCGTCATTGGTGTGAAGAAGGAGAAAGCGACCTGTCTCGAAGGTGCGACCGCTCCGTTTCTCCATGACGATCTCGCCAACGGGACCTGTTACCACTATGTCGTGACCGTCGTCACGCAGAAGGGGGAGAGTCTGGAGTCGCAGGAAGTCATGGCGATTCCCTCGCCCTATCTCTTGGCCATGGCCTTCGGTCAGGAAGGCCCCGACGATGGAGAATTCAGCTCTCCGACGGGATTGACGCTCGACAAAGACGGCAACATTTATGTTGCCGATACCGATAACCATTCGATTCAGAAATTCACGAAAGATGGCAAGTTCATTGCCCGATGGGGGAGCGAGCCGAGTTCGCAGGAAGGGTGTTTTTATTATCCGCGCGGATTGGCGGTCGGGCCGGACGATGTCATCTACATTGCCGACAGCGGCAATAACCGCGTGCAGAAATTCGACCTCGAAGGCAACGCCATGAAGGCCTGGGGTAAGTTCGGATTTGCCTGGCGCGGTGCCGACATGGGCAAGTTCGATGTGCCCTGGGGGATCACCACCGATCAAGAGGGCAATGTCTACGTGTCCGACACGAGCAACGCCCGCATTCAGAAATTTCAGTCCGATGGCCAGCCGCTGTTGAAGTGGGGGCGTGACGGCAGCTTCGACGGCGCGTTCTTTTTCCCGCGCGGCGTGGCGGTCGATTTCGTCGGCAATATCTTTGTGGCGGATGAGAGCAACAACCGGATTCAGAAATTCGATTCGCGCGGCAGCTTTCTGACCAAGTGGGGGCGCGAAGGGCATGGGCCGGGGCAATTTAAATCGCCGTGGGGCATTGCCTGCGATGCGCTGGGGAATGTCTACGTCGTCGATAACGGCAATCATCGTGTCCAGAAGTTCGACGGCAACGGCACCTTCCTCTGCTCCTTCGGAAACCGCGGAAAGACAGAGGGGCAGTTGAATTTCCCCTCCGGCATCGCCGTCGATAAAGAGGGCGCAGTCATCGTCGTCGATAGCGGGAACAGCCGCGTCGTGAAGTATGTGCCGACAGAAGAAGAAATCAATCGAGGGAAAGAGCAGTCGCTGCCGGCTCCGGCGGCGGGTGCGGTGCAGCCTCCGCGCAGCGTGGCCGTCAAGCCGGGCGACACGGAAATCTATTTGAGCTGGCTGGATGTGCAGGGTGCGGTCTCCTATAATCTATATTTCAATACCGCGCAGGGCGTCACGATCCAGACCGGGACCAAGATCGAAGGGGTCACCAGTCCCTATACGCATTCCGGATTGACCAACGATACGCCGTACTTTTATGCGATCACGGCGGTGTTCGAAGACGGCACCGAGAGCGAGGTGTCGGAAGAAGTCACGTCGACGCCGGTTCTCATCGACATTACCGCTCCGCAGAATCCCTACGCCGTCATCAATCACGGCGCGTTCATGACGAATTCTCCGGAAGTCGTGGTGACGATCTCCGCCACGGATTTGGATACCGGAGTGACGGCCTATTTCATTTCGGAAAGTCCGCTGACGCCGATGGGAGGCACGCCCGGATGGGTCGATGTCACGACGGCGATCAAGTTCGGCGCCACGATTCCCTTCATTCTGTCGCCGACCGACGGACCGAAGACCATCTATGTCTGGTTCAAGGACGTCGGCAACAACGTCTCGACTCCGGCCAGCGCGAGCATTCTCGTCAACACGTCCGGGTACGTCTGTGTCTCCAAGTGGGGCCAGCCGGGCCGCGGTGCGTCGCTCCTGCACGGGGGCGAATTCATGGCGCCGCTGTACGGCTTGTGCGTGGATCAGCAGGGGTCGTTGTTCGCCGTCGATAACGGCAACAACCGCATCCAGAAATTCGATAACGCCGGAAACTTCATTATTCTCTGGGGCTGCTTCGGATCGGCCAACTCAAACTTCCATAATCCGACGGGCATCGCCTGCGACGGCAAGGGCGATGTGTGGGTGGTCGACACAAACAACCATCGCGTGCAGAAGTTCGACGGGAAGCTCGGCGGGTACCTGATGAAGTTCGGATCGCGCGGCAACGGCGAAGGCCAGTTCAATGCCCCATGGGGCATCGCGGTCGATCGCGTGCGCGGGTTCGTCTACGTCGTGGACAGCGCGAATTTCCGTGTGCAGAAGTTCGATATGGCCGGCGAGTTCATCATGGCCTGGGGCAGCTTCGGCAGCGGCGACGGGCAGTTCTACTTCCCGCGTGGCGTGGCCGTAGACCAGAACGACGGTGCGGTGTATGTCGTGGACATGGGCAACCACCGCATCCAGAAGTTCGACACCAGCACCAACGTGTTGCCGCAGTTGCTGGCCAAGTGGGGCGGCAGTCCAGAGGCCGGCCATGCGAGCAGTCCGCTCGCGCAGGAAGCCGGACAGTTGCGGAATCCCTGGGGCGTGGCGGTGGACGGCGCCGGCGATGTGTATGTGACGGATGCGGGAAACCAGCGCGTGCAGAAATTCGACAAAGAAGGCAATTACATCACGCAGTGGGGCGGCTACGGGAACGGCGACGGGCAATTCAATTTCCCGTATGGCATCGCGGTCGACGCCCGGGGCAGCGTGTTCGTCGTGGACAGCGGGAATACGCGGGTGCAGCAGTTCATGCCGGCCGATGAAGGCAGCGAGCGGCTGCAGGAAAATGCCGAAGCGATGGCGGAACTCGATAAAGCGCAACAGACGCGATAGGGCCTGACGAACGGGCCGCAGGGTTGGTACGGGGAGATCATGCTGGATAAAGAACCGCGATTGGGCCTCACGTATGACGACGTCGTCCTGGTGCCGGCGAAGTCTCAAGTCTTGCCGAACGAAGTCGAGACGTCGACGCTAGTGACGCGCAATATTCGCATTCACGTCCCCTTCGTGAGCGCGGCAATGGATACCGTGACCGAGGCGCGGCTGGCTATTGCGATGGCTCGTGAAGGCGGGATTGGGATCATCCATCGGGTCTTGTCGCCGGTGGATCAGGCCGCGGAAGTGGATCGGGTGAAAAAGTCGGAGAGCGGGATGATTATGGATCCCGTGACGATCTCACCCGAGCAGACGATCCGCGACGCGCACGCGCTGATGGCGAAGTATCGCATCTCCGGCATTCCCGTCACGAAAGAGGGTAAGCTGGTCGGCATTCTGACGAATCGGGATCTCCGGTTCGAAACGCGCATGGACCTCAAGGTGTCGCAAGTCATGAAGCGCGACAAGCTCGTGACGGCCCCGGTGGGGACGAGCCTTGAAAAAGCCCGCGATATTTTGCATGAGCACCGTATTGAAAAACTGCCGGTCGTGAATAAGAACTACGAGCTCAAAGGGCTGATCACGATCAAGGACATCGAGAAGCGGATCAAGTATCCCAATGCCTGCAAGGATACCCATGGGCGTCTGCGCGTGGGCGCGGCGGTCGGCGTGGGGCCGGATACCGATGAACGGGCGAGCCTCTTGATCAAGTCCGGCGTCGATCTGATCGTCGTCGATACCGCGCACGGGCATTCCCAGGCCGTGCTCGATACGGTGAAACGGCTGAAGAAGCAACATCCGTCTCTAGAATTGATTGCGGGCAACATTGCGACGGCGGAAGCGGCCAAGGATTTACTGAAGATGGGCGTCGATGCCGTGAAGGTCGGCGTGGGGCCCGGTTCGATTTGCACGACGCGCATCGTCTCCGGCGCAGGGATGCCGCAGTTGACCGCCATTGCCGATTGCGCCAAAGCGCTTCGCGGGAGCGGGGTACCGATCATCGCGGACGGCGGAATCAAGTTCTCCGGCGACGTGACCAAGGCCCTGGCGGCGGGTGCGTCCTCTGTGATGTTGGGCGGACTCCTGGCCGGAACGGAAGAATCGCCGGGAGAGACCGTGCTGTATCAAGCGAGAACCTACAAAGTCTATCGCGGGATGGGGTCCATCGGCGCGATGGAGCGCGGCGGCGGCGATCGGTATGGCCAAGGCGGACGTCCGGCCCAGAAGCTCGTGCCGGAAGGGATCGAGGGCCGCGTTCCGTACAAAGGGCAGCTGGGAGCGGTCATCTATCAGTTGGTCGGTGGCGTCAAGTCGGGGATGGGGTACTGCGGTTGTCAGACGATCGCCGAGCTTCAGAAAAATGCCACCTTCATCAGGCAAACCGTGGCCGGTCTTCGCGAGAGCCACGTGCATGACGTCATTATCACCAAAGAAGCACCGAACTACCGGATGGATTGGGAGTGAGCCGGAGCGAATGGCTGATGGCGCAAAGCCGATAGCAGAAGCGCCGGATGCCGATTCTGTACTGCCTGCCGACTTCTCTTTCTGAGTTATCAGCCATCAGCTATCAGCCATAGGCTCTTAAAATCATGGAACTTTGGCACAATCGCATTCTCGTCCTCGACTTTGGATCGCAATACACGCAACTGATCGCCCGGCGTATTCGCGAGGCGCAGGTCTATTCGCAGATTCTGCCCTGCACGGCGTCCCTCGCGACCATCCTGGCCTATCGTCCGCAGGGCATCGTGCTCTCCGGCGGACCTTCCAGTGTGTATGAAAAGAAGGCGCCGTCCGTCGCGAAGGAATTATTCGATCAGGGCATTCCGATTCTGGGCATCTGTTACGGCATGCAGTTGGTCACGCACCTGTCCGGCGGCAAAGTCGTGAAGGCGCCGCATCGGGAATACGGCCGCGCGGACCTTCTGATCGATGACCGCAGCGACCTCTTTAAAGGAATCGGCGCAGGCGGCTCTTCGGTGGTGTGGATGTCCCATGGAGACCGGATCGAGCGCATGCCGAAGGGGTTCCGGTCCATCGCCCATACAAGCAACTCGCCGGTCGCGGCCATGAAATCGGAGGATGCGCAGCGGCGGATCTATTGCCTGCAGTTCCATCCGGAGGTCGCGCATACGCCGGAAGGTGCCAAGATCCTTCGCAACTTTGTGTATGAGATTTGCGGCTGCACGCCGACCTGGACCATGCAGTCCTATGTGGATCAGGCGGTGACCCAGATCCGCGAGCAGGTCGGGAAAGATCGCGTGATCTGCGCGTTGAGCGGCGGAGTCGACTCGTCGGTCGCCGCGGCCCTCACACATCGGGCTATCGGGGACCAGCTGACCTGCATTTTCGTCGACAATGGAGTGCTGCGGGCCGGTGAACGCGACCAGGTGAAGAAGACCTTTGCGTCGCAGATGCATCTGAATCTGCGGGTGCTCGATCGCACGACACAGTTCCTGGATGGCTTGAAGGGCGTCACCGATCCTGAGAAGAAGCGCAAGATCATCGGGCGCCTGTTCATTAAGAATTTCGATGTCGAGTCCAAGAAGTTGAAGGGCGTCAAGTATCTGGTACAGGGCACACTGTATCCCGACGTCATTGAGAGCGTGAGCTTCAAGGGCCCGTCGGCTACGATCAAGACGCATCACAATGTCGGCGGGCTGCCCGCGCGGATGAAGCTGAAATTGATCGAGCCGCTCCGGGAATTGTTCAAGGACGAAGTGCGGGTGTTGGGTACGGAACTCGGGTTGCCGGATGAGATCGTCTGGCGGCAGCCGTTTCCCGGTCCCGGTCTCGCGATTCGGGTGCTCGGATCCGTGACGAAGGAACGATTGGCGATCCTTCGCGGAGCGGAAACGATCGTCGATCAGGAAATCCGCGGAGCGGGACTGTATCGCGAAATCTGGCAATTCTTTGCCGTGCTCCTGCCGATCCGCACGGTCGGCGTTATGGGCGATCAGCGGACCTATGACAATGTTGTGGCGATTCGCGCGGTGACCAGCGTCGACGGGATGACCGCCGACTGGGCCAAGATTCCGAACGATGTGCTGGGCCGGATGTCGAGCCGAATCATCAATGAAGTGAAGGGCGTGAACCGCGTCGTCTACGACATCAGCTCGAAGCCGCCAAGCACGATTGAGTGGGAGTAGGGGAGGGCAGGAGCCGTCCTATTGTCTCTTGTGCTTGCCCGGCGCGCAGAGGGACTTGATGTGACATGCTAGGTGGCGGGCGGTGCTCGCCGGATGCGCGCAATAAGAGCCAATAGAACTGCTCCTGCTGAGAAAGCAGTGAAGAAAAGAGATTGATGGAAACTCGACTGCAGAAAATAATCGCGACGACGGGCCTGGCATCGCGCCGGAAGGCGGAGATGTTGATCGCGAGCGGGCGCGTCACCGTCAACGGCAAGGTGGTCACGGAGCTCGGGACGAAGGTCGATCCCGAGCGCGATCACGTGAAGGTGGACGGTAAGCACCTCGAAGACGCACAGCCCTTCGTCTATCTCATTTTGAATAAGCCGAAGAACGTCATGTCGACGCTAGACGATCCGGGCGGCCGGCCGACGGTCAAGAATTTTCTGCACGGCGTGTCGGTGCGGGTGTTTCCGGTCGGCCGGCTGGATTTCGACAGCGAAGGCCTCATGCTGCTCACGAACAACGGGGATCTGACGCAGGCGCTGCTGCACCCGCGCTATCATGTGCCGAAGACCTATCTGATCAAGGTCAAGAGTGTCCTGACGGATGCAGAGATCGCCCAGCTTGAGAAGGGGATCAAGCTCGAAGACGGCATGACCAGTCCGGCCACGGTGAAAAAAGTGCGCAAGGCCGAAGCCAACTCCTGGGTGGAAATTACGATTCACGAGGGCCGCAAGCATCAAGTAAAGCGGATGCTGGAAGCCGTCGGCCATCCGGTGATCAAATTGACCCGCGTGAAGATGGGGCCGCTGACGCTCGGCAATCTGGAGTCCGGCGAGTTCCGATTCTTGACGGATCGGGAAGCGAATGCCTTGCGCGACATCGTCGAGCAGCGCATGACTTTGGAGAAGGAAGGGAAGGACCCGGGTGTCCGACCGCCCAAGCCTCCCCGGCGACCCGGCTGGGCCAAACCATCGAAGACTAAACGACACTCCGCGAAGAAAGCGAGACACGTGGCATGAAGGTGAGAACGCATCGCTGTGGCGAATTGAACAAGACCCATGTCGGCCAGACCGTCGTCTTGAACGGCTGGGTGCAGCGCCGGCGCGATCACGGCACGGTGATCTTCATCGATCTCCGCGACCGGACCGGTTTGACGCAAGTGGTGTTTAACGCGGAGCGTAACGCGGCGGTCCATCAAGGCGGCCATACGCTGCGGAGCGAATGCGTGGTCTCCATCACCGGCCAGGTGATGGCGCGTCCGGATGAGTCAAAAAATACGAATCTGTCGACCGGTGAGATCGAAATCTTTGTCGATGCCGTCGAGCTCTTGAACGAGTCCAAGACGCCTCCGTTCGTGATCGAAGACGACGCCGAAGTGACGGAAGCCATCCGTCTGAAGTACCGGTTCTTGGATTTGCGCCGTCCCCGTATGCAGAAGCTGATGAAGACCCGGCACGACATCGCGCAGGCCGTGCGCGGGTTCCTGAACAAGGAAGACTTTCTTGAAATTGAAACGCCGATCCTCACGAAGAGCACGCCGGAAGGGGCGCGGGACTATCTGGTGCCGAGCCGCGTGAACCCCGGGACGTTCTTTGCGCTGCCGCAGTCGCCGCAGCTCTTCAAGCAGGTGCTCATGGTCAGCGGTATGGATCGCTACTATCAAATCGCCCGCTGCTTCCGCGACGAAGATCTGCGCAACGATCGCCAGCCGGAGTTTACTCAGATCGATCTGGAGATGTCGTTCGTCGATCGGCTGGACGTGATGAGCTTGATGGAAACGATGATCGTCACCGTATTCCGCGAGGCCGGCGGCGTGCAATTGCCGACGCCGTTTCCGCGGATGACCTACGCCGACGCGATGGGGCGATATGGGTCGGATAAGCCCGATCTGCGTTTCGACATGCCGTTGCACGACGTGACGGCCTTTGCCGCGGGCAGCGAGTTCAAGGTGTTCAAGGATGCCGCGACGAAGGGCGGATTGGTCAAGGCCTTGATCGTGAAGGGTGGCGGCACGCTCTCTCGAACCAGAATCGATGCTTTGGGAGAAACGGCGAAGAGCTTCGGCGCCAAAGGCTTGGCCTGGCTGAAGATCACGCCCGAAGGGCAGTTGGAATCCGTCATTGCGAAGTTCCTGGATGCCAAAGCGTTTGCCGCAGCCTTGCCGGAAGCCAAGCCCGGCGATCTCGTGCTGTTCGGCGCCGACAAACCGGCAGTGGTGCACGATGTGCTGGGTCGCATCCGGCTCATGTTGGGCGAGGAATTGAACCTGATCGACAAGAATGCCTGGAAGCCGCTCTGGGTGACCGAGTTTCCGCTCCTCGACTATTCGCCGGAAGAGAAACGCTACATCTTCATGCATAACCCGTTTGCCGCGCCGATGGATGAAGACTTGGCATTGCTGGATTCAGAGCCGTTGAAAGTGCGCGCGAAGGCGTACGATATGGTGTTGAACGGGAGCGAGATCGGCGGCGGCAGCATCCGGAACCACCGCAGCGATATCCAGCTCAAGATTCTGGAGTTGCTCGGTATCAACAAAGAGCAGTCGCAGGCGAAGTTCGGGTTTCTGTTGGAAGCTCTGGAGTATGGCGCGCCACCGCACGGCGGCATCGCGTTCGGCCTCGATCGTTTGATCATGCTGCTGGGCGGCGCAGATTCCATCCGCGACGTCATCGCGTTCCCCAAGACACAGCGCGCGCAATGCCCGTTGACCGACGCGCCCTCGGCCGTGAGTGCGGAACAGTTGAAGGAACTCCGGATCAAGCTGGATCTTGTTGAGTGAGCGCTGCATGAGGTTGGATAACGGGCAGATTGAGGTCGTCGATACCATGATGGCCGAGGTCTTGCGGCGCAAGTCTCCGGCTCAGCGCATCAGTATTGGTTTTGCAATGTGGGATTCCGCCAAGCGCATATTGACCGCCCATCTTTCCGCTGAACATCCGGATTGGAGTATGCCGCACGTCCACCGAGAGGTGGTGCGGAGATTATCGCATGGAGCTGCAGGAGCTGCTTGAACGGTTAGTGACCGCGCTCGAACGATTGCAGATCCCGTATCTCATTACCGGGTCGGTCGCGTCGATGGCCTAGGCGAGCCACGCCTGACGAACGATATCGATGTTGTGGTTGATCTGAAAGAGACCCATGTGCGGGGCCTGCTGGCGCAGTTCTCGCCGGAGGAGTTCTATCTCAGCGACGAGGCAATTCGAGATGCGCTGGTTCGTAAGGGGCAGTTCAATATTATCCATCCCGCTTCCGGATTAAAAATTGATGTCATGATCCAGAAGGGAACACCGTTTGAGGAAAGCCGCTTCAAACGCGCAAGGCTGATTCACTACACCGATGTTCGAGGTGCCTCGTTTGCCTCTCCGGAGGATGTGATTCTCAAGAAAATGGAATATTATCGCGAGGGAGGGTCCGAGAAGCATCTTCGCGATATCGCGGGGATACTGAAAGTCAGTGCCGGTATGATCGATGAGCCCTATATCGGAGAGTGGGCGGATCGGTTAGGGCTTCGAGAGATTTGGAACGCCGTGCTGCGGCGACTTCAAGCGGGAGACTGAGTGTTCATGGCTGGCAATACGATCGGACACATCTTTACCGTTACCTCCTTTGGCGAGAGCCATGGGCCGGCGATCGGCTGTGTGGTGGACGGGTGCCCGCCGGGGATGGCGCTGTCGGCCGAAGATATTCAGGGGGATTTGGACCGGCGCAAGCCGGGCACGTCACGCCACGTCACGCAGCGACAGGAATCGGATACTGTCGAGATTCTCTCGGGTGTTTTTGAAGGAAAGACGACCGGGACACCGATCGCCCTCCTGATTCGCAACGAAGACCAGCGCAGCCGGGATTACGGCAATCTCATCGATACGTTCCGTCCGGGCCACGCCGACTATACCTATTGGCAGAAGTACGGCATTCGCGATCATCGCGGCGGGGGACGCTCCTCCGCGCGTGAAACGGCGGTGCGCGTCGCGGCGGCGGCCATTGCGAAGAAGTGGCTGCATGAGACCTATGGAGTCGTCATCCGGGGCTATCTGAGCCAGTTGGGCCCGATCGACGTGCCGTTCCAGAGTTGGGACGTCGTCAGAGCCAATCCGTTCTTTGCCGCCAATGCCGACCTTGTTGCGAAGCTCGAAACGTTTATGGATGACTTGCGGAAGTCCGGCGATTCCGTCGGCGCGAAGATCACGGCCGTGGCCGAGCATGTGCCGGTCGGGTGGGGCGCCCCGGTCTATGCAAAGCTGGATTCCGATCTGGCCGGCGCAATGATGAGCATCAACGCGGTCAAAGCGGTCGAAATCGGTGCAGGTTTCGCCTCGGTCGCCCAGCGCGGCTCCGAACATGGCGACGAACTGACGCCGGAAGGTTTTGTGACCAATCATGCCGGCGGCATCCTCGGGGGTATTTCAACCGGTCAGGATGTGGTCGTGACCATTGGGATCAAGCCGACCTCCAGCATCCGCGTCCCGCGCCGGTCTATCGATAAAAGCGGCAATGCCGTTGTGGTTGAAACCAATGGCCGCCACGACCCCTGCGTGGGCATCAGAGCCACGCCGATCGCCGAAGCCATGCTGGCCCTCGTCCTCATGGATCACGCTCTGCTGCATCGCGCGCAGAACGCCGACGTGAAGACCGCGACCCCGAAGATTTCCGGTTTGTCGAAGAAGACTGCTTCCTCAGCGGGCAAGAAATCGACTGCGAAGATCAACTCCGATCCTGCCGAAGCATAGTTACGTTACGAAGCAGAGCCTCGTTCTACTCCTGGCCGGTCTTTCCGGGGCGGTGTAGAATCGTGTCTGCGCTCGATGAGCGGGTGTGCCGGAAATTATTCTGACGGTTTACGAGGAGCCTGGGCCGATGATCGAAATCTACACGGACGGTGCCTGCAGCGGAAATCCCGGTCCTGGTGGCTGGGGCGTCTTGCTGCGTGTCGGCACGGCTGAGACGGAACTCTGCGGCGGAGAGCCGGCGACGACGAACAACCGGATGGAATTACTCGCCGTCATCGAAGCTTTGCAGTCGCTTGCATCGCCGGTGGAAGCGCGCGTCTATACCGATTCGCAGTATGTCCAGAAGGGCATCAGTGAATGGATCCATAGCTGGAAACGGCGCGGTTGGAAAACGGCCGGCAAAGAGCCTGTGAAGAATGAGGATTTGTGGCGTCGACTCGATGCGCTGGCTTCCGGCCACAAGCTTGAATGGCATTGGGTGCGGGGGCATAACGGGCATCCGGAGAATGAACGCGTAGATGCCTTGGCACGCACGGGGCTTGAACAGTCGCGCAGTGCTGGGAAGAAAGTCGGCGGTCCCCTGCCCCCTGCCGTGCCGGTCGCAACTCCCGTCAAAGAGACGCGTCGTATAGGCAACTCTCGTCCTATCCTCGATATTCAGCATGCAACCGTCTATCGAGGGGAGACCTGCGTGTTCTCGGACTTCTCCTTTGCGCTACAAGAAGGAGAGCATGCGGCGATTGTCGGCCCCAACGGGGCGGGTAAATCGACGTTGCTCAAACTCTTAGCGGGCGGCGTCCATCCGTTGCCGTTGGACGAGACCAGGATCAGCCTTTTCGGCGAGGAAGGCGGGAATGTCTGGGAAGTGCGCAAGCGGCTCGGGATTGTGTCGCACGACCTTCAGCGGGACTATCTTATCTGTGCGGAGGGGCTGAATGTCATTCTGTCCGGGTACTACGCGAGCAACGACACCTACGAATATCAGGAGTTCAGCGAGGCGCAGATTGCACGGGCGCGTGAGGTGATGAAGGAGTTGGGGATCGAGTCGCTGGCCGGCCGCCGCTTCGGCCATCTCTCAACCGGCGAGCAGCGCCGTTTTCTCCTTGGCCGCGCGCTGGTGCATGATCCTTCTGTGCTGGTTTTGGATGAGCCGACAAGTGGACTCGATTTGAAAGCCTGCTTCCAATACCTAGACCTCTTGCGTGCGCAGATCCGCAAAGGGAAGACCGTGCTCCTCGTCACGCATCATCTGCACGAGATCCCGCCGGAGATTGAGCGGGTCGTCTTGCTCAAAGAGGGGCAGATTGTCGCTGATGGGAGCAAAGCCAATCTGCTCACAGATATAAACCTCAGCCGGCTTTTTGAGCAGCCCGTGACGCTTGTCCGGGCCAACGGTTGGTATCAAGCCCTGCCTGGGTAACGTGGTTCGACGCATCTCGTATGATCTGCCCCCATCGTTTCTGCCCTTCTTTCTAGTTGCGAATCTTCTGCCAGTGTCCGAACCGCTCTTTCTTTTGACGAAGTCTGTCTTGAGGGGTACGTTTCACAGATAAGTGTTCCTTATGGCGAGGGTCTGAGGAATAGACGAGGTTGAGGTCTCTTTCTTCCGATGGACGAATCGGGAGTCCCATAACGAGCTCCATATGTTGGAACGCTTATCTGAGCATCGACATCTGCACATGTTGTCCTGGCTATTCGGTCTCTGGTGTTTCCACTCCGGGGAAATCTTCGTCCCGACAGCCTGGGCGGAGACCTGGGTCTGTCCACGGCCTGGACAATCAGATCTGTACACGGACCATAGTGGGCCGGGCTGTTGGAAGCTGGGGGAGCCCAAGACCTATTCGTCTTTGGAAGTTGTTCCGGCGCCTATCCTCCCACCGCTCAAAGCCAGTTCTGTCCCTGAGTCGAAATCGACCGCTGTGCACATGCCTGTCCAGAATTTGAATAAGCCGGCTCTATTTCCTGATGTATCTTTGGCCGTGCCGGTTCTCGGCATTTCATCAGAAGGCACGCTGGGATCGATTACCGGCTCGTGGAATGGGCTCGTTGCGCGGATTACAGTCGGCTACAGAGAGGACGGCAGGGGGCCGGAGATTCTGCCCAATGAGAATTTGAAGCCGGTATCGGTTGGGTCATTGCATACGGCTGTGATTGCGGCAGCGAGGGCTGTGGGATACGACCCTCGATATTTGACCGTTCGCCTGCTGATCCCGACGAAGATGGATGGTCCGAGCGCCGGTGGAATGATGGCTGTCGGCATTGCTGCGGCTCTCCTCGGTGATCCGATTCGCCCCGATGTGTGCATGTCAGGAACGATTGAGCCGACGCTGGAGATCAAGCCGGTTGGCCGACTGGTGGATAAGATGAACGCCTGCCGGGATCTCAAAAAGACCACGATGATCGTGCCGGACGGATTGGACAACAGCCATCTCAATTTTACCGGAGCGGAGAAGGCTATTCATGTCATCGAGGTCCATACGTTGGCTGAGGCATACACCGCTGCGTCAGGCGGTCCACTAACACACACGAAGAGGGGGAGTGATGCGTCATCAGATTGAGACGACAAAACGGCTGGTCGGCTTTGCGGGAACGCTGGCGTTCCTGTGCAGTGTGTTGGCTTCCATGGCGTGGGCGGCGGAACCGGTGAAGGTCAATTCCTTGCTCGCGTATCCTCAGTCGTACAATATGAAATTGGTGCGGGTCGAGGGCACCGTCAGTCGCTATCGCATGCAACAGTTTATCGGTGCCCGCAGTAAGCTCGAGAAGTGTATTCAGGAATTTGCGGTCGCAGACGACACCGGTACTATCAATGCCACGTATGCGACGCTTTGCGATATGGGAACAGTCATGCTCAGAAACGGTGACCGTGTGACGATCGACGCACACTTTTCCGGCGTTCTAGATGTGCGGTCGGTGACGAAGAACTAATGTGGCCATCGATTTTCAATCGAGCCGTCTGCTATCCGCCTCCTAACGTCACCGTAAACGTCAGATCCGCATCAATGCGGCGGACTTTGACACGCACTTGCTGGCCCGGGGTGGTTCGCTCGATCAGATAATTCTTCAAATGCGCCGCGTCGTTGATCTCGGTTCCATCCACCGCGATGATGATGTCGTGCTTCTGAATGCCGGCTGACTTGGACGGCTCATTCACTTCCTTCACCGCCATGCGCCATTTCGTGCCGTCCTTCACGGCCATCATGTGAATGCCCATCTTCGAGAAGGTCATCGGCTTTCCGTCGATGGCCGACTTCACGATCCGTTCAGCCAGCAACGCCGGAATCGCAAAGGCCATGCGGCTGCAGTGGGCGGTGGAGTCGTCCCGTTCGGTTTGGATGATGGCGTGCATAATGCCGACCACGTCCCCCTTGTCGTTAAAGAGTCCACCGCCGGAGTTGCCGCTGCAAGCCGCGACGTCGGCCTGGATCAGTCTGGTGTCCACCGTTTGGAGGAATGTATTCGTATTGCCCAAATGCCCGAAGGACATCGTGGGTCCCCAGCCCATCGGATAGCCGACGGTGAAGACATCTTGGCCGGGCTGCACGTCGCCGGCGGCAAAGGAGGCGGTGGCGTGAAGCTTGGCCCGGTGGGCTTCCGCCACGCGATAGACGACGACATCCATGAAGGCGCTGTCGCCGACCAGGTCCGCGGTGAGCTCGTGCAGATCCGTCGTCAGGATATGGATCTGCTTCTCAATGATGGTGCCGGTGGTGACATCGTGCTTCTCTGCGGCATGACGGGCGGTCACGATGTAGCCGTCGCGCAGGTGAAAGCCGGTGCCGCGCACCAGAATCTTTCCCGGTTTATCCGGCGTCCGCTGATCTTGCGTATCTTCGAGCACGCCGACGGTCGCGAGCTTGGCGCGGTCGAGCGCCGCAGGGGATAGTTCTGCATGCGCGGGTGCTGTCAGCATAAGTATCGGGAGTGCAAGCATGAAGAGGGCAGAGCCACGGAAAATTGAACGAATGAGAGCAGTGCGTCGCATGCAAGATCCTTTCATGTCAGAGCCGATAAACCATTCTAGTATAATCCAGAGCGTAGGCTAAGGGGAAAGGGGGGGGTACAGGGACAAGAGGTGATTCGCATGCTATGCTATCTTTATAAAAGGAGTGCGGTATGCCTACAAGAATAGTTTGGATGCGGGTGCTCTGTGCGCTGTCGACGGTGGTGGTGCTCGCAGCCTGTCCTGTTTTCGCCGAAGAGCCGCAGGGGATGATGCAGCGGGTTGAAGCCACGGCGAAACATATCGGCGAAAAGATTGAGAGTAAGACCAAAGCGGTGGTGAAAAAGGTCGAAGAGAAGCACGTTGTGGACAAGGTCGGCGAGAAGCTCAAGAAGGCTGCGACGAAAACGGCCGAAGGGTTCGAAAAGGCCGGGAATAAGATCAAAGAAAAGTTGAACGACTAAGCCGTCTGTTCTCTCGAATGTTTCTGATTGCTCTTCTACTTCTTCCGAAATCCTAAAAACGTTCCGGCGCCGCCTGCTCCGGCTGAGGGGAGATAGCCTGTGAGGATTTCTTTGAAGCCCTCGGTCTTGCCCTGTGCCCAGGCGACACTGTGCGAAATATTGGCTTCGATGGCCGTCCAGTCGAGGTCGACGATGCCGCTCATTTTCACGGCAGCCAGAAGCGTCAACAGCAGGCCGGCGACAATTGCGGCGAGCTTGATTGTCCGGCGAATCGCCCAGCCGATCAAGAACCCTCCCATAAAGCTGGCGCCTCCGCGTGCGAGGGCCGGGGACATCATGTCATTCATCCAGGCCCCGAGTCCGGCGAGGGTCGTGGCTCCTGCGCCGAGGAAAGACGTCGAATTCCACGGAGGATCGGCAAAGAGCGTCTCAAGCGCGCCGGTTGCCAGATGGTGCGTGGAATCCTGTTCGTCTTGACTCATGAGCGTATGCCTTCAAAGGTGTTGCAGACGCTGGGATCGCCGCTTTCCAAGCCCCGCCTGAGCCAGGTCATCCGTTGGTCGGAGGAGCCGTGCGTCCAGCTTTCCGGTTGGACGTATCCCTGACCCATTTTCTGCAGGCGATCGTCGCCGATGGCGGCGGCGGCTTTGAGCCCTTCTTCGAAATCGCCCGGCTCGATCAGATTGCGCTTGCGGTTGGCATGATATCCCCATACTCCGGCGTAACAATCGGCTTGCAACTCCATGCGGACCGACAAGGCATTGGCCGCTTTCTCCGATCCCTGATGCTGAAGCCGGGTAATTTTCTTGGCGACTCCCGTTAGATTCTGTACATGGTGTCCCACCTCATGCGCGATGACATAGGCTTGCGCAAAATCTCCGGGGGCGCCGAGGCGCTGAGCCATTTCGTTGAAGAACGTAAGGTCGAGATATACTTTGTGGTCACCCGGGCAATAAAACGGACCGACGGCTGATGAGGTGGTCCCGCAGGCAGACCGGACGCTGCCGCTGAAGAGGATGAGTCGGGGTTCCTCGTATTCAGGTCCCAGCAACTGCTTCCAGGTCGTTTCAGTATCCGCGAGGACGACTGATGCAAACTTGCCGAGTTGGTCGCTTGGTGCCCCTGTGGCAGCAGGTTCTGACGGGACGGAGGACTCCGTCATGCTCTGGACTCCGCTCAGCATATTGATGAGCGTCAGGGGATTGGTGCCGGTAAAGTAGCTGACGGCGAGCACCAACACGATGCCGCCGATTCCCAGTCCGCCGACACTGCCGACCCGGGCCGGGCCCATGCCACGGCGGTCTTCGATATTGCTGCTTTCCCGTTGTCCTTCCCACCGCATGGCGATCCTCCGGTCGAACTCTCAGGCCTATCGAGTTAGGCCGGTTCTTTTTCCATCGATTGAATGAATTTGTCCGCTTCGGCGATGGACTTGTTCATGTCCTTGACCAGTTGATCGACCTGGGCGTCGACCTTGACGAGTTCGCCTTTGATAGCGGCCAGGGCGCGTGCATTCAGGTTGTGTTTCAGGTAGAGGACTTGATCGCGAAGCGGCTTCAACACCGGGTCGATGCGCTGCTCGGCTTTTTTCATGGCTCCGAGCATCTCGTTGTACCGGGCTTTGGTCTGAGTCAGCTTCTCTTCACTCTTGCGCCGGAGATCGGCACTGGAATATTGGCCGAGTTCGGTCTTCCATTCGGCGAACAGCGAATCCGCCACGCTTTCGACATCCTTGATCCGTTTCCGCACGGTCTCGGCGCTGTCTTCGCTGCTTTCCAACTCGCTGTTCAGTTTCTTGTAGGTGGTTTCCAGATCGCCACCTTGATAGCCGACGACTTTTCCGAATTGTTCCAGGGCGCTCTGGATTTCTTTCTTGGCGTCCTCCTGCGCATTGCGCGCAGACTTGACCCGGCTGCTCAGAATATCGCGTTTGGCATATCCGACCTTCTCCATTGCGGCCATATAGGCGGTATCGCAGGCCGTCAATCCGAAGGAGAGCGTGCACACGACAGCAAGTCTGATCAAGTGGACCATGACATCCTCAAGCTGAAGGATCCATAAAAGTGCTTACGAAGGGCTGTGGATTTCTGCGGCACGGCGGCATCATAGCGGAAGTGATGACCGAGGGGAAGTCTTCAGACACGCACGGCGAAGAGAGGCGGCCACCACAGGATGTGTGGTGGCCGCCGCGGTGCGAACGGGCGGGCTTATTTCCCGTCCGGACCGGTGGAGCCCAGCTGGCCGGTGATTTTGGAGAGGTCTTTCGGATGGAGGACGATTTCGATCCGTCGATTGGCGCTTCGGCCCTGCTCGGTCTCGTTGGGAGCAATCGGGCGTGTCTCGGCATAGCCGACGGCGGACATATGCTGCCGGCCTACTCCACCTTGATCGATCAAGTACCGCACGACATTGGTGGCGCGGGCGGTGGAGAGCTCCCAATTCGTTTTGAATTTATCCTGTAGCTTCGTACTGATCGGCACGTTGTCCGTATGACCTTCAATGCGGATCTGTTTGTCGGAAATCTTGTTCAAGACATCGCCGACCTGCTTCAGGACTTTCACTCCGGCCGGTTTGACCTGCGCCTGCCCCGAGTCGAAGAGCACCCGGTCGACCATGTTGATCGTCAACTGATCGCGAACCTGCTGGATCGTGATGTTGCCTTTCGAAATTTCGTCCTGGAGTGATTTGGACAGTTCCTCCTGCGTGCGAGTCAGCCGCGCGATCTCCGCTTCTTTGGCGGCGCGTTCCTGTTCAAGCCGAGCCTTCTCGGCTTCCTCGGCCTTCAGTCGCGTTCGTTCCTGCTCCAGGCTCGCCGTGAGCTGGGTTTGTTCCTGGCGGAGTTGCTCGCGTTCCTTGGCGACGCGGGCGGCTTCTGCTTCAAGGTCGGCGGCGCGCTTCTGCAGCTTGGCGATCTCGCTCTGGGCGGAAGCGGTCCCACTGGCCAATTGTTGTTTGTCTTTTTCCAGCGCGCTGACCTGGGCCGCCTCGTCGGCCAGCTTCTGTTGGAGTTGGTCGATCTGGCCGCGCACCGCGCTCAGCTCGGTGCCGAGTTGGCCCTTGTCTTTTTCCAGGCCGTCCAGCTTGGACTGCAATGCTCCCGAGCGGGCCTCCAGGGCTGCCCGTTCTTTGGCCAGTGCGGCCGCGGCCTCCTCGGCGGTTTTTCGTTGCGCCGATTCCTGATCCAGATTCTGTTGCAGGCTGGCGAGTTGCTGTTTGAGTTGATCCGATTGGGCCTGAGATTGTTTCTTCAACGCCTCAAGTTCGGCGGCCCGTTGAGCGGATGCTTTCTTCGTGGCATCCAGTTCGGTGAGCGCTTTGGTGTGCGTTTCATTCGTGACGCATCCGATCGGGGCGATGGCGCACAAGGCGATCAACGAGGCGGTTCGGAGCGATGAGGTCTGGAACGGACTACGTGGATGCATAGATTCCTCCCTATAAAGGATGACACGCGGAACACAGCGAGAAGGAGCAAAGTCGATGCCTGAGTGTTTCCGTAGGGACGGACGAGAAAGTTCTGGTTATTCAAGGGAATGATTGGAGAAGGGAGCGGGGAGATGGGGGAGACTGTCGTGAGATGCCACGGTCCTGTAGGAAGAGGCCTACAGATTCGATAGATATCGGTATGGAATATATCGGGTCGAGGAATGGGGGCGCAACGGCTGTTGCGCCCCGGAAGGCAGGCTTACTTGCCCATCTCCTTCTTTTCATCCTTTTTCTTGCTCTCGTCATCGGCTTTGGAGCCGCTCATATCCTTCTTGTCCTTCTGTTCGACCGGTGCCGGTTCACTTGCGAAGGAGACGGCCGTGCCGAGACCGAAGGTCAAGAACGCTGCGAGTGCGATGAAGCTGGCTAAGCGAGTCATGGGAACCTCCTCACGTAGAGAGTGAATGAAAATAGGCCACGGTCATCCGCGATGCTGTGGCCGCTGCGAACACTGAATGAATCCGATGAGAGTGGCGAAGCTCTCATGCCGGGTAATAGAGCAAGCCTGATGCCGGAAGAAACGGATGGGTGATATCCACCATTCGGAGATGGCCACATCTTCTAAGTCGCGCTGTCGACAGGCATTCTCGTCGTCGAGCGATTTCATAGCTCTCGAGGCGTGACGGAAAGACTGTATGGAAGCGCTCTGGGATTTGCAGGGGAATACCTACGATTCTACACGGGGGATGAGAATTGAGGGTGGTGCGCAGGGTCAGGTATAGTGGCGGCATGATGATCAATTGGATCAGGATGATCGCCGCGCTGTGGTGGAGCGCGTTGATGATGCCCGGCTGCGCGTCGCACGTTGTCGTGCCGGCGGCGCTTGAGGCCCAGCTCGACAAGGATGTCACCTTCGCGCAGATTCTTGCGGCGCCGGAGTCCTTGGTCGGGAAACGGATTGTGGTCGGCGGTGAGGTACTGAAGGCAAAGCGGATCGCTGCCGGCATGCTGATCGAAGTATTGCAGCTTCCATTGAACGCCGACTATGAACCGACGGTTGTGAGGACAGACTCGCAAGGCCGATTCCTGGCGCTCACTCAAGAATTGCTCGACCCGGCGACGATCCGGGAGGGGACGGCGATCACTCTGGTTGGCGAAGTGACCGGAGCCCGCATGGATCGCCTCGATGAGGTGGAGTATCGGTATCCGACCTTTGGCGTGAAGCATCTCTATGCGTGGCCGCCCGGGTATGGTGCGGAGCCGCGATCAGGGTTTTCTCTCGGGGTCTTCGGTGGCATGGGCGTGGGAAGCGGCGGGCGAATCGGCGGAGGATTCGGCCGTGGCTACTGATCGCGTCCTTCAGAGGCAGGCGGAGCATTCGACTGATCGAGATCGATTCATTTCGTTGCCCTGTCGGCGGTGCCGTACCCTGAGCCGGAGTCTTCTCAAGCTGCATGTGGCTGAAACCGCGGCGGCCGGCCGGTGAAATCCACGTCCCGCATGACACCGGCCACGTCGAGTCCAACGCGCGTTCACACCATCGCGTTTCATAAGCCCTATGGCGTCCTGCCGTGTTTTACCGATCCTGACGGGCGGCCGACGCTCGCCGACTATGTCGAGTTGCCCGGTGTCTATGCGGCCGGGCGGCTGGATATGGACAGTGAAGGGTTGATGCTCCTGACATCCGACGGAACGCTCTCTCACCGCATCACCGATCCGCAACACAAGCTTCCTAAGGTCTATCTGGTGCAAGTTGAACGGATGCCCGCTGAGCAGGCGCTTCGGCAATTGCGCCAGGGTGTGGTGCTGAGCGGAACCAAGACGAGGCCGGCGGAGATTCGCTTGCTGGACGAGCCGCCGGCATTGCCGGATCGGCCGGTGCCCATTCGGTTCAGGAAAACCGTGCCGACCTGTTGGATCGAGATGACCATTCGCGAAGGGATGAATCGGCAGGTGCGTCGCATGACCGCGGCGGTCGGGCACCCGGCGCTGCGGTTGGTTCGGGTGGCGATTGGCCCTATCTCGTTGGGGAATCTTGCGCCCGGTGTCTGGCGTGAATTGACCGCTGGCGAGGTGCAGGCGATTCAGGGCAGTGGAGCGTCCGCTGGCAGCAAACCACGGCGGCCCGAATCTCAGGGAACTTCACGCCGCGCCACTGAATAGCGCGGCGGTTGTTCGTTACTTCCTCAGGCTCTGCAGGAATTCCCCTAGCACTTTCCGAAACTGTTCCGGATCTTCCGCCATCATGAAATGGCCGGTGTTGAACTCCACCAGTTGCGCGCCGACGATCTGTGCCTGAATGCCGCGCGCGATGGCCGGAGTCGCGACATCATCTTTGGCTCCGACCACCACGAGCGTCGGCGCGGTGATCGTATTGATTCGTCCGTGCACGTTGGCCTGAGCCATGCTTGTGAGGGCTTCGCGGAGTACTGTGCCGTTCCAGCTCGGAATGCGGTCCAACAAGGGCTGATAGAGTGTGGCGGGCGTTCCCTGGGGGAAGCTCTCCACGATAATGTTCTTGGATACGTCGCGAAAGTCGCGCGGGTTGCCGATGGTCGGCAGGTCCTTATCGAGCACCATCGCCCCGTCGGTCGTCGAGACGAGTACGAGCGCCCGCACGCGCTCAGGATAATCCAGAGCCAGCTGCTGCAAAATCATCCCACCCATGGAGACGCCGACCCAGATCGGCCGCTCGATCCCCAGCTTGTCCGCGAGTGCAATCAGGTCTTTGGAAAACTGTGCGATCGTAAAACCGTTCTCCGGTTTTTGCGATTCGCCGTATCCGCGGAGGTCGACGGCAATACCCCGAAAGTCCGGCGAGTAGGCGTTCAGATATTTCGGGAAAATATTGCTCGTGGTGACGACGCCGTGAACGAAGATGATCGGGTCGCCGGTGCCGGCTTCCAGAATGCTGAGCGAGACGCCGGCAATCGTCACGGCGCGCCGCCTGATTTCCCCGTTCACACGTGTCGCCGTCGCATGGGTTTGGGCGGATCCCAGGGACGTCAGCCGGTCTTGCTGTAACGCCGGAGCATGTAGATCGCAGCCGGTAAGGCTAAGGATGAGGGATGAATAGAGGATGAAACGTCGTGCCATGGTCCCTCCAGCGAATATGAAGCAGAGCGACTATCACTAGCGAGATTCCCGGAGAGAAGCAAGTCAGAATATATAGTGTAGGTGAAGCAGCTGGAAAGGAGCGTTGCCCGAGAGTGGGGGCGGATGCGGATGAATTTCGGTGCCGTGCGGCCGATTGCGACGGGCGTCGCAAGTCTACAGCTCTGCCAGTTCCGAAATGATCGTATGCAATCCGCTTGCGCCGGCTGGCTGCGGCCGGACGATTTCGGCTATCTGCAGTTGCCCTTTTGTATCGGTCGCCCGCACCACCGTTTGGAATTTTCCTCGCTTGGGGGCGGTCCAGGTGTAGTTCCAGACGACCCAGGAGTAGGGCGACATCGGGGGTTCAATCTCGCATTCGTTCCACGTGCGACCGGCATCGAAGCTCAGCTCGACTTTGCTGATGGAGTTGGGGCCGCCGAAGGCAATCCCGCGGAATTTCTGCACGGGGCCGCGCAAGGTTTGATAGTGGCCGGGGGAGTCGATGCGGGAGAAGATCTTGATGGTGGCGTCGTCCGTCCAGCCCTTGCGTTGCCAATATCCTAGGTAATCTCCTGGGTAGACCTCGATTTCGGTAATCCATTTCACGTTCTTAATACCGTACAGGCCGGGGACGATGAGGCGAATCGGGAAGCCATGCTCCTTAGGGAGTTTTTCGCCGTTCATCAGGAAGGCAATCATCGCATCGTTTTGCATGGCGCGCGCGAAGGGGATGCTGTCATCGTAGCCATCGATGCCGCGAAAGATCACATCGCGCGCCGTTTCTTCGTCGGCGCCGGCGTCTTGGAGGAGCTTTTTCAGTGAAATGCCTCTCCAGGTGGCCGTGCCCAGGCTGTCGCCGCCGGGGAGGGTGTCGATACACATCAGCGTGGAGACTTGATCGTAGGAATCGCGATTCAAAATGTCGCGCCAGCCCAGTGAAAGCGGCGTATTGACGACGCCTTTGACGTGAACTTTCCATTGCTCGATATTCACCTCGCGGGAGAAAGAGACGGCGGAATCCGCGTAGTTGACGACGTAAAATTTAGAATTCGGCGTGAAATAGGTGGTCTCGCGGGGTGGAATCGCAAACATGCGTCCGAAAACAGAACCGACGGCGTCGCAGCCGCCGGTTAATCCTGCCGTCGCGACGAGTCCAAGGGTTTTTAGAATCGTGCGTCGCCGCATGGATAGTGGTGATTCAATGTTTTTCATATTTTTTTCATTATACATGAAAATGTTGCTTGACACTCGTGGGGGAGCTTTGTTATCTTCCCACTCGTTCGAGGGCAGAGGGCGGATGAGTTCTTGCCTACATACCGCAACCAGACGGTGCGGTGCCTGAGGGAAACTACCCGAAGTTTTTTGAGTGGGTCCCTTGACATGAGAGTGCGCAACGTTTATATTGCGCCTCCCGCGTCACGAACGCGACGTTGTGTTCTTTGACAACTGAATAGAGGAAGTTGAGCAAGGTGTAAGGTGTATTGAAGTGGTGGCCCTTGGTCCAATTTTAGAGAACACCTATTTGAGAGTTTGATCCTGGCTCAGAACGAACGCTGGCGGCGCGCCTAATACATGCAAGTCGAGCGAGAAGGTGTAGCAATACACTTGTAAAGCGGCGAACGGGTGAGGAATGCATGGGTAACCTACCCTCGAGTGGGGAATAACTAGCCGAAAGGTTAGCTAATACCGCATACGTTTCCGGAACTTCGGTTTCGGAAAGAAAGCAATACCGTGGGTATTGCGCTCATGGATGGGCTCATGTCCTATCAGCTTGTTGGTGAGGTAACGGCTCACCAAGGCTTCGACGGGTAGCTGGTCTGAGAGGACGATCAGCCACACTGGCACTGCGACACGGGCCAGACTCCTACGGGAGGCAGCAGTAAGGAATATTGCGCAATGGACGAAAGTCTGACGCAGCGACGCCGCGTGGGGGATGAAGGTCTTCGGATTGTAAACCCCTTTCGGGAGGGAAGATGGAGTGGGTAACCACTTGGACGGTACCTCCAGAAGCAGCCACGGCTAACTTCGTGCCAGCAGCCGCGGTAATACGAAGGTGGCAAGCGTTGTTCGGATTCACTGGGCGTACAGGGAGCGTAGGCGGTTGGGTAAGCCCTCCGTGAAATCTCCGGGCCTAACCCGGAAAGTGCAGAGGGGACTGCTCAGCTAGAGGATGGGAGAGGAGCGCGGAATTCCCGGTGTAGCGGTGAAATGCGTAGAGATCGGGAGGAAGGCCGGTGGCGAAGGCGGCGCTCTGGAACATTTCTGACGCTGAGGCTCGAAAGCGTGGGGAGCAAACAGGATTAGATACCCTGGTAGTCCACGCCTTAAACTATGGATACTAAGTGTCGGCGGTTTACCGCCGGTGCCGCAGCTAACGCAATAAGTATCCCGCCTGGGAAGTACGGCCGCAAGGTTGAAACTCAAAGGAATTGACGGGGGCCCGCACAAGCGGTGGAGCATGTGGTTTAATTCGACGCAACGCGAAGAACCTTACCCAGGCTGGACATGCAGGTAGTAGAAGGGTGAAAGCCCAACGAGGTAGAAATACCATCCTGCTCAGGTGCTGCATGGCTGTCGTCAGCTCGTGCCGTGAGGTGTTGGGTTAAGTCCCGCAACGAGCGCAACCCCTGTCTTCAGTTACTAACAGGTCAAGCTGAGAACTCTGGAGAGACTGCCCAGGAGAACGGGGAGGAAGGTGGGGATGACGTCAAGTCAGCATGGCCTTTATGCCTGGGGCTACACACGTGCTACAATGGCCGGTACAAAGGGCTGCAAACCCGCAAGGGGGAGCCAATCCCAAAAAACCGGCCTCAGTTCAGATTGGGGTCTGCAACTCGACCCCATGAAGGCGGAATCGCTAGTAATCGCGGATCAGAACGCCGCGGTGAATACGTTCCCGGGCCTTGTACACACCGCCCGTCACACCACGAAAGTTTGTTGTACCTGAAGTCGTTGCGCCAACCGCAAGGAGGCAGGCGCCCACGGTATGACCGATGATTGGGGTGAAGTCGTAACAAGGTAGCCGTAGGGGAACCTGCGGCTGGATCACCTCCTTTCTAAGGAGCATACCTCCAAAGAAAATCCAGGGCCGAGGGCCACCTCTTCAATACACTTACACCGAATTTTAGTGAAGGCTCAGTCGTGAATCATGTTGCAGGATCTATCGTGTCCTGTGAAAACGGGCCTTGATGGCGTCATGGCTCAGCTGGGCCTGTAGCTCAGTTGGTTAGAGCACGCGCTTGATAAGCGCGGGGTCGATAGTTCAACTCTATCCAGGCCCACCATCTGAGTCTAAGTTACGCAGCATTCCAGGCAACTGTCTGGGGGACTATCCAGTAAGGATCTGCGGGGCTGTAGCTCAGTTGGGAGAGCACCTGCTTTGCAAGCAGGGGGTCGCTGGTTCGATTCCAGTCAGCTCCACCAAAGATCTGAGTCGGTGTCGAATCTGTTTCTTGCTCAACTTCCTCTATTCAGCGTCGGATGACGGGTAACCTGTCGTCCATGTTCTTTGAAAATTGAATAGGTCTTGATGAAAGACCATGTGTATCAGGAGCAAAGTGATTGTTAAGCTACTAAGGGTGTACGGTGAATGCCCTGGCATCAGCAGGCGATGAAGGACGTAGCTAGCTGCGATAAGCCTCGGGAAGCCGCAAGCAGGCCGTGATCCGAGGATGTCCGAATGGGGAAACCCAGGCGATTAATGCCGCCTATCCGTCACTGAATACATAGGTGACGAGAAGCCCACGCAGGGAAGTGAAACATCTCAGTACCTGCAGGAATAGAAATCAACCGAGATTCCCCAAGTAGTGGCGAGCGAAAAGGGAATAGCCCAAACCGCAGTGATGTCAAGCCCGTGTGCGTTGTCGCTGCGGTGTTGTAGGTCTCTGTTAGACGGTGATACGGACCCGTCGGCAAGTCAAAAATCAGGATCATAGCAGAACGGTCTGGAAAGGCCGGCCATAGAAGGTGACAGCCCTGTAAGCGACATGACCCTGACTTGTTGGACAGAGATCCTGAGTACCACGGGGCCCGAGAAACCCTGTGGGAATCCGGGACGACCACGTTCCAAGGCTAAATACTCGCTGATGACCGATAGCGCACCAGTACCGTGAGGGAAAGGTGAAAAGAACCCCGGTGAGGGGAGTGAAATAGAACCTGAAACCGTACACCTACAAGCAACGAAAGGGCTATGCCCGCAAGGGAATGCCTGATCGTGTGCCTTTTGCTTAATGAGCCTGCGAGTTATCTTGCGCAGCAAGGTTAAGGCGGAAAGCCGGAGCCGTAGCGAAAGCGAGTCCAAACTGGGCATTTAGTTGCGTAGGATAGACCCGAAGCGAAGTGATCTACCCATGGCCAAGGCGAATTCGACGTAACAGTCGAAGGAGGCCTGAACTGATGTTTGTTGCAAAAAGCTCGGATGAGCTGTGGGTAGGGGTGAAAGGCTAATCAAACTTCGTTATTGCTGGTTCTCCTCGAAATAACTTTAGGGTTAGCCTCGTGACAGCCGTGACGGAGGTAGAGCACTGAATGAGCTAGGGGCGTTCCAACGCTACTGAACTCAATCAAACTCCGAATGCCGTTACTGGACGCACGGGAGTTAGACTACGGGTGCTAAGATCCGTGGTCAAAAGGGAAATAGCCCAGACCATCAGCTAAGGTCCCTAAGCGCAAGCTAAGTGGGAAAGGTTGTATTGTCGCTCAGACAGCCAGGAGGTTGGCTTAGAAGCAGCCATCCTTTAAAGAGTGCGTAATAGCTCACTGGTCGAGCGATGATGCGCCGAAAATATAACGGGGCTCAAGTTTGCCACCGAAGCTATGGACTCACCCGCAAGGGCTGAGTGGTAGAGGAGCATTCTCTCAGCTGTGAAGGTTGACCGACAAGGACAGCTGGAGCGGAGAGAAGAGATTATGCAGGCATAAGTAGCGATTAATGATGTGAGAATCATCATCCCCGTAAACCTAAGGTTTCCTGGCCTATGTTCGTCAGGTCAGGGTGAGTCGGACCCTAAGCCGAGGCCGAGAGGCGTAGGCGATGGAAAACAGGTCAACATTCCTGTACCACTGTCATAGCGTTATCAGCGAAGGGGGGACGCAGAAGGGTAGGCACCGCCGGGTCCCTGGAATACCCGGTCCAAGCCCGTAGGCGGGTCTCGTCGGCAAATCCGCGGGGCCATTAACGCCGAGAGGTGATGGGGAGGCCGCAAGGCCATAAACGGGCTGATCCCATGCTGCCGAGAAAAGCCTCGTAGCGAGTTATGATAGTGTCCGTACCGCAATCCGACACAGGTAGGTGGGTAGAATATACCAAGGGGCGTGAGAGAACACTTCCTAAGGAACTTTGCAATTTAGCCCCGTAACTTCGGGAGAAGGGGTGCCACGCGTAGGTGAGATTGTACAAATTAAGCCGAACGTGGTTGCAATAAAGTGGCTCTAGCGACTGTTTACCAAAAACACAGGACTCTGCGAACACGCAAGTGGACGTATAGGGTCTGACGCCTGCCCGGTGCTGGAAGGTTAACCGGAGGAGTTAGCCGCAAGGCAACGCTCTGAAGGGAAGCCCCAGTAAACGGCGGCCGTAACTATAACGGTCCTAAGGTAGCGAAATTCCTTGTCGGGTAAGTTCCGACCTGCATGAATGGCGTAACGACTGGAGCGCTGTCTCGGGAAGTGACTCAGCGAATTTGTTGTTCCGGTGAAGAAGCCGGGTGCCCGCAACTAGACGGAAAGACCCTGTGCACCTTTACTACAACTTGACATTGGATGTTGGAATGCGCTGTGTAGGATAGGTGGGAGCCTGTGAAGCCTGGCCGCTAGGTCGGGTGGAGGCAACGTTGAAATACCACCCTGAACGTTCTGATATTCTAACTCGGCTCTGTAATCCAGAGCGAAGACAGTGTCTGGCGGGTAGTTTGACTGGGGCGGTCGCCTCCCAAAAAGTAACGGAGGCGTTCAAAGGTTCCCTCAGGCTGGTCGGTAATCAGCCGTCGAGTGCAAAGGCATAAGGGAGCTTGACTGCGAGAGTGACAGCTCGAGCAGAGACGAAAGTCGGACTTAGTGATCCGGTGGTTCTGCGTGGAAGGGCCATCGCTCAACGGATAAAAGGTACGCCGGGGATAACAGGCTGATCTCCCCCAAGAGTTCACATCGACGGGGAGGTTTGGCACCTCGATGTCGACTCATCGCATCCTGGGGCTGAAGCTGGTCCCAAGGGTTAGGCTGTTCGCCTATTAAAGCGGTACGAGAGTTGGGTTCAGAACGTCGTGAGACAGTTCGGTCCCTATCTGTTGTGGGCGGAGGAGAGTTGAGAGGGGCTTTCACTAGTACGAGAGGACTGTGAAGGACGGACCTCTAGTGTGCCGGTTGTCGCGCCAGCGGCAGCGCCGGGTAGCTATGTTCGGAAGCGATAATCGCTGAAAGCATCTAAGCGAGAAGCGTGCCTCAAGATAAGCTCTCCCGTAGCAATATGCTACCTAAAGACCACTTGTAGACCACGAGTTTGATAGGCTGGGTGTGGAAGGCGTGTAAGCGCTGTAGCTAACCAGTACTAATCGGTCGTGCGGTTTAACATCCTTTGCTCCTGATAGACATGGTCTTACCGCGGCGCGCAGAACGCGTCACGGAGTGCTGATGAAACGTTCTGAGTGATGCGCTATGCGCGGACTTCGAACCGATCTACACACAGCACGCACCAATCAAGACGTATTCAATGTTCCCGGTGTCCTTGCCGGAGGGGCCACACCCGTTCCCATACCGAACACGGAAGTTAAGCCCTCCAAGGCCGATGATACTGCTGCCGCGAGGCAGTGGGAAAGTAGGACGATGCCGGGTTACAAAAAGAAGCCTGCTGGTGAAAGCCAGCAGGCTTTCTTATTTTGAGATCGGTATCAACGTCCTGAAGAACTGGGCCTGTTTACCTGGCTAGCAGTAAGGCCATCGGCCACAATGGAAAGTGAAGCCTGCTGATTCATATCAGCAGGCTTTTTTATTGCCTGCATAGAAGAAGGGCAGGATCTTGAAGGGGAGAGAGCAAGTTCGAATCGGGGCTCGCTGCGAACGTTAGGGCCCGTCGGTTCCGGTCTGTCCGGTAAGGTGAGGTGGGAGACGCGGGAGGAACACCAGTTTTCCTGGAGAAGGAGACGCAGGCCGCTCGGCTGTTTCTGCGTGGGGCTTGTCCGGGAGGACGAGCGTGAAGACGGTGCCTTGGCCGACCGTGCTGCGGGCCTCCACTTTCCCGGCATGTTCCTGAATGATCTGGTGGACGATGGAAAGCCCGAGTCCGGTTCCGGCATGCTCAGTGCTTTCATGTTTCGTGGTGAAAAAGGGATCGAAGATGTGGGGGAGATCCTCGGGGGCAATTCCGCAGCCGGTATCCGAGACCTGGATCTGAATCCATCGCGTTCCGTCGAGTCGAGTCAGGTGCTGCGTGACGACGCTCAACCGTCCTCCCTGGACCTTCATCGCGTCCATGGCGTTCAGGATCAGATTCATCAACACCTGCTTGATCTGTTGTCGATCCACCATGATCGGCGCCAACGGCTCGGCCAGGTGCTTCTCGATTGTCACCCCCAGCGTCGAAGCCTTCACCTCGATGAAGTGGAGGCAGGACGCGACGATCTCGTTCAGCGATTCCGATGAGAACTTGGGTTTCATATAGCGGGCATAGTCGAGAATCTCTTCGATCAGGCGTTCGATACGCGCCAGATCGTCGGCCACCACGGCGCTGAACGAGTTCATAAAGTCGGCGTCATCGCGCCGAGAGGGCGCCAACTGGATGAAGGTCTTGATCGAAGTTAAGGGGTTCCGTATCTCGTGGGCGAATCCCCCCGCGATCGTTTCGAGCGAGCGCAGGCGGTCCGCTCGCCGGATGAGGAGCTGAGTCTGTTTCCAGTCCTCGTAGAGCATCGCATTGTCGAGCGCAATGGCCGCACTGTCGGCCAGCGAGCGGAGCAGATTGAGTTCATCCTGGGAATAGAAGTCCAGCGAAGGCTTGTGCCCCAGGTTCACAAATCCGATCAGGCGGGATTTATTGACCAGTGGAAGACAGACCTCCGAGTCCATCGTCGTCAGTGTGTCGAGCAGACCGGGCATCACTAGGTCGTCCGGGCCAGGAGGGTCGTCCTGTAGTTCTTCTTTGACGATTGGCTGGTTGCGCTCCAGGAGAAAGCGCGCAAACGATTCAGAGCTCGTGAGCCGGATGGAATGGGCCAGGGCCTCGTCCACTCCGTGCGAGGCTTTCAACGCGTAGCGGCCCGCCTCTTTGTCGAAGAGAAACAGGGACAGTTTCTCGATGCGCAGGACGGTCTGCAGCGTCCGCACGATCTCCTGCTGTAAATTGACGAGATCGAGATTCATGACCATGGCGTGGCTGAAGCGCGTCAACGTGTTGTAGGCGTCATACCGGCAGGGAAACAGCGCTTTGTTGAGCGCCGATTGCAGCCATGGCTGGAAGGTGACGTACAGAGCGGTGAACGCCACGGTGGCGCCCGCGAGCACGCTTGCCAGTGCGAGGGGGGAGAGGTCGCTCAGTCCCTGTGCGAGCAGCGCGAGCGCCAGCGTGAAGGGGACCAGGGGGAGATAGGTCGCACTCATCGACACGAACAGGGCGGCATCCAGCAGGTGGTACCGGAGAATGGCGATCGTCACCACCACGGTCAGCAGGAAAATGGGCACGTAGCCGAAGGGATACAGGTCGTACCCAAACGCGGGAAAGAAATCCACCGAGCCCAGGTAGGCGATCACAAAGGCAATCAGGACGAATTTGATCTGCTGGCGTCTGATCGGAGTCGTGGCCCTGCGGTAGGCGCACACGTAGTCGGTAAAGGCCGCGGTCATGTAAGCGAAGAACACAAGAAAGAACAGGGCGCTCGCCGGGCCCCACTGTGGGAAATACCCCCATCGGTAGAGACGAACGCCCGTCACGAAATCGTCGCGGAAGACGACGGCCAGGGCCAGCAGGGCGGCCAGCCCGTAGCCCAGCCGGATGAACCGTGAGCGCGGCAGCCGAAGAAACTCTGCGGAGAAGGCGTAAAACGCGACGGAAATGAACATGACGCCGACGTTATCGAGCCGGAACCAGGCCAACGCCTGCTCCGGCGTGGAGGCACAGAGCCCGATGCTGGTAGCGGTGAGCCACAGGGCAATGCTTGCGCACAGGACGAGGAAGTGGCGATGGGCGGCGGACCGGTGGTTTGACCGGTAGACCAGCAGTCCCAGTCCGAGCGTGACGCCTCCCATGAGCAACATGGGAATCGCATGCACGTTGATCGCGTAGCCGGAGGTGGTCATGGTCTGTTACGCCATTCTGGCTCGGGCGATGGTGGAGAGCTGCTCGTCGGTCACATAGCCGCTTGAGTTGCGAAATTTCGCCAGGCGGAACCCCAGAGCCCGGCCCGAGGCGATCATATGGGCGGCCAATGCCGGGTCGGCTTTGCCGAGAGAGTAGTGCCCGTGCCATCCGATGGCGGTCAAAATCATCGTTTCCGAGAGACAGCCGAGCGCTTCGCCCTGAGCGAGATCGAGATCGAAGTGCACGTCCACGTCGGGGGTGCATACCACAGCCGATTCGATCACGAGCACGTCGGGCCGCTGGCGAGGAATCTCTTCGGAGACATTCTTGGGCTGGGCCGCATCGATTACGATCGCGCCGGGCTTCAAGTGGGCCGCCGTCAGAAGAATGTACGGATTGTTTGTGGCGGCGATGACAATATCGGCCTCGCGGACGCAATCGAGATTCGACGTGCCCTCTGCGGCGGCCGGCTGGCAGGCGAGGTCCGTAAGCAGCGTCTGGACAGCATCCTTCTTAATGTCGATGATAATGAGCCGGGCGACCAGCCGGGCCAGCATCTTGGCACAGGAGGAGCCGACTGAACCGGCGCCGCCCACAATCGCGGCTGTCGCGTGCGGCAGGCTGAGATTCGTCAGGGCTGCGGCCTCCAGCACATTCTGCACGGCGATCGCCGCCGAATGGGGGTTGCCTGTCGTTAAGCCCAGCTGCACCTTGCCTTCGAGATCGCGGCCGTCGCGGGTCACGATCGACGTGAAGGCCCCCAGCCCGGCGATCGTGGCGCCCATCTTTTCGGCGAGGCGGACGGTTTGCAGCACCCGCTGACGGGCCAGGCGGGGATTGCGAATCATCTGTTCCGTCGTCAACGGAGAAATGAGCATCGCGCCCGTCGTCGGCGTCCCGTCCGCCATCGTCAGGCCGGTAATGTACGAGGCGACAAAGGGCCATTGATAGCGGAACCACCGCTCCACCAATCGGGTGGGCAGGAGGCGGGCGAAGGGAAACTTCCGCGGCACATCGTCCAGCATGCGGGGGTGTCCGATGAAGGCGAACGAAATCGGCGTCACGAACAGGCGCGCGACCCGCCCCGGCAGGAAGCGGATCGCCAGGTCGCGCAACAGTTGCGCGGCGAGTCGGAAGCCTTCCGCGACCAGGCTCCAGGACCAGGTCGTCGCCCCCGTGGCGCGGATCGGAGCGGCCTTCGGTGTCGGGTCCGACGGTAGCGTCGCGGGCGGTGCTCCGGCCGGTGGCACCGCGCTGCGTGGCGGCGCCTCGGCGACGAGGGGCAGGCGATAGGGGAGGGCAAAGGGATTATCGGTGATAAACAACGAGAGAATGGAGCGGGGATTGGCCGTGACCAGTTCGGCGCGGGCCGCCGCGCGCGCCACGTTGTCGGGAGCGCCGAGACTGTCCAGGTATGTCGCGAGTTCCTGGAATGCGGATTCGAGGACGCGCCGTTCGGCCTCGCCGAGCGAGGGCAACTCGATCTCGATGCGAAACTGGGCGGGTGAGACGTCGGCGTCCTCCGTCACGGCTGTGACCCGGCCGGCCAGCGGCATATAGGCGACATTCCGGCCGAAGTGGAAGAGCACTGAAAGCGACGTGCCGACCGACGCGGGGGAGTCGGTCACGAAAGACAGGCATGAGAGGCCGAGATCCTGGGTGACCCCCCTCGATAATGTGCCCTGGAAATCAGCGACGACGGGAAGACTGATGACAAGTTGGTCTGGGATCGTCTGGAGCATGAACTTCCTCTCCTTCTCGGTCCAAAGCACCGTCTATTCTCGCGGGGCTGTCGAGTATGGGGACGCCGGGTCCGCGGACGGGAAACCGCCATGGCGGCGGGACAGAGACAGTCGAGACGTGTCTTGTACTATTGTCCGCGATCCCTTGTTTGTCAACTAACGGCGTCCTCTCTGTCAACGACGCAAGCGGCCCCAGTCGTCGCCGCACGGCATGGCCGGTCGGATCTATACGACTAAGGCCGTCTGCCGCATGCCGCTGTACGGTCCAAAGATTCAGGCGGGAGTGAGTGGCCCGCGTCGGGGTGCGTTTGGATGGCGAAACAGGTATGCTGCCGCGACTCACGAGAGGCCCTGATGCACACGTCTTTGCGCGGAATGCCGCCGCTCTATACGCAAGTCCTCATCGCCGTCGCCTGTGGTGCGTGCCTTGGCGCCATCTTCGGTCAGGACCCCTATCTCGGCGGTCTGCGGAATGAGCAGCTGGGCAAGCTCGGCCTGTTCGTCGTCACGCTCCTGAAGACACTTGCGATCCCGCTCATCTTCTTTGCGATCCTCGATGCGTTGATCCGTACCAGCATTCCGCTTCGCCAGGGCGGCAAGCTGCTGGTCATTTGTCTGGTGAATGTCTCCGTCGCCATGGCCATCGGCCTGGCCATCATGAACTTCTGGCAGCCGGGCCTGGCCTGGCTGGGCCATGTCGATGAACTCCTCCACCTCGTACCCGGCACCACGCTTTCGTCGTCGGCGCTGGCCAACGTGCAGGCCGGCTCGCAGAGCCCGATCGAGTATCTGGCGTCCTATATTCCGCGCACCATCGCGGATCCCTTTTCCAGCAACAACATCATCGGTGTCGTGCTCCTCGCGCTCGTCCTGGGCGCGACCCTGCGCTACCTGCACGGCCGGTCAGGCCAAGCGGGCGGGGTGGTCTTGGCACTCGTGCAGGGAATCGAGCGCATCTATGGTTGGCTCGTGCAGATCCTCGGCTGGATCATCCTGGCTGTGCCGCTCGCCGTCTTCGGCGTCGTCGCCCAGGTCGTGGGGAAATCGGGCGTCGGCGTCTTCTCCGTGCTGTGGATCTTCCTTGTCGCCATGCTGGCAGGCCTCGCCATCCATTCACTCCTCTACTATCCGCTCGTCGCCTGGCTGGTCGGGAAAAAGAATCCCAAGATCTATCTGGGGCAGGGGGTCGACGCGATCATGACGGCGGTGTCCTGCAACAGCAGTCTCGCCACCGTGCCCGTCACTCTTCGGTGTTTGGAGCGTATGCAGGTCTCCGCACAATCCTCGCGGCTCGCGGCCTGCGTCGGGACGAACCTCAATAACGATGGCATCACCCTTTACGAAGCCATGGCCGCGCTGTTTCTCGCTCAGGCGCTGGGGTATGACCTGCCGATGGCCAAACAAGTCTTGATCGTCCTCGCGTCGATCATCGCCGGGGCGGGCGTCGCCGGCATTCCGGAAGCGGGGTTGATCGTCCTGCCGCTCGTGTTGGCCGCCGCCGGATTGCCGGACCACGTCATCATCGCGGCGATCCCGCTCATCATGACGGTGGACTGGATCATCGCCCGCGCCCGTTCCGGCGTAAACGTCATGAGCGACATGCTCGTCGCCATCCTCCTCGACGCGGGGCAGGGGGCTCAGGCTACAGCGCCTGTCACAGTGCCGGTCGCGATCCAGCCTCAATCAGAAACGGCTCCTCCAGCAGAACCGCAGCGGTTCTGAGACGCACTCGGCAGTCCCGGTAGTCTTGCCGGCAGGGGCTCTATTCGTGTATATACGAGAATGTGTTTACGTGGGACAGTAAGAAGGCGAGTGCCAACTTCGAAAAACACGGATCCCATTCGAAGAGGCCTCGATGATCTTTGTCGATGCCAATGCCTTGGACGGAGAAGATTCAGAACACTCCGCCTATGAGCATCGTCGCCGGCGTATAGGACAATCACTGGCAGGGCGAATCCTCTTCGTGGTGTATACGATACGAAGGAGAAACCATGAAAAAGAAACCATCCGGATCATCAGCGCAAGGCAGGCGAGCCGGAAAGAGCGTCAGGCCTATACCGGACGCGCAGATTGATTTCTCCGACATTCCGGAGGCGACGGACGCGGAATTACGGCGTATGCGTCGGGTGGGCAGGCCGACCACCGGTAGGGCGAAGCAGTTGATCGCGATTCGTCTCTCTCCGACGCTGTTGAGCCAGCTTCGCAAGATGGCCGCCAAGCAAGGGAAGCCCTATCAATCCCTGATTCATGAGCTCTTAGAAAAAGCTGCCGCGAAGGCGGCGTAGGATGTGCGTGGGGGGACGGCCAGTTCCGGATCGTCTTCGAAGCCATTCGCGAACTCATGACAGAGCCCGCCTCCAAATCCCGCCGCATCGGCTTCACAGCCTGACGAAGCCTCCTGGACATTTGCCGGACTCCGTCGTAGATTGCCCCGCAGTGGCAAGGACTCCTCGCAAATACTTCTCGATGATCCGCCAGTTTCACCTGGCTGACTTCCTCACGCTCGGGAACGGCGCCTGCGGGCTCGCGGCCGTCTTGTTGAGCATGCGCTACATGGGGAATCAGTCGGCGTCCCATTTCCTCGCCGCCACCGCCCTGGCGCCGGCGGCCCTCCTCTTCGACTGGCTCGACGGCCGGGTCGCCCGCTGGCGGCACATGCAATCGCCGCTCGGGCGGGAGCTGGATTCGCTGGCCGACGTCATCTCGTTCGGAGTCGCGCCCGCCGCGCTCGGGTATGCCGCCGGCTTGCAGGGAGGGTGGGACTGGATCGCACTCACCTATTTCGTCTGTTGCGGCGTCAGCCGGCTGGCCCGGTACAACGTCACCGCCGAAACGCTGTCCGCGGGGAAGGACACAGTGGCCTACTTCGAAGGCACGCCCATTCCCACCACCGTCGTGTTGACCGCCGTCCTGGCCCTGGCCGCCTGGCAAGACCGGCTGGGCGAGCAGCTCTATTGGGGCGTCTGGACCGTCGGGCCCTGCGACCTGCACCCCTTGTCCTTGCTCTTCGTCCTCTCCGGCAGCTTGATGATCAGCACCATCCGCATTCCCAAGGTATAGGGGCGGGCAGCCTGGTCGTCTTCCTGCTCGTGGAACGCGCGGCCCGTTGGGAGTACGCGGCGTCTTGGCGCCGCGAGGGCGGGCGGGTGAAATAGGTGTGGGCCCTCGTTCGACGCGCGCAATCCACTCAGCAGAGTCTTTCCCTCCTCACCGGCTCGCCCGCATGCTGCTCTCCTGAAAATGATTCGGCAGCAGCATGATGCAGTTGGGGTTGAACCCCTGCGCTTTCAACGTGTCGATGCTCCCCAGGACTGTGTCGTTCTTCAGGTCGATCACCGTGATGGACCCGTCGCTCAGGCCATCCAAATTCAGCAGACTATTCTGGACGAAGAGGTACCGTTCATCGGGCGACAGCACACTATGATGAGCGCCGGCAGCGGCGGCAATCGTTTTGAGGAACTTCGGCTGCCGCGGATCGGTATTGTCATACAGATTCACATACCCCGGCTTGGCCGTGGTGACGAACAAGCGGTCCCCTTTTTTGTTGTAAAGCATTTCCAACGGCATCCCTTGTTCCCGTGGACCGAAGTCATCGACCTGATTGAAGGAAAACGACCGGGCCTTCGGATCCCAGACTCCGGCCCACAGCGTCCCTTCCATCATATTGGTGATGTGCACCACGGGAGGATCAGCCTTCGGGCTGAACATGATTTCGACGGGAGCGGATTTCGCGGGAGAAGGTTTCGTCGAGATTTTGTGCGTCGAGAGCACGTTCCCGGTACTGGCTTCCAGTACCGTAACCGACTCACCCACCTCCGACATATCCGGCTTGACGGAGCTGGTGACGAGGACGCGATCGATACCATTATGAATCGCAATCCCGTGCGGATACAGAATGTAGGCCGCTGCCGGTGCCGCCGCGCTGATCGTCTTGATCGGTTTATCGAGGCGCGCGTCGCCCATAATCACCTTGCTCGAACCCATACAGGTGAGGTACCAGGTCCGGTTATCTTCCGAGACGACGAGATCCTCGCCGACCTGGCAGTCCGGCACATCAATCGCACGCAGGCGATAGGGGAAATGGGTGAGGTCTATGACATGCAACAGGCTTTTCCCCAAGGACGTGATATAAGCCTTGCTCCGGTCGCGATTGAAGAAAATGTGGTGCGCGACGAGGTCGGGCGGAAGGGGAATCTCCATCAGGATCTTCCCGAAGTCCGCAGAGTCGGGATCAATGTCCATGATGGCGATGCCTTCGCGCCGCACCGGCTGGCCCGGCTTGCTCTCATAGTTCAAGAGAGCCAGAATTTCAGCTGAAGCCAGGGCCGTAGAGGAGAGGAGCAGCACAACAGTGACGAAGAGGATTCGGAAGCGTCGCATGATTGCCTCCTTTCTGGTGGGAACAGTGAAAACGGTACTCTTCTCCCAAGCTCGAATCAATCGGTAAACCCTCTGAGGCCGATCCCCCCTAGTCCCGCAGTTCCCGTCTTCAGCTCTTACGCCCTCAACTCAGTACCAAGGACTCAGGACTTCCGTGGAGCACTCAGCACTTCCAGGGACTGAGAGGGGCGCATTGCTGGAGTTCCCGGCGGGTTTTGGCTACACTACGCGCAGGAGACATGAGATGAGCATCCGCCAACTACTCCAGTCCAAACGAAGCCAAATCCTCCAAATTGCCGCACGGCATGGTGCGCGAAAGGTACGGGTATTCGGATCAGTCGCGCGCGGCACCGCTCGTCGGAACAGTGACATCGACTTTCTCGTCGAGATGGAAGAAGGTCGAAGCCTGCTGGACCATGCGGCGTTGGTACTCGATCTGGAACGGCTGCTCAAGCGCTCTGTCGACGTCGCATCCGAGCGCGGGCTCCGCCGCCTGGTTCGAAAAGACGTGCTGAAAGATGCCGTTGCCCTATGAAAGACATCGTAGCAGCCACCGCCTTGGAGGGCTATGACGTTCGTCTACGCTTTGAAGATGGCGTCGTGGGTGAGCTCGATCTTTCGGCGGTGATGAAGTTTGAAGGTGTGTTTGCTCCGCTGAAGAATCTCGACCGCTTCAGGGAACTCAGTGTTCATCCAGATCTTGGCACCATCTATTGGCCAAACGGAGCCGACCTCGATCCCGCCGTCCTCTATGCCCGTGTCACCGGAATGCCCATCCCAACCTACGAGATCAAAGTCGGCAGCCACTAGGTCGTCTGATCTGGTTCTCTCCCTCTCTCGGCTGTAGCCTGAATCCCCATACTCAGCACCCAGCACGTCCGCTCCCCCCAACGTGTGACGGCTCACGTCTTCCGCCTCCCACATGTCCATCGTTTACCTGGTCCCTGTCACCGTTTCGGCGTCGGCCTCAGGAAATTCACGACTCGGCCCTAGTAGTCCTACGGGGCGGGGCGTCAGAACGCGCAGAACACAGCGCCGACGAGCGTGTTTCACCGTTCACCTGTCACCAGCGGCGTGTCACGTCCCCTAAAAGGCGGGGTGATTTCCTGGCAATAACAGGGTATTCTGCGCCCTCCGTTCCCTCACCGCTGCGCGGAGAATTTCTGCATGTTTGAACAAGCGTTTAGAAATATTGATGATGTGCTTCGGAAGGAGGCTGGCTGTACTACCGAGCTGGACTATACCGAGCAGACCTCGTGGTTGTTGTTCCTCAAGTATCTCGATGGGTTGGAGCAGGATAAGGCCGACGAAGCGAAGCTGGAGGGCAAACGATACAGCTTCATTCTCGACAAAGATTTTCGCTGGGAGAGCTGGGCCGCGCCCAAGGGGAAAGACGGCAAGCTCGATCACAATAAGGCCCTGACCGGCAGTGATTTGAGCGAGTTCGTCAATCTGAAGCTCTTTCCCTACCTGCACAGCTTCAAGCAGAAGGCCAGCGGGCCGAACACCATCGAGTACAAGATCGGTGAAATCTTCGGCGAAATTAAGAACAGGATCCAGAGCGGCTACAACCTCCGCGAGATCATCGACCACATCGACGAACTGCGCTTCCGCTCGCAGACCGAAAAGCACGAGCTGTCGCACCTCTACGAAGCCAAGATCAAGAACATGGGCAACGCCGGGCGCAACGGCGGCGAGTATTACACCCCGCGTCCGCTCATTCGCGCCATGGTGCAGGTGGTCAAACCGAAGATCGGCGACAAGATCTACGACGGGGCCTGCGGGTCGGCGGGCTTCTTGTGCGAGGCCTTCGACTACTTGAAGTCAAAGGGCAACCTGACGACGAAAGACCTCACCACGCTCCAAACCCGCACCTTCTACGGGAAGGAAAAGAAGTCCCTCGCCTACGTCATGGCGATCATGAACATGATTCTGCATGGCATCGAGGCACCGAACATCATCCACACCAACACGCTCACCGAGAACCTCGCCGACATTCAGGAGAAGGACCGCTATGACGTCGTGCTGGCCAATCCGCCCTTCGGAGGGAAAGAGCGGAAGGAAGTGCAGCAGAACTTCCCCATCCGCACCGGCGAGACGGCGTTTCTGTTCCTCCAACATTTCATCAAGATGCTCAGGGCGGGCGGACGCGGCGGCGTGGTCATCAAGAATACGTTCCTCTCCAACACCGACAACGCTTCTGTGAGCCTACGCAAATTGCTCTTGGAGAGCTGCAATCTGCACACCGTGCTCGACTGTCCCGGCGGCACGTTTCAGGGCGCGGGTGTGAAGACCGTGGTGCTCTTCTTCGACAAAGGTGCGCCGACACGCAAGGTCTGGTTCTACCAGCTAGACCCGGGCCGCAGCCTCGGCAAGACCAACCCGCTCAACGACGCCGACCTCGCTGAGTTCGTTAAATTGCAGAAGACCTTCGCCGACTCACCCAAGAGTTGGAGCGTGGATGCGAAGACCATCGACCAGACGACCTTCGATCTCTCCGTGAAGAACCCGAACGGTGGAGAGGCCATCACGCACCGCAGTCCGGAGGACATCATGGACGAGATTGCTGCGCTGGATAAGGAGAGCGCGGAGGTGTTGAGGAATATCAGGGCGTTGCTATGAAGAAGGGGTGGCCAACGAAAACACTAGGGCAGTTGTGCCAACTCATTTCTGGTCAGCATATCGAGGCGAAAGACTACAACACAGAGTCTCGCGGCGTCGGCTATCTCACTGGCCCTTCCGACTTTGGGCCTTTGAATCCGGTCATCTCGAAGTGGACAGAACATCCGAAGGTCAAAGCAAAGTGTGGTGACGTTCTGATTACTGTCAAAGGATCAGGCGTCGGCAAAATCAACTTGCTAGACCAAGACGAAGTTGCGATAAGTCGCCAGTTGATGGCTGTGCGGGTAACGGGCGCTGACTCTAGATTTGTCCATGCGATCCTCAGTTCGACGTTTGACCACTTCCAATCATTGTCCACCGGCGCGGCAATCCCTGGAATCTCACGGGAGCAGGTTCTTGGATTGAAAATTGCGCTTCCTCCGCTCCCCGAACAGCAGCGGATCGTCGGCATCCTCGACGAAGCGTTTGAGGGCCTGGCCACCGCCACAGCCAACGCAGAAAAGAACCTCCACAACGCCCGCGCCCTCTTCGAAAGCCACCTCCAATCGGTCTTCACTCAGCGCGGAAAGGGGTGGGTGGAGAAGACACTCGGCGATGTGTGCGAGTTTGAGAATGGTGATCGTGGGAAAAACTATCCCAACCGCCATGAGTATGTTCAGTCCGGGATTCCTTGGATTAATACGGGACACATTCAGCCTGACGGAACTCTTTCTATGAAAGAAATGAACTTTATCACTCGGGAGAAATTCGACTCGCTTCGCAGTGGTAAGATTCAGACAGGCGACTTGGTTTATTGCTTGAGAGGTGCAACGCTTGGTAAAACCGCTTTTGTCGATCCGCTCACCGAGGGCGCAGTCGCGTCTTCTCTGGTCATTGTCCGCCCGTCGTCACTTCTGGACAGCAAGTTTCTCTATTTCTTTCTCACCAGCCCATTCGGACAGGGGCTCATCAAAGGATTTGAGAATGGAGCTGCCCAGCCCAATCTCGGAGCACGGAGCGTTGCGAAATATCCGATTCCAATTCCTCCAGCCGTAGATCAAAGACGAATCGCCGAAAGACTGATGGACCTCCGCCAAGAAACCAAACGCCTCGAATCCATCTATCAGCAAAAGCTCGCCGCGCTGGACGAATTGAAGAAGTCGCTGCTGCACCAGGCCTTTGCCGGTCAACTGTAGGGGCATGCCATGAACCAACAAGACACCCCTCCAGTAAAGCCAAAAATTGAACGGTATTTCAGTCTTGATCATCTGCCGAAATGGAGTCTCGACGAATTAAGCACCAATGATGTTTTAACCGGGTTACTTGACCACGGCCTGTTCGCGGAAAAAGTACCTCCTTGCTTCACCTCGAAGGGGCTCGCAGCTCAAGCGGAATCATTGCTTGGAAGCCTATTGGATGAGGCAAACGAGAAGAAATTATTGAAGGAGATCAACGGAAAATCCCATGACTACATTCGGTATGAGGCGTTACGGGATATCAATATTCCAAGACATCTTGGTATCCCGCACCCGGAAAGCTATTCAGTTCAGGCTCTAGCGATCAAGAAACATTGGGATGAGGTTAAGGAGCACTGCGGCAAACCTACACCACCAGTCAGTCGAATTCATGTCAGGCATGTTGGCGGTGGCTGTATCTTTGAGATGAATTACAAGGGGAGTGAACACTATCAGCTTGAGGAGGATGAGATTGAATGGCAGGCAGGCGCGCAGTTTGTTGTTAAGGCAGACATCGCCGCGTGTTTCCCAAGCATATACACACATTCAATCCCGTGGGCACTTCATGGGCGAGAGACCGCGAAAAATGAAAAGGGTTTAAGCAAGCTGTCCGGCAATCTGCTGGACAAATGCACGCAAAATGCCCGGGATGGGCAGACAAACGGTTTGATAATTGGTCCTCATGCGTCCAACATCCTTTCGGAAATTATTCTGACCAGCATAGATTATGAACTGCTGTCCAAGGGATACACGAAACTTAAACGTCACATTGATGACTATGTGTTTTACGCAGATACCTACGATGAAGCTGAGAGATTTCTCAAAGATTTAGGCCTGAATTTGCGCGCATACGAAATGTCACTCAATGAGAAGAAGACCCGCATACTTACTCTTCCCAGGCCAAGTGAAGAAAATTGGACTCAGGAGCTTAATCGTTTTGCTTTCCCCAAGGGCGACCTTGTGAGGTTTTCAACAGTTCGGTCTTTTCTCGATTTGGCACTAGAGAACGCCATTGCAGCGGGTACGTCGGCACCGCTGAACTATGCGATCAAGATGTTGGCAGATGACAGAGACGAAAGACCTCTGAATCCGAGAGCGAAGCGACTTTATATTCAGGAAGCAATTAACCTCGCGCTTGCCTATCCCTACCTGGTTCCCCTACTTGATAAATATGTATTTGATAAATATGGGGGCGAAGAAACCGCGACCAAGATCGCTGAGTTTTCAACGTCACTCGTTCGTTTGGGGGCCAGGAGACTCTACCCGGATACGATTGCTCACGCTTTTTACTACGCTTTAAAGCATGAATTGCTTCTCCAGATAAAAGAGGAAGATTTATTGAGTGTCCTGACACTCGACGATTGCATTGCTAATGTGTTGCTGCTGGAGTATGCAGCCAAGCACGATTTGAAGAAAGTGCAGACTGCTGTGAGCGAACGCGCAGCCAAACTCAAATCCGGTGACTCAAGAGATAGGGATAAACATTGGCTGTTGATTTACCAGACGTGGACGGAAAATGAGTTACGTGGAAACAAACAGGAATTTTTAGCCACACTGAAGAAGCAGGAGTTCCGGTTTATTACAGTGCCAGCACGTGAAGTCGTGAATCCCGTGGTCAAGGATTCTGATTTTCCTGATTCCATTTATTCCTCATGAACGAAGCCGAAACTAGAGCCGAGCATATTGACCCCGCACTGAAAGCGGCGGGCTGGGGTGTCGTCGAGGGAAGCCGCATTCTGCGTGAATATCCCATCACGCTGGGTCGGATCGAAGGCCTCGGTCGGCGTAGCAAGCCCTTGATTGCGGACTATGTGCTGGTCTATCGCAATCATAAACTCGCCGTCGTTGAGGCCAAGGCCTGGGATGAACAACTGACCGAAGGGGTGGGGCAGGCCAAGAACTATGCGGGGAAGCTCGCCATTCGCTTCACCTACGCCACCAACGGTAAAGGTGTCTACGGCATCGACATGGAGACCGGCGCGGAAGGCGAGGTGCCGCACTATCCCAGCCCGGACGAACTTTGGAGCTTGACCTTCGCGAAACAGAATACCTGGCGCGACCGCTTTTCTGCGATTCCGTTTGAGGATAAGGGCGGGTCGCACCCCAGCCGCTACTATCAGGACATTGCCGTTGAGCGTGTGATGCAGGCCATGGCGGAAAACCGGCCGCGTATCCTGCTCACGCTCGCCACCGGCACCGGCAAGACCTTCATCGCCTTTCAGATTGCGTGGAAGCTCTTCCATAGCCGTTGGAACCTGAGCCGCGAGCCGTCGCGTCGGCCACGCATTCTGTTTCTGGCTGACCGGAACATTCTGGCTAATCAGGCCTATAACGCCTTCTCCGCCTTTCCCGAAGATGCGTTGGTAAGGATCGAGCCGGACGATATTCGCAAGAAAGGCAAAGTGCCGAAGAACGGCAGCCTGTTCTTCACCATATTCCAGACCTTCATGAGCGGGCCCCCGAAGGATGGAAAGCCATCGCCCTATTTCGGTGAGTATCCGCCGGATTTCTTCGACTTCATCGTCATCGACGAGTGTCATCGTGGCGGTGCGAATGATGAAAGTAATTGGCGTGGCATCCTCGAATACTTCTCTCCGGCTGTGCAGCTCGGTCTGACCGCGACGCCCAAGCGCAAAGACAACGTGGACACCTACGCCTACTTCGGCGAGCCGGTCTATATTTACTCGCTCAAGGACGGCATCAACGACGGCTTCCTGACGCAGTTCAAGGTGAAGCAAATCTCCACGACGCTCGACGAGTACGTCTATACGCCGGACGATACGCTTGTGGAAGGTGAGATTGAGGCGAAGAAGCGCTATACGGAGAGCGACTTCAATAAGATCATCGAGATCAAAGAGCGCGAAAAGAAGCGCGTGGACATCTTCATGAGCCAGATCAACCAGCAGGAGAAGACACTGGTGTTTTGCGCCACACAGGATCACGCGCTGGCCGTGCGCGACCTCATCAACCAGATGAAGACGAGCACCGACCCCAACTACTGCCAGCGGGTGACGGCCAACGACGGCGAACTTGGCGAACAACACCTCCGCGACTTCCAAGACAACGAAAAGACCATCCCGACGATTTTGACGACCTCGCAAAAGCTTTCAACCGGTGTAGATGCCCGCAACATCCGCAACATCGTGCTGATGCGCCCGATCAATTCCATGATCGAGTTCAAGCAGATCATCGGACGCGGGACGCGGCTGTATGACGGGAAGGACTACTTCACGATCTATGACTTCGTGAAAGCGCACCACCACTTCAGCGATCCGGAATGGGATGGGGAGCCGATCGAGCCGGAAACGAAAGCGGGAGGCAAGACGGTTCCACCATCGCCTCCACCTGTCGATGAGGTGCGTGAAGAGACTGACGAGTATGTGAGGAAGAAGAGAATCAAGGTGAAACTGGCCGACGGCAAAGCCCGCACCATCCAGCACATGATGGTGACGACGTTTTGGCATCCCGACGGGACGCCTATGTCGGCGCAGCAGTTTTTAGAAATGCTGTTTGGCAAATTACCTGAGTTCTTCCAGGACGAAGCCGAACTCCGCGCCTTATGGAGTGCGCCTGATACAAGAGTGAAGTTGTTACAGGGGCTTGCGGAGAAAGGGTTTGGCTCGGAACAGATGGCCGAAATGCAACGGATCATCGATGCCGAGAACAGCGATCTCTTCGACGTGCTCGCGCATGTAGCCTATGCTCTCGCCCCACTCACGCGCGAAGAGCGGGCTGTTAGGGCCAAGCTAGAGATCAGTGCCCACTTCAACCGCAAGCAGCAAGCCTTTCTGGGCTTTGTACTCGCGCAATACGTGAAGGTGGGTGTGGAGGAACTTGCTCAAGATAAGCTCTCGCCATTGCTCAAGCTCAAGTATCACAACGCCATCGCCGACGCCGTGGCCGACCTGGGCAAGCCCGAAGAGATCGGCAAAGTCTTCGCTGGATTTCAGAAATATTTGTATCAACCGCAGGCCCAGGCTCGGCCATAAGGCTGTGACTGCTGAGCTGGCTGAGCTAGGAATGCATTAAGCAGGGAACACCACTTCTATGTACGACGTTGATCGGATCTTAGGCAGCAGCGACTGTATGAAGGAGATTCGCAACCTTATCTCTCGCGTGGCTGATAGCCCCAGTAATATTCTGCTTACAGGGGAGAGAGGGACAGGGAAAGAGTTGGTCGCGAAGGTTATCCACCATATCAGTGGGCGGAGGGCAGCATCGTTCGTGCCAGTGCTTTGCTCCGCAATGTCAGAAGCCGCTTGGGAAAACGAGCTGTTCACAGAGGCCCATAACGGAACGCTCTTTTTCGACGAGATTGGTGAGTTGCCACTGATGCTGCAAACAAAATTGGTGCAGATCATTGAGGACAAGAAAGCCCACCGAATGGGAGCGGCCAAATCCACTATGGTGGATGTGCGGATTATTGCCTCGACAACTCTGGATCTTGCAAATGAGGTCAAAGCCAAGCGTTTCCGAGGGGATCTCTATTATCGACTGAAGGTGGTTGAGATTGACCTACCTCCATTGCGAGAGCGGCGGAAGGATATTCCCGTGTTAGCGGAAATATTTGTGACTCGGTATTCGCAAGAGTATTCGAAGCCGGTTCGTGGGCTTAGTGAAGCGGCTCTAGTTTCGCTCATGCATTACTCTTGGCCTGGCAATGTGCGAGAGCTTGAGAGTGTCATCGAACGCGCTGTCACATTAAGTCAATCAGGCGAGCTGCTTTCTAGTGATTTGCCTGTGTCTGTTCAATGGCTAGATAGCAAGCTGCAGATGACTTCGCCAAAACTGCGCCTTGCCAGTGATGTTCAGAAGGCCAAGACCCTTAAACAAGTCGAGGAAGAATATATCCGCTTAATTCTTGAGAAGACTGGCGGTAATCACGTCCAGACCGCGCGCATCCTCGGGATCGATCGTAGAACGCTTTATCGAAAATTGGAAGTAATGGAGAATACCGGAGTCATCGAATGAAGGCGAAGAAAATGGTGACAGGCTACTTAATCCCAAGTCGTCCCGCCATTTCACGCCTCGCCCGTCTCCAACTTTCCACCCCCACCGCGGTGAAGTGCTGAGCATTGAGTGCTGAGTCCTGGGTCCTGAGTGCTCCTCTGAAGTGCTGAGTTCATAGTCCTGAGCCCTGGGTTTCGGGGTGCTGAGTAGAGATAGACTGGTCGCGGTTGAGCCTGGAGGCGCGCGATGTGGATCCTGTTACTGATGGGCTTGCTCCTGGTTGACGCGCTCTCCTTTGCCGAGCAAATCTTTCCTGAGCAATACGAGCGTGACGATACTATCTTCAATCTAGCCGCGCCGGCGTTCGCGCCGGATCATCCCTTCAACCCGGCCAACCGCCTTGATATGGGGGCTATGGAGCACGTGCCGCATGCGCAAGAAGGTGGACTCTGAAAGGTGCATCAGTTGTTTCCAGAAGGGGTTTCAGACCATAATAGGGCCCTGACTGTGGCCCGGGTGGCCTACTAACAGCGGAGCGAATGTTTCAAGAAGCGCAGAAGCTTCCGGACACGCTCGGGCCGGAAGTGCTGGATTTCATCGAGTATATGTAAGTGTCCAGCCCTGCAGGATTACGACCGGTAGAGCAGTGAAGGGAGGTCGATCATGACGGACAAGTCACAAGCTATCGTAGAACAAGCCCTCAAGCTCTCGCCCACTGAACGCGCAGAAGTGGCCGAGAAATTGATCGTCAGCCTCGATGAGGCTCCGGATATCGATGTAGAGCAGGCTTGGCAGGAAGAAATTCAGCAGCGTTTACAGCAAATCGAACGTGGCGAGGTGAAGACGATTCCTTGGGAGGAGGTCCAGAGGCGCCTGCGACATGGCCGGTGAACTGCTTCTCGAATTTCATCCCGCCGCTCTCGACGAGCTCGAGAGGGCGAAAGTATGGTACGACGCACAGCGACCAGGTCTCGGGGGGTCGTTTTTCTACGAAATCACTGCTGCCGTCTCCCGAATACGAGAAACTCCAAATACCTGGCCGGATTATAAGCAAGGAACAAGGCGCTTCCTTGTGCATCGCTTCCCATTCGCTGTTATTTATAGCCAACACGCTCGTGGTCTGCTCGTCGTCGCCATCATGCATCTGAAACGACGGCCTGGCTATTGGCAGTCGCGGTTAGGCTAAGGGTGCCGTTGTTCGTCTGAATCGCCGCGCGACCATGTCGCAGCCAATTGTCTCGTTGAACCGGACGACTCCGGGGGAGGAAATGGGGACCACAACTGAATCCCAAGCCCTCCCGCCAGCTCACGCCTCGCTCATCTCCAACTTTTCACTCCCACCGCGCTGAAGTGCTGAGTCCTGGGTGTTGAACCGATATGTCTCAGAGAGTCTCCTATCCTGATCGGTCTGGTTGCGTGCTTCATCACCTGAGGAGTAGGGTGGCTTCTCGACAACCTTTCCCCAAGTGAGTTATAAGAGGGCCATGCTGGCTAAACGATCTGCAAAGGCAACAACACCTCGTCCGCGGTATGTGACTGACCGACAGGGAAAGCGAACCGGGGTGGTGCTGTCGCTCAAGCGCTATTCGCGCCTGATGGAAGATCTGCACGACCTCGCGGTTGTGGCTGAGCGACGGCCTGAAAAAGTTGTGAGCGCCGATGACATGAGAAAGCGGCTTCTGAAACGTGGCCTCGTATAGACTCGGCTTCAAGCCGAGGGCGAATTTAAGGGGTTGGGAGTCTTTCCTTCCCGTGAATCCCAAGGCTTGGTAGTCTTCTCCTCTTTTGTCGTCCGTCACACCGTCTCACGCATTGCCCTCATCAGAGTTTTCTCCCCACCACGCCGCTGATGGTTCGGTCCTGCGATTTGCCATCGGTCCAAATTGATCCTGCGCGGACTGCCTGTTATCCTCACTCGTCATTGCGTACCGATACCGTGCGTACCCATTTGGGAGAACAACATGAAGAGACTGTCTCCAGCCATGCTCCTGAAGGCGTTGAAGGTGTTTCGCGGATTCACGAAGGCGGCAGGGGAGTATCTCAGGGATAAAGAGCGGCTGCGTTATCTGTTGGCCGCGGCGGTCTCGATCGCACAAGGCCGCGGTGGGGCGCTGTTGCGAGACCTTCAATTATTGGTGCGGCTCCTGAAAGCGTCGGTGAGCGGGGCCTATACCGGCCTCTCCGTCCACAAGCTCGTGACCATCGTTGCGGCGATGCTGTATCTCATCAGTCCGCTGGATGTGATTCCCGACTTCATCCCGGTTATTGGCTATGTGGATGATGCGGCGGTGATCGCCTGGGTGCTGAAGAGCATTGCTGAAGAGCTGAAGGACTTTCGGATGTGGGAAGAGGGGACGTGACCGGGCGTCATGACGGGGGCCTGAGAGTGTTGCGTCCTTGGTCCTCTCAGGAGCTAGGCTGCGGACTGCTTGGCCGTGTCCCAGCCGGGAAAGACCAGGACGGCTGGATGGCACTGGAGGACCCGCGCCAGAGTTTTGGCCCGTTCGACGCCAAGATTGATGGTGTCGTTTTCAATGGCCGAGATCGTGGACTGTGGAATCTTGGTCCTTCGAGCCAACTCGCTTTGCGTGAGCCCTTGCAGTTCACGGACAATCCGAACGGATTCTCCCACCGAGACCATCACCCGCGCTTTTGCCGGACGAACGTCTTTGGTTTTCATCATTGCCTCCGATAATCGTGCGCGGTCACGTCCATGATCACGACCAGAACGCGCTGTTCTTCAACCTTGTAGATCACTCGATACTGTGCATTCAACCGTGACGAGCGGTGACCTTCCCATTCGCCTTGAAGGCGTTCATCGTGGAAACCTTTGATCAGGCGTAGGCCTGCCGGGCCGGAGATCCGCACGATGTCTTTCCACTTTTCGTAGCGTTTCAGCAATTCGAGCGGAAGGCGGTCGAGGCTCTTGCTTGCTCGGCGGTGTTCGTAGATCTCCCACATGGCCGGACGTACTATACCATATTAGATATAGCCTGCTTCAAGGCCTTGTTCGCTTCTGAAACCCCAAGCGGGGCCAGGTCTTGCAGCCACATAGTCGCCTTGGCGGGAGTCTTTCCCTCCCCTGAGCCCCAATGCTCCGTAGCCTATTCCGTCTGCACCGCCGATGGTTTGCCTATGTGTTTCGCTATCTGCCCAAATTGATCCTTCGCGGACTGCCTGTTATCCTCAAGCCTAATTGCGTTTAGGGGCCGTGCTCACTCTTCAGGGAGGACGACATGAAGACACTGTCTCCAGCCATGCTCCTGAAGGCGTTGAAGATGTTTCGCGGGTTCACGAAGGCGGCTTCGGAGTATCTCAGGGACAAAGAGCGGCTTCGTTATCTCCTGGCCGCGGCGGTCTCGATCGCACAAGGCCGCGGTGGGAAGCTGTTGAAGGACCTTCAATTATTGGTGCGGCTCCTGAAAGCGTCGGTGAGCGGGGCCTATACCGGCCTCTTGGTCCACAGGCTCGTGACGATCGTCGCGGCGCTGCTGTATCTCATCAGTCCGCTGGATGTGATTCCGGACTTCATCCCGGTTGTCGGCTATGTGGACGATGCGGCGGTGATTGCCTGGGTGCTGAAAAGCATTGCTGAAGAGCTGAAGGACTTTCGGATGTGGGAAGAGGGGACGTGACCGGGCCTGCCATGACCTGAGGCCGATCTCCCCTGACGGTCCGCTGCCGTGACCAGTCCTGCTGGCACTGAGATTCTCTGCCCCGTGGTCGCTTCCAAATGCGGTAGGGCTAAGGTATGCTTCTGTTCTGAATTGCTTTCATGAATCCTCCGCGTGTATCTCTGATCCGTGGTTGGGCGGACGCCATGATGTGTGTGGGTGTCCTCATTATGGTGCACGATTCATTCGCATGAAGCTCCCAAATGCCGAACAGGCTTTCGTGGATGTGCGCAAACTCCGCCAGTATTGTTTCAATACAGAGCACCCTCGCGGTCAGCACAAGGCGAGGGTCTTCAAACGGGCGTTGGGGTGGACGGCGGAGCAGGCCGACGACGTGCGGCATAGGCTTCTGGAAGCGGCGCTGATCGAGGATGCGAGTTTTCTCGGTGCGGATGACTACGGACAGCGATATACGGTAGACTTCAATGTGCAAGGCGCGAGCGGAGTGGCGACGGTTCGAAGTTTGTGGATCATTCGTTTTGGAGAGAGCTTTCCACGATTCGCCTCGTGTTATGTGCTGTAGCAAGGAGCCTGCATCATGATCCAAGACATTCATGTGCTTGATGTGGTGGCGCTGACGGAAGATGTGTCTGATCGGGGCTTGCTGCGTGGGCAAGTGGGCACGGTGGTGGAATCGCTTGGCCCAGGTGTGTTCGAAGTCGAGTTTGTGGATAATGATGGCAGGACCTATGCCTTGTGCCCGGTGAAATCCAGCCAACTCCTTGTTCTGCACTATCAGCCTGCATGACAGACCTGAGGGGATAATCCGGTCAAAGACGTAACGGGCTGGAGACTTTTCTTCCCGTGAGTCCCAGCCTCGACCGCCTTTTCGTCTTTCGTCGTCAGTCACGCCGTTTCACTCTTCACCCGATCTGACTTTCCGTCCCCACCATGCCGCCGATGGTTCGTGCCTGTGGTCGGCTACGTGGATTATGCGGCAGTGATTGCCTGGGTACTGAAGGCATTGCTGTCGAACTGACTGTCTAAGTTCGTGAGGCTCTCGTTCCTGCTAACGGGGCCACCTCTCCAGCACCGCGACGACGATGGCCCAGGCCAAGAGTCCCAGAGATTTGAAACAGGCTTTGATGGTCATGGTGTCCATCTCCTCCTTCGGATTGCGCGCGTGATGGTTCTGAAGAACAAGCCGTCAGGATCAGTGTGGCAGCGGAATGTTACAGGCACGTAGCAGGAGGGTAAATATTCTGTAACCGGGGGCGGGCAAACAATGGTGGGAGTGAGGGGCACAACAACGTGAGAATAGGGTAGAGTGCGTTGGACTGGTTATGGCGGGTATCGTCAAGATGCCAACGGCTGTGGCGCAGTAGGCAGGACTGGCGCGGTTCAGTTCATGTTCCATCGTTACATGGTGTGTTGAAGGAGAGTGGTCATGGGAGATGCTGTGCGGGATGTCGAGGATATGAAGCGCCTGAAGTCGGTTGCGGACGAGCTGCATCGGGAGCTGTCGGGACGGCTTGGACGATTGATCCGGCTGCGCGCCAAGCTGCCGTTGAAAGAGTCTCACACCAACGGGTGGCGTGTTGAGCTGGGGTCGTTGGGGCTGGGGGAGCCGAGATTGGAAATCTGGTACTGCGAATGGGCTCGAGAAGGTCAGCGGAGACTGTGGTACGGGTTCTATGCGGCGCAAGCGGACAAGCTGCGAAGGAGAATCGCCGTCTTGCCGGAGTCGCTTCGGTCTGTGCGGCAATTGAACGACAAGGACATGCGGCTCGCTACCGGCTCACGATCAGACTATGTGCTGAAGAAACCGCTAGGCGCCAGCGAATATGACCGGCCCATCTATGAAGAGTTCCACGAGAGTGAAGGCGATTATTCTTATTACGGGCAGTATGGGTCGGCTCTTCCGGAGGACCCGGAGACCATCCGGATCCTGGTGGGCCAGGCCACGGGGTTTTTTGAGAGCGTCATGAAGAGCCGGCAGCCCGACGCGCTGCCACGCGAGAGCGATCGCGAGCAGGACTACGTTCGAGTGGTAAACCGTCACGCCGTGCGCCAGCATCTGGCCCGTGAACAGGACCGTCCCTCGGTTGAGCACTGTCTCCGGCGGGATCAGTTCAGATGCCAGGTCTGTGAAATGTCGTTCCGGGAAGTGTATGGCGAGATCGGGAACGGCTTTGCGGAAGCGCATCATGTGCTTCCGCTGGCACAGCTGGCGGAGAGTGTGGTGTCGTCAAGCCATGACCTCGTCACGGTCTGCGCGAATTGCCACCGGATGCTGCACCGGCTGGGCGGAGAAGAAGGCGATATCGCGCGACTGCGGAGAATGTTCCATCGGGAATAGGTGGGCCATTCGAAGCAGAGATAGGCGGGGGGCTTCATGGCCTCACCCGCCTCTGACTGTTCGCCCTCACTACGCCGTCGATGGCCTATTCAGGTTATCTCGTCTCTCTGACAGACCTAATGGCCTCACCAGCATTTTTTGCTCGCGTCTTCAAGCGGGGCGTAGGGGTGGACGGCGGAGCATAGCGCTCAATCCTGGGCTCTGAAGAGCTGAGTGTGAGGTGTGGGGCCTCTACCCCTTGATGGGATGTGGGCAGCGTCAGGTGGCGCGGTCTACTTGAACATGTCGTAGTCGTAGATGAAGTGATGATGCCCGATGTAGCGCAGCTCGACGTGGGTGGAGTCGAGGAATGTGAAGATAATGCGATAGGATCGGTCCACGCGAAAGCTCCAGACTTGGTGGTGCTTGGGACGGAGCTTTTCCGTGCGCAGCGAGGGATGAAAGGGATTCTCCCGAAAGAGATCCGTCTTGACCGCGGCTTTGCGCTGAATTGGTTTCGGGAGCTGAGTGAAGAGTGTGTCGAACGTGGCAGTAGTCGAGAGTGCAATCATGATCGGCTAGGCGATCAACTCCCGCAGTGACTTTCGTTTGGTGACCCGTCCTGCGCGGTGGTCTTTTTCTGAGGCGTCCAAGTCGGCGAGGAACTCCTGGCGGTACAAGCCGATCGAGTCGCAAAAGGACTCGAAGTTCTCTTTCGAGATCTTGAACTGAAAGCTGTCTTTTGTACGCTTGACGACTTTGGCTGCGAGTGCCACGTTGCACCTCTTGATGGTTGAATTCTACAGCCTTCCTGCCCGAGAGACAATCTCAAACTCATTGAGGCTGGACCAGGGAGGAATGATCTGTGGCCGGGCGACTAAATCTGAACCCTGCGCTATTGGTTGAACCCACTCAAGAATTGCCCGCATTTGAGTTTCCATTCCCACATCACCGCGCTGAGTCCTGCGCGCTTCTCTGAACTGTTGAGTGAGGGATGTGGGACGCTCCCGTCCCGGGGTGGGGCGCAAGCTGGCCTTCAGGCGAAATGCCCTGTTAAGATGGAGCCCCCTCATCAACCTGTACCCAAGGAAAAGCCAGCGATGTCGAAGCCTGCACAATCACATGCCGTTCTTGTGGCGATCCGCACCCCTCGAATGACAGCGGAGGAGCTGGAAAGTTCTCTGCAAGAGCTCACGCGTCTTGTAAAAACCCTCGGGTACCATGTCGTGGGCCAGGTGACGCAAAAGCGTAGTTCCGATAAATATGCAGCGGTCCTGGGTCAGGGGAAACTTGCCGAATTGGCACAGTGGACCGGCGGTTCCGGGAAAATCGAATCGGCGTTTGAACGGCCGAAGCATAAAGCGGCGTCGAAGTTCGAGGCGGCGGACTCGGACATCACGGAAGAATCAGACGACGATGAATCGGATGATACCATCGAGACCGCACCCGGCCCTCGCGAGCAGGCGCAGATTGTCATTGTGGACTGCGATCTGTCGCCGTCCCAATTGAAGAATCTTGAACGTGCCGCCGGCGTGCCGGTGCTCGATCGTACCGGGGTCATTATTGAGATTTTCAGCCGTCACGCTCGGACGAGGGCAGCCCGGCTCCAGGTGGAGATCGCGCGGCTCAATTATCTTGCGCCGCGCTTGCGGGAAACCGGCGGCGGCAGCGAGCGGCAAGGCGGAGGCGTCGGGGGCAAAGGGGCCGGGGAGACGAGCCTGGAGCTCGATAAGCGCAGAATCCGCGATCGCATGAAAGAACTCAGAGCCGAATTGGCGGCGATCGGGGACGAGCATCAGACGCGCCGCGCGAGACGGGAACACGAATTGACGGTCGCGCTCGTTGGGTACACGAATGCCGGGAAATCTTCGCTGATGCGTGCGATGACCGGGATCGAGGTGCTCGTGGCCGACAAGCTGTTCGCCACACTCGATACCACGATCCGACCGCTGTATCCCGACACGCGTCCCAAAGTGCTCATGAGCGATACGGTGGGATTCATCAAAAAACTCCCGCATGACCTGGTGGCGTCGTTCAAGTCGACGCTGGATGAAGCGGCCTCTGCTTCGTTGTTGCTGTTCGTCGTCGATGCCTCAGATCCCTCCTTTCGCTCCCAACTCGAGGTCACGCGGACGGTGTTAGCCGAAGTCGGCGCCACGGATGTTCCCAGCCTCTTGGTGTTGAATAAGCAAGATCGTCTCGGTCCGGACGCGCTCGCGGCGCTGAAGGCGGAATATCCGGACGCCTTTTTTCTGTCCACGAGAAGCAAGGACGATCTGCAGGCGCTCCGTGAGCGCATTATGGGGTACTTTGAGAGCGAAATGATCGACGAGGAATTGCATGTTCCGTTTACGGCGCAAGGGGTCGTGGCGGAGATCCGCGCCAAGATGCGTATCCTGTCCGAAGCCTATGATGCCGAGGGCCTCACGATACGGGTCCGAGCGACCCCTGAGGACGTGGCTGGTCTCAAAAAGAAGCTCGCGCGATAAGCCGCGGATGCCGCCGTCGGGATCGCCGGAGCAGGCATCTTTCGCCTCTGCCGTTCCAGCGTTTCTTCTCCCTCTCCGCCCCCTCCGTCTTCAGGCCGTGATGCAATTGCCGCTGCTGCCACGGATCGAGTAGAGTGGGCGGATTATTTCTCATTGTCCGATCGTGAGGAGGAATTATGGGAGTCTTTCGACGACCCGAGTTGGAAAAGGATAATCCGGTTGCGCCGCAGATGTATGTGGGGCCCCGGCGAAGGCTTGCGCTGGCCCGCGCGGCGTCGAAGGCGCAGGTTTCCGCGCAGAGCGATATGGCCGAGACGCTGCAGACGTTAACGGCCGCGGCAGAACGGTTTGTGGCGACGGTGCCGGCCTCGAAGGCACGGCACAAGGAACGGGCTGCCTTGCTGAAGGCGATCACGCAGGCGCAGCGCCGCTTGTCCAGCGAGCCGCGGCCCTGACGGGGACGCAGAGAGGGCCATGGGCCTGGTTCGACGGATGCCACCGGTTTGTGCGAGACTCGGCCGGGCGGCGGCGATCGTCGGGCGAAAAAGTTGTTGCCAGGTCACGGACAGAATTGGTATGGAAACTCCCCCGGCGGTCTGGTGACGGGCTTGGGGAACGCGGGTGCCGGGGTATTCGATAGGACACATGGTTATGTTTGACGGGTTGGATCAATTTCTCGCGTTCATCGGGGCGGTGGTCTGTCTGGTTGTGGTGATCGGTGGCGCATACCGGCTCTGGCAGCTCGGGGTGCGTGGATGGTTGAATGCGCTCAACGCGCGCGTGGCGCGGGTGTATTGGAAGGTGCCGAAGCACACGCTGGTGGTCTTGCCGGCGCAGGCGGCCAATGTGTGGTGGGAGATGGGGCAGAAGGACGGCACGCCCTGCATGCAGGTGGTCGGGGAGTTTTTCTTTACGAATATCAGCAGTGAGCCGGTCCTGGTGCCCAAGACGTGTTTGGTGGTGTACGGGTCGCGGTATTGGTTCATCCCCACGTCCCATCGGGTGGAAGGGAATATTCTGGTGCGGCAGGCGCAGGGTTATCTGTTTGGCCATACCGATATCCCGTCGCGCGGGTTGACGGAAGGGCGGGCGGATTGGTTGATTCTTCCCCCGGTGAGACAGAAGGGGGAGCTCTTGCAAGGGCGGGCCTGTTTTATCGACGGATATGGGAACGAGCACTGGACCCCGATGATTTCGTTTGCCTATCGGGAATGATGTGACTTCCGGTCGTGTTCGATTGGGCGCCTCGCTGTTCTGAGAGGAGGCTTCCCCTACAGCCTGTTCGTCTGCCGCCGGTCCTGTTCTATGTCGAATTACTCGGGAGGGTTGTGCGATGTCAACGCGTCACCTCGGTCTCGCCGCGGGCCTGGCAGGTTGCTTCATGGTGCTGGCGGCTTCTGTTACCTGGGCTGATCCGACCTATGAGCAGACGGCCCGCTATGTGCTGGATGTGGTGAGGGCGTTTCGCACGGCCTATGTGCTGCATGTCGTGGAGCATACGCGCGGAGCGGGCCCCGAGCCGCGCGAGGACTGGGAGCGGGACGCGCATTTCATTCCGCTTCCCGCGCAGTTCGTGAAGGCGGCTGCCGGACAGGTGACGTCGGTGGAGATCGGTCTGATCAGCCTGACGCCGATCAATCCGGCGAACCGGCCGAGAACTCCGGCGGAAACCAAAGCGTTGATTCAGTTGGAGAAGGACCGGCAGCAGAGCTTTCTCAGTTTTGCGGACGGGGATCAGTTCACCGCGGTCTCGGCGGATCTGGCGCTGGTCCGGTCCTGCGTCGAGTGCCACAATCAGCATCCGCAGTCGGCGAGAAAAAATTTCCGTGAATGGGACGTGATGGGTGGGCTCGTCGTGCGATTCAGGCGCCCGGGATCCACGCCGGGACTGCCGCTGCCTCTGGGACCGTCCCCGAGTTCTTCTGACCTGCTCGAGCAGCCCGTGTCTCCGCCGCCGGTCACGCCGCCCTGGGTGCGCTGACCGCTCCGCTCGCTCGACAACCGCTTCTACGGCTCCCGGCTCGGTGGAGACTCGCGTCCGGGACGCGCCTGCTGTCCCGCATGCATTGGATGGGAGCGTTGTTCTATACTCAGCCTATGCCGAGTTCTTCCCATCCTTCTCTCATGCATTCCTTCAACTCTGAATACCGCCGGCGGTTCTATGAGGGCCATCGGTCGCTTGCGCTGCTGATGATCCTCATTGTGTTTCTGTCCCCCTTCGCCGGGCTCTATGTGGCAGGTTTGTTCGGGGCGGTGATCGGGGTATTGCTCTCCTTCGCGGCCTATTATCTGACGCCGTATCTCTGGCTCACGATCGGCGGGTGATCCGCCGATCGTGCCGTGTCCCGCTGCTGGTTACTGTTGAATCGCCGACAGGAGCCACTTGCCATCCCCGAATCGCATGAAGGTCCAGACTTCGCTGGATTCGGCCGGGGTTTCGTCGCTGCCGTCGATGAGATAGCCCGGTTCTCCGCGCTGCTTCTTCATTGAGACGGTATAGTCGCGGGCGCTCCAGTGGAGCCCCACCGTGGCGTACTGCGTCGCATGTTCGATCCAGGCTTCGCGGACATCCGCGCGGCCGAGGACCACATTGTCGACATGGTTCTCAATGTCCTGACTCGTGTTCTCTGCCAGGGCGGTGGTGAAGTAGGTGAGCATCTCCGGTGTGACGAACCGTTTCAATGCTGCCAGGTCCTGTGAACTCCAGGCGGTCTGAATGTCGGTCAGGAGCTGCTGAAACGCGGCTTTGTCTGCGGTGGTGAGATCGAGGTCGGTCGTCGCGGGCCGGAGGGCGGTCGCTGAGGATTCCGCCAGCAGGCTTCCGGCGACGGCGCTGCTTCGCGTGATGCCGGACAGCACCGGGGCGGGAGTCCGCCGGACTTTCAGAAAGTAATAGGCGGCGCCGGCTCCCAGGATCATGAGAAACAGGAGGAGGCCGCTGTTGCCGGCTGCGCCGGCTGCCTGGCCGACAGCCTCACCGGCTTCGTTCGTTTTGGCGCTGCTCTCGGTGGCGCCGAAGAGCATGTGGCCGATCCAGGATCCGGAGAGGCCGCCGGCGATCCCGGCCAGAAGGGGATTGCGCTGTAAAAAGGACGGTTGCGAGGCCGGCGTCGGTTGGGCCATGGGGGCCTGACCGGCTGCCGCTGATTGCGGGGTCGCTGTGGCCGGCTTCGGGGTGGTCGATTGTTGGATCGGCTGGGCGCCGTTCTGGTCGTGGGTCCGCGAACCCCGGCTGCCGATGTTGCCGGAGGCACTGCTGCTCCGGGATCCGCTGGAATACCCTCCGCCTGATCCGCCCCGGGCTTTCGCCAGGGAGACGGCCGGGGTTCCGATGAGCGCAAGTACGATGCCTGCTGCGATGACCTGTGTTGTATTCACGTGCAGTTCCTTTCAATCGATGCGAGAGGCTGACGAGATGAACCTTGTCATCCTACCAGTAATGGGCTCGGGAAGGCGGTTTATTCGAGCGCCGACGGACTTGCGATAGACGGGGCCCGCGTCGGCGTCTCCCGCTGCTTCCTAATGGTTTGCGCGGATTGACCCTCCCGTCGGAGGGCTCGTACGATGTCCGTCTCACCCTACGAGGAGGACCTATGGCGCAGATTACTGAAGTCGCTCCGGACCTGTTCCGCATCACGACATTTCTCGAGCCGTTCAATCTGCAGTTCAGCCAGTTCCTCGTGCGCGATGCCGAGCCGCTGCTTTTTCACACCGGTCCTCGCGCGCTGTTTCCGGCGGTGAAGGAAGCGGTGGGGGCGCTGATCGATCCCCAGTCGTTGCGCTGGATCGGGTTCAGCCATTTCGAGGCCGACGAGTGCGGGTCGCTGCCGGAGTGGCAGGAGGCGGCCAGGCATGCCACGGCGGTCTGCAGCCTGGTGGGCAAGCTCGTGAGTGTGGATGATTGTCTTGCGGTCCGGCCCGCCAAAGGGATGGCGGACGGCGAGGTGCTGCAGACGGGCAAGTACCGATTCCGGTTTCTGGCGACGCCGCATGTGCCACATTGCTGGGACGCGGGGCTGTTGTTCGAAGAGACGCAGCGGACGCTTCTCTGTTCGGATCTGCTTCACCAAGCCGGCAATGGGGACCCGGTGACGGAATCGGATGTTGTGGGCCGCTGCCGGGACGTGCTGGTGGAATATCAAAAGGGCCCGCTGGCGAATTATCTGCCCTATGGCCCGTTCATGGATGCGACCATGCACCGTCTGGCGGCGCTCCAGCCCAAGACGCTGGCGACGATGCACGGTTCGGTCTACATCGGCGACGGGGGAAAAGCGCTCCAGGACCTTGCCGGAGTCTTCCGGGATGTGCTGGGCGCTTCGTAACGGTTTCCCCACCGGAAGAACCGGATGATCGGGTCTGTCGATCTCCCTGTTCACGTTCGCGTATTTGGCTCACCTCGCCTGCCCGGAATCCGTGTAAGATGTTCGAGCGTTCGTTCCCGGCAGGCCGTGAGCTTCAGCCCGCCTCCCTGTCCCTTCCTTTTTCTCCTGTTGGTGTGTGTGAAAGGTCCCCATGGTAAAGAAATGGCCGGATGGGCCTGTGCCCGGCTCGGTGATTCCTCGTCTGCGGCAATCGACTGAGGTGCGGGTGAGTCTGGCGGCGATAGCCGACGGCATGGGGGAGATGGTGTGGATTGCGGCCGGTCAAGGGCCGGACGTGCCGCTGGTCGCGGACACGGTGCCGGATCACGATCGGCCACGCTGTTGCCCTGAGGAAGCCGCGAAAGATGCTTGCGAACGTGGCGGATTTGGCGTGACCGGCGGTCAGTTCTATAAGCCGGAAGAGGGGCCGTAGTCATGCACCGTCGCGCGATGGAGCCGCGATCCGACTGGCCCGCGCAACTCGACCGGGTCGGCCTCACGTATCACAGTCTGGACGGGGGCTACTGGCGCGAAGATGCGGCCTATGAGTTCTCCGACTCGCAGATCGATTGCCTGGAATCCGCCACGGCTTCGTTGCATCGGCTCTGTGTCGATGCGGTCGAGCGGATTGTCCGCGACGATCGTTTCGCCGATCTCAGGATCCCCGATGGATGGCGGCCGCGCATCATCGACTCGTGGGAGCGGCAGGATCCGTCGCTCTATGGACGCTTTGATTTCTGGTATGACGGGGCGGGGGCGCCGAAACTCCTGGAGTACAACGCCGATACGCCGACCTCGTTGATTGAAGCGGCGGTCGGGCAATGGGGATGGCTGCAAGAGGCTTGTCCGGCGGCCGACCAATTCAATCGTCTGCATGATCGATTGATCGGGCAATGGCGTGAGATCCGTCGGCAGGCTTCGACCGATCTGCTCCATCTGGCCTGCTTGGATGGGAGCGACGAGGATCGGCAGACGGTGACCTATCTGGCGGATACGGCGAATCAGGCCGGGTGGCGGGTGCAGACGCTGCCGATTGAGCGGATCGGGTGGGAGCCGGGCAGTCGGCGGTTTGTGGATTGCCGGAACGAGCCTATCTCGGTGCTCTTCAAGCTCTATCCCTGGGAATGGCTCTGTCAGGACGCCTTTGCCGCGGAGCTGTCCAGGTCTTCGATGCTGGTGCTGGAGCCGGCCTGGAAACAGCTGCTCAGTCATAAAGGGCTGCTGGCATTATTGTGGGAGTGGTATCCCGATCACCCGAATCTGTTGCCCGCCTTCTTTTCAGGACCGGGGGATTGCCCCGCCTATGTCCGAAAACCATTTTGGTCGCGTGAGGGCGCCAATATCTCGATCGTGAATGGAGATCAAGTCCTGACAACGTCCGGGCCCTATGATGCGGGAACGTCGGTCTTTCAACAGTACATGCCGTTGCCGGTGTTCGATGGATGGCATCCGGTCATCGGGTCCTGGGTGATCGGCGATCAGCCGGCGGGGATCGGGATTCGTGAGGATCGCGGGTTGATCCATGGGAATCAGAGCCGCTTTGTGCCGCATTGTGTGGAGAAGGGCCTGTCTGTGCTCTGAGGGGGCTTACTCCGTGGTGCCTGGGGCGCTGCCCGTGGTTCCTGTGTTCCTGCCGTTGGCTTCCGTCTTCTTCAAACAACAGTGTGCATACTTTCTCCCGCTGCCGCAGGGGCAGGGCGCGTTGCGGCTGAGTCCCGGGCGCCGCCAGGGCAGGGAGGGGAGGAGTGCTTCCGTATCCTGATGAAAGAGACTCCGCATCAGGGAGTAGAGCGCGGGATCGCGGCGCTTCAAGAGTTCGGGCGAGGTGAAGAAATACTCGGCCAGCACCGCGAAGAATTCGTGTTCGTTCGTATAGGCGTAATCGCTGACGTGGGTGTGGCGGGAGGAGGGATGGGCGAGTTCCCGCGCCACGTATCGAACCCACTGGCGGACCGCCATCCAGGGGACTTCCGGCGGCAGTCCGTATTCGCCGGCTTCTTTTTCGACCAGGTGCGCAAATTCGTGCACGCCTACGTTGTGGGTGCCGGGATGCGGGGAGAAACCTGCCAGCAACGCCGGCTTCGAGAGAATCATCACCCCGCTCAAATGATGCAGGCCGACCATGCCGAGTAGATGTGCTTCCGACCCACCACTGGTACGGTAGGCGTCATCGAAGGCATCCGGGTAGATCAGCACTTCATGCAGCCGATGATATTCCCAGTCGTGGAACCCGAAGATCGGGATAACGGCACTGGCCGCCACCAACACTCGAGTGGTCTCGTCCGCCTCGGTGCGAATGCCGGTGATCCGGACCTCGTCGAGAAAGATCTGCACCAGTTGCCGGAACCTGGTCTTGCCCGCCTCATCGAGTGCCAGAAAGAAGGCGACATGTTTGCGAAGGATTTGTTCCCGTTCTTCGGGAAACGGTTGGCGCATCATCTCCATCCGACGAAGGCAGGGCCGCCGCACCCATCTGTAGGCCAAGGGACAGAGTCCGAGCAGGGGCCACAGCAGTGGGAAGAGCCAGGTCATCCATCCCGCCGTTCCTGCTACCAAGATGGCGGCGATGAGGGCTTGCTGCTGATTCCGACGTTGAGCCTCTGGCGTCACGAGCATCGGGTTGATCTCCCAGGAATAGGCACTTGCCCTGTCGCGATTCTACTCTGAACCGCCTCGTGGTGATCTCGGTCTGCGTTTTACGGATGCTGATTCAGGCTTCAGCGCTCCGGATCGAACCGGGGATTCAGTCCCGCGCTTTCTCTATGTCCAGAACGGAATGTCTGCGGTATTGCGCATGCAACTTATTGAAAACACGATAGAAAATTAAGTATTTTTCTATCGTGTTTTCTATGGCCTGTTCGTGCTAAGATCCCCTTGCTGCTTTCTTGGTCGCCTTGGGTCTTCACCCAGCGGTTAGGAAGTCGGGGAGGTGATGTGGCCATCACCTCCCCTTTTTTTTGCCTTGTGGCATTCTTGCCTCAGTGTCTTCAGACCCCACCCCATCAATCGTGATGGGTTTCTCCTCTCCAAGCTGTGCGTTTGCCCTCTGGTCTTTCCCCCTGTCCCCCTCCTTCTGTATGCCGCTGCATCGGAATGTTCTGGAGAGCGATGAGACCTGCTCGCGAGTTTTCGATTTTGAATGGGTCGGGAACTCGGGGGCGAGGTGGACGGGATGGGATATGGAGGGGGAGTCACTGATGGGGCTGTCTCATCGGATCGTAGGAACGATGATGGAGCCGGCGGACACCCGACGATGAAAAGTGAATGGAGAAATCTTGTTCGAGCTGTGAGTCGGAATGACGGGAGTGGGATGAGAGTGAGAGGGAGAGGGAGAGGCGAGGAGGCGACGTGACCGTCGCCTCCTCATGGTGCGACTACTTCTTCTTCTTCGCGGCAGCCTTTTTTACAGGCTTCTTCGCTGCTGCTTTCTTCGTGGCCATGAGTACTTCACCCCCCTTCGGTGTAAAAAGTTGTGATTCGATGTGACAGGTATAGCAGAGATTGCGCGGCGAGTAAATTACTTCCGTGCGGATTTTGTTGGTCGGTCAGAAAACGAACGAGGCTTCCCCATCCCGGGATCCGCCCCTTTGCGAGGCGGGAAGGTTGGCTGGGGCAGGGTGACGTATCTGAGTTGGTCCGTTGGGAATCAGGTTGTCGATGATCGTCTTGCGTATGCGACGAGGAATGCGATCGGCGCAGGTTGTTTGCTGGCAATAGTTTCCGGCCACTCAGTTGTCCGCACTGTGAGGTGTGGCAAGTCGATGACCGTCGTCGATCCGGCTATTTTGAGTTTCCGATACTCCGTCGAAGGGGTGCGTGAGGGGATGAGGCGGGCGTGTGGTCCGGGTTGCGCGGCTGATCCGATCACGTGGGCTCATGAAAATATTTTTCATGGAAGGCCCTTTTCACCCCCCAACATCGGTGTTCGATGGAGTCCTGATTCCGGATCGCGAACTCTCAGCTGACGATGCGCAATTCATCTCCTGATTCGATTTCAATGCCGACACCTCGTTCAGTTACGTGTCGGATTCTCCTCGATGCCAATGAGGTCGCGAGAACTTTGGTGCGGTGTATGGAGCAACGGGCGGAGGCTTTCGCGCAGGTCGGCTAGCAGCAGGACTCTGCCCGCTCTTGCGTCGGGCGGCGCCGGAGCGTAGGCTGATAGTATCTTCTTGCAGCCGCCTCATTCTGTAGGTGGTGCTATGGTCCTCCGTGGAGCTTCAACCCATCGGTCCGGACCTGCCGGGTGTTTTCTTCTCACCAGACGGGCGGTCGACTGTACCTCAACGGGGCGAATGACCGGTCGTTCGGCGGCTCTCGCGTCGGGCACCGTCTCCGGTGCCGCTTCTTCACATCAAGCCACCCGAATCAGGCACGAACTGTCGCGGCTAATCTGCCGTTTGTCGGATTGCCTGAGGCGGAAAGGAGGTTGTCATGACCTATCGCTTTAGCGGTATCGACATCATCGTTGGGTTTGGCATGTGCGCCATTGTGTTCGGCGCGCTGTTCCTCTTCGTGGCCACCACCGGCACCTTCCTCGTTGCCATGCCGCCGGCGATGGGTGAGCCATTCTCCAGTTCAGCGAACGGAATGGTGTGGTTGCAGCCTGCTCTTGGGCACGCCATTGTCGAGCGCACGTTGTTGCAGCGGCAGAGCGATCGCATGACGGCCCAGGCGACATTGGAATGGGATCAGGCGTTACTCGCGCACTATAGCCTGCAATCCCTTCCCGGCGGTCCCTTCGGATTTATCATGGACCGTGCAGCGACGATGCCTGATGACCACGCGGCCCGCGTGCAGGCGGTCATGGGGCGTTCCATCGTGAATGCCACGAGGCGCGGATTGCGCAGCGGCATCCTCTCGGCGGATCACTATGTCTCTGATTACAATCGCGACGCAATCGGTGCCGCGGAGCAATTGGGCGGGCGCATGCAGGGGGCATTCGCAGCGACCTGGCAGCCGTTGCTTGGTCGCTGGATTGTGGATGCCAGCCGGGACTATGCCGCTCGGGCGGCCGTGGTTCAGGAGCAGTTGGGTGTGGCGATTGTCCATGTGGCGCAGGCCAGGACCGGGCTGGAAGAGGCCTGGGGGGCGAATCAATATCAGCTGGGGACGTTGCTGGCGGCGGTGGATCGCACGGCGACGATGACGGAACAGGCCGATCAGGTTATGGTGGCACGCGCGATGCCGACGGCCGCTTCGATGGTGTCGGATCCGGCAATGGCCTGGCCAGGGATTCCGCTCGGGTATCTTTTTGCTGCGATGATCGGAATGGGAGCGGTGTTTTTCAGCGGGTTGAGGCTGTCCGCCATGAGCCGGGAAGCAAAGGCTTCGGCCGATCTTCGGCGCGAGCGTGATCGCTGGGTCTATCGCCTGGCGGCGTAGTTGTGTGACGGGGGCGGCTGATTCCCGTTGCCGGTGTCAGCCGCCCGTTGAACGCCGGTTGGTTCGTGGAAACAGGATGAGTCTACCGGCAGATTGTGAGGGGGATCATGGTTATCCTCATTGGTCTGGTGACGGTAAGTGCGCTTGTGGGCCTGCTGGTCTGGTCGCTGACGGGGGAAAGTGATGCGGAGCATCGCCATGTGGCTGAGATGAAAGGCCCGTCCGGGCCGTCCTCCGCACCTGAGTCAGGGGTGCCGTTCAGGCGGGCGGCCTAGTCCGTCGATGCCATGCTCACAGGCCTCCAGGCTGGCTCTGGCGTTGTGTCGTTCGAGGGTGCCGATACATTTCCCCGCTGAGACCATGCGGCGTTCGCCACATAGTTTTGGTATAGGGCATTGAGCTAGACAGAGGTCGACCCATCCTGAATCGGCCGAAGCGGCCGTCAGCGCCGAACGTCTATTCCCGCCGAAGATCGACCGGTTGGCGGGTGGAAGGTATGACCGATCAGGGATTCGCCGGTCTGCTGAAGTGGCTGACAGAGGCGACCTGTTCCTGTCCCATCTCAAAAAGCCCTCAGATCGGAACGGTGTGGAACCGAAGTAGCGGCTGAATGCGTCCGCCGTCGATCAGTAGCTAGTTCGCCTCATTGTCAGAATGAGGTGAGGGGGGATGGCCGGGGATCTGTTTCTGGCGAAGTAGTTTGGTGAAGTAGGTGCGCTGGAGCTTCAACGCTTCAGCGGCTTTTGTTTGGTTCCATCCGTTCTGCTGAAGCGCTGTCTCCAGCACTTTCTTGCTGTAGGCCTCCATCATTTCATGATAGGCATGCAGCGACGGGTTCGGTCCGGAGTCCGGATCGGGTGTCGATGCGATCGCCATGAGCGACAGCTGCGATGGCTCAATCGTCGCGCTCGTGGAGAGGATGACGGCGCGGGTCAGCACATTCTCCAGCTCGCGGACATTTCCCGGCCAATGATATTGGCGCATGAGCGTGAGCGCGCGGTCGCTCAGTGTGTACTGGCGATAGCTTCCGAGTCCGGCGGCACGCCGGAGGAAATACTCGGACAGAGCTACTAGGTCATCCAGGCGCTCCCGGAGTGGGGGCAGCGTGCTGGCGATGACGGCAAGTCGGTAATACAAGTCTTCCCGAAAGATCCCCTGGCGGATGGCCTGCCGCAAATCTTTGTTCGTCGCGGCAATAAACCGGACATTGGTCCGAATGAGCTGCGTGCCGCCCACCCGGTAGAAGGTCTGATCCTGAAGCACGCGTAAGAGGTGGCTCTGCATGAGCATCGGCATATCGCCGATCTCGTCCAGGAAGACGGTGCCTCCTTCGGCGATTTCAATTTTTCCGGGTTCCCGCTTCAGCGCGCCGGTGTAGGCCCCTCGTTCATGTCCAAACAGCTCGTTCTCCAGGAGGGTATCCGGTAAGGCCGCGCAGTTCACCGCGACGAACGGCTTATCCCGTCGTGGGCTCCAGCGGTGAATGGCGCGCGCAATCACTTCTTTCCCGGTACCGGTCTCGCCGAGCAACAGGACGGTGACCGGCGTGGCTGCCGCTTGCTTGGCGATGGCGAGTTGTATGGCCATTTTCTGATTGGTTCCGATGATCGGATCGTACTGTCCCTCGACTTCCTTGCGGAGGACCTCGACATGGCGATCCAGCGCGAGGGTCTCAAGCGCTTTCTTGATCACGACCGTGAGGTGGTCGGCCGTGAAGGGCTTGGTCAGGAAGTCGAAGGCGCCTAAGTGCATGGCTTGCACCGCGCGCTCGATCGTGCCGAAGGCGGTCAGGATAATAATCAGCGGTGTGGTATAGGCGGGTAAGGGAGTCTCCGAGTCGGGCGCTGAGGCAGCGGTGGCGGCTTCCCGAACCTGTTGTAACACTTCCAGCCCGGAGCGATGGGGGAGTTCCAGATCGAGGAGGACGAGATCCGGTGCCTCCTGTTCAATAAGTCGCAGCGCCTCTGCCCCGTCGCTCGCGGTCAGGGGTTCATGCCCCATCCATGTGATGCGGTTTTCCAGACCGAGCAGGATATCCCGGTCATCATCGACGAGGAGGATTTTGGCGCGCATAGCGTGCAAGCCCCCTGTTCAGTCTTCGGAAGTGTAGTGACTTCATAGAGAAAAATATACGGCCTGTTGACGGCCTACACGGGCAAAGAGCCTCATGGTGGGCTACCTGTGCCACCTCATTGCGGTTGCCGGTCCGTCTCCGGAGCTGGCGCGATCGGCAGCGTAAAACAGATACAGGTTCCGCGACCGGGCGTGCTCTCCGCCCAGATTTCTCCCCGGTGCATCGTGATCAAGGTTTTGGTAATGAACAGGCCCAATTGAGCCCCTTGCGACGACGGCATCGACGACGGCACTTTTGAAAATTCGTTGAAGACGCTTGGTAAGTGGAGCGGATCAATCCCGCATCCGGTATCGGCCACGCAGGTCTTGACCATCCCGGCAGCATCACAGGAAAACGTGACGGTGACAGCCCCGCCGGGAGGGGTGAACTTGATGGCGTTGCCGATCAGATTCCAGAGGATTTGCTCCAGCTTGTCGCGGTCGCCGAAAATTCTGGGGAGGGGGCGCTCCGGCTGGATCCGCAGGGCGATCTGTTTTTCTGCCGCGACCGTCTGCAAGCCCTCTGCGGCAGTGGCGGCAATCTCTGCAATACAGACCGGTTCAGGCCGAAGCACATCTTTGGGGGTATCCAACCGCGACCAATCCAACAGCTGGTTGATGATGCGGGCCAGCCGCGCCACGTTGTGCTCGATCCGCGTGAGGTAGGTCGTCTGCTGGCTTGTCAATGGACCGGTGACACCATCCAGCATGTTTTCGGCAAAACTGCGAATGGCGGTCATAGGCGTGCGCAATTCATGGGACACGACCGACAGGAAGGTCGTGCGCCGTCGATCGTGGGCTTGGAGTTGGTCATTGGCGCGTGAGAGTTCCTCCGTGCGCTCGTGGATGCGTTCTTCCAGATGCTGGGTCAACTCGGAGAGGTGGGCATAGGCGCGGGCGTTGTCAATTGCGGCGGCCACATGGCTGGCGATCGTCAGAAGAATATGAAGATCTTCTTCGGTGCATATCTGTGCGCCGCGATCACCGGCTATGTATCCCAAGGTCCCGTGATGACTCTGGAGTGGAACGGCAATAAACGACGAGATGCCGGCCCGTTGCAGCAAGTCCATCACCGGCGGATAGATCCGGTCGGCTGCGGCCTCGAGGGCCTGGATGAGCACCGGTTCGCGGCGAAGAAACAGATCAGCAGTGATGCTGCCATCGTCTCGTATGGGGATCTCCAGGGTATAGGCGAGCTCGGCAATCTCGGGCGAGATCCCCGTGACGCGGGCGATGTAGGACACGTCCCGTTCCTCAAGCCGCAGGACCAGCACCATGCGCAGGAAGCCGAGATTGCCGACCAGGAGTTGGAGCACCGTGTCGAGGAGGTGGTTCATGTCCAGGGTGCTCGCAATGGCGGCGCTGGCTTGATGGAGGGTGGTCAGCTGACTGAATTGTTGTTTGATCGTCTCGAGGTTGGTGGTAATGGCCTGATTCCGCTCTTGAACCGAGCGGGCCATGACATTGAAGAGCCCGGTCAATTGGCCGACCTCATCGTTTGTGGACGGGGACAGTTGAACCGGCGCCGTACCCTCAGTCACCTGGCGGGCCATCCCGGCCAGGCGTCGCAACGGAGTCGTAATGCGCGAGGTCAGCAGGTGAGCGCCGAGGATGCCGGCTCCGATAATGAGGGCGGTCAGGGCAAAGACATTCTGGATCATGGTCAGCACGGCCTGACGCACGAGCTCATCGGTGAGGCCGATTTGAATAATGCCGTACACCGGGGGCCGTTTCATCATAGCCCCGTCGATGGCCGTGGATTCGGGGTCGAGTGTAAACGGGGTGATGGGTGCGGGTGATGCCCGAAGCACCGGCAAGGCAAAGTCATAGAGTGTCTCGGACAGAGTGGGGAATAGCTGAGTCATGTAGGAGCCTTGATTCTGAGGGGCGAGCGTGAGCTGATCCGAGACGGCAAGCGGGGTAATTTGCGGAACCGTCGCTGGCGTTTGAGCCAGTCGTTGGGCGATGTCCGCGGGAGGATAGATCGGATGGGAGGGAGATCGTTGTGGATCTGTCAACGACTGGCGCGCTCCCTTGCTGTACCGGGCGATAGCGTGGCCGTTTGAGCCCATGACGACGACATAGACGACTTCATCGATGGAGAGAAGACCTTCGATGTACTGCTGAAGGGTCGTTTGATCTTCCGCGACCAGGCCGGCAAATCGGAAATGGTTGTTGTGCGCGATGTTGGTCAGGAGAATTGTGCCGAGGCGATGGAGATTCTGCAGCATGGCATCGCGTCGAATCTCCACAAAATACCAGCTCAACGTGGAACAGGTCAGGACCAGAATCAGGCTGAAGAACACGACAAATTTCGTCCGCAAGCTGACGAACGGCCTGGTCGGTGCGCCGGGAGGCGGTGTCGGACTCTGGAGAGAAAGCGGTTCGGCTGCCATAGAAATCAGATCCTAATATTTCTCATCAATCAGGCGCTCGGCTTCGCTGGGAAAGGTGATCTCCAGGAAGTTGGCGGTCTTTTGGTTCACCGTAATGCTCAGGCGTTCGACGGGTATCGGTTTCATCGGGAGTTTCCTGTCTCCATCGAGGAGTCGTCTGGCAAGTAGGCCGGTTTCCCGGCCGACATCGCCGTAGGAGACGGAAATGCTGAGGAGCGCTCCGAGCCTGGTCATCTCCGGCGAGAAGCCGATGACAGGGACATGGCGTGCCATGGCCGATTCGAGGATGAAACCGACGGACTCCGCGGTCAAGACCGTTGAATCGGGTACCAGCCATAGTCCGTCGGCGGTCTCGATGAGCGCGCGTAGCTGCTGCGGCACCTCTCTTTCGCTGCCGACGGGAAATTCCGTCAGCTTGAACCCGCTGGCAGCCGCATAGGGAGTCGTTTCTTTGATGCGGGATCCGCTCTTCGCGGGGTCGAACAGGACTCCGAGCTGATGGAGCGACGGCAGCAACGAGCGAAGAATCTTGAATTGACGTTCCGCGGGAATCTCCAGCAGCGTGCCGGTCATATTCGGGGCGGAGAGACGATGCTTTGAAGGATCAAGAATCATCATATACACGATGGGCAGATCCATGATCTCCACCTGGGCGGCCAGAGCGGCTTTGAGACCGACGGCCAGAACGAGGGAGGCGTCGGAGGCCCTGATTTTCCTGGCCAGCTTTTTCCCGAGCTCTGGATCACCGCGCAAATCGTATTCGACATAGGTCATGGAGGCAGGGGCCGTGACTTTGAATCCCTCGATCGCCTGTGCATAGGCCGGCAAGTCGGAGGATTGCAGTATGGCAATTTCTCCGGCAAGGGCGTGGGCTGATCCGAGGAGACAAAATATGATGAGCAGAGCGAATCCCCCCAAGTATCTGCCAGGTGCGCGGCATCCGGCGAAGGGGGAACACTCCGTGTGGTGTCGATGAGGCGTCCTCATAATATCACGATCGCAGATTGTCGTGTCGCGGTTTCTCTGGGGCCTTGCGACCTGTCTGCGTGGGCTCTGACGGCGGCACCTGTCCGGTTGAGATGGATTGGACGGTCCCCAGGATGCGGGTCGCTGTCCCGGTCGCGCTCCGAACCACATGGCCCGACCATGAGAGCCACTGGAGAGTGCCGTCGGCTCGGCGCACGCGGTGAGCATAGGCGAACTCAGGCTGAGAGGATTTGGGCGCCTCCAGCAGCGCCGCCAGAACGGTGGCCTGATCCTCTGGGTAGACTCTGGCCAGAAATTCCTCCCTGGAGAGGGGACCAGCACCGACCGGGAGGTCGAGCAGATCATTGACGATCGGCGACCAATAGCAGTGGTCCGTCTGCAGGTTCCAGTCCCAGATGCCGACGCGCGCAGTCATGAGCGCGAGCTGAACCCGCTCCTCGTTGATGCGGAGGGCATCTCCAAGTCGTTTGCGTTCGGTGATATCGGTGGAGATTCCGCACACGGCATAGGGGGTCCCTGTTTCGTCGCAGAGCGGAAATTTGATCGAGATGTAGTGGCGCAGCCCATCCCGGTGAGGGGCGGTTTCGTCGTACTCCACCGGAGCCTTGCATTCCAGCACCTGGCGATCGTTGGCACTGAATGCGTCGGCGATTTCTCGGGGAAAGAGATCATGATCGGTGCGCCCGACGATCTGATCGGTGGTCAAGTTGAACAGCTGCCCGAACCGGCGATTCGTGAGCACGTAACGTCCGTCCAGCCCTTTCACGTAAATGACGGCGGTCGTGTTATCGATCACGTCTTTCAGCAGCCGTTCACTGCGTCGGAGGGCTTCTTCCATCCGTTTGCGGTCGGTGATGCACTGTAAGGAGCCAGCCATGCGGAAGGGCCGTCCATTGTCGTCCCACACGGCCTGTCCGCGCGCGCGGAACCAGCGGTATTTGCCCTGTTTCGCGAGGAGCCGGTACTCCACGTCGTAGGGCTCGTGTTGTTCCATGTGCGCGCGCAATGCGGCCAGGGCTCGCTCACGATCTTCAGGGTGCAACCGGGACATCCAGCTTTCCAGGATGTCCGGAAACTCCTCCCGGCTATATCCTAACAACTCGCGCACCCGCGGAGACCACCAGACCGGCGTGTGAGGGTGATGCCACGGCTGGCCGGGCAGAACCTGTCCATCCCAAAACCCGTCGCTCGATCCGCGGATCACACATTCCAAGCGGTCTTCCCGTTCCCGCAATCCCGATTCGACACGCCACTGTTTCGTTGTATCATGAAAGACCACGACCGCCCCGGCGACGGTGTCGTCCTCCCACAGCGGGGAACTGACGTATTCGACGGGGAAGCTGGTGCCATCACGCTTCCAAAATACTTCATGGGTGATGCGATGGATTTCGCCGTCGTGCAGGGCGGCGTAGATCGGGCAAGAGGCGTCGGGGTACGGGGTCCCGTCGATTCTGGTGTGGTGCAGGAGCGCATGCATGGGGCGTCCGATCAAGTCTTCCACCGAATACCCGAGTATCGCGGCCGCGCGCGGATTCACGAACGTAGCGAGCCCCTGGCGATCGATGCCATAGATGCCCTCGCCGGCCTGCGTCAGGATAAGGCTATGCCGGCGACGCAATTCATCCAGCGCCCGCTCCGTCTGTTTTCGTTGGGAACTGTCGCGGATGATACCGCTATAGTAGTTGCCGGTTTCGGTTTTCCAGGTAGCCAGCGAGAGTTCGATCGGAAATTCGGTGCCGTCCTGCTTGAGCCCCTGGAGTTCGATGACCGATCCGATGAGACGCCCCGATCCGGTTGCTTCCAGACGGGCCAGGCCGGCGTTGTGGCGATAGTGATACCGTGACGGCATGAGAACCGTGAGCGATTTTCCGATCAGATCATGGTTCGAATAGCCGAACATGGTCGCAGCTGATCGATTGTGCGAGAGGATGATGCCCCGCCCATCGGCCACCACGATGGCATCGCTGGCTGACTCCACCAGTGAGCGGAAGCGGTCTTCGCTTTCCGTCAGGAGATGTTCGGCGCGCTGGGCTTTCACCGCCAGTTCCTTGACCCCGATCGCGCGGCGGAGCGTCTGGCGGAGTTCCTCGCGATGGTAGGGTTTGGTTAAATAGGCGAAGGCCCCCCGCGTCAGCGACCCCACCGTTTTCTCCGTCGCCGTGCTGGCCGTGACGATGATTACGGGCAAATGCGGGTCCAGCTGTTGGATCGTGGCGAGCACCTCGAGGCCATCGCCGTCCGGCAAGGTTAGATCGAGCAAGACCGCATTAAAGTGATGGGCATGGAGCCGGGTGAGCGCGCCGGCGCAAGAGTCGGCGGTATAGACGGTATAGCCGTCGTGGGCGAGCAGGTCCTGCAGGCTCACGGCAATGTCCGGATTGTCTTCCACGACGAGCACGGTATGGGAAGGGGCTTCGCCGGCCATAGCGCCCTCAGTCAGTAAAGCCTTAGGGATAGGAAACGGCCTGACTTACCGTTGCCCAAGGCTCAGTGTTCCTGTGTTGCGCCGCACAATAACGAGAATCGCGCAAGCCTAGTGTAGATATACCACTTAAGGAAACCATTTAGAACCTCATCATCATCCAGCCCATCGCCCGGCTGCCGATCGTTTCGCCAAGAGGATACTCCTGGTGCTTGTCGTAGAGTGCGCTGAGTGCGGATTCTGCCACTTCAGCCTTGTCGTGCCAGAGCCGGTTCATCGTGCCTTGTACGTCGTTATAGACCGAGCGGCGATCACCGTTCGACGGGGCTTGCGAGATCGGCGGTTCATAGCGTGAAGCGATGCTCACGATGTCTGCTTCTTTGATCAATTCGATGGCGTCGATGTGGGGGGCTGAGTCGGTCACATTGGTTGAGTCTGGGGCGGGGGATTCCGCCTGCGCCGGGCCGCTCAGGCTGACGGTCAGCAGCATGGCTAGCATCGGATGGCCTGATCGTCTCAGCGCGGCGTTCATTGCATTTCCTTACTTCGGCATCGAGCGCTGACGGTCGAGTCCACCGGCGGCGCCTACAGGAGCGGCTCGGTAATGGAAAGGCGTTGTGCAGGGGGAACGCGGCGAGGTCGCCCTCGTTTCAGCGGAGCGAGGCGAAGAGGAAATAGGCCGCCGTTGGTGTGCTCCATCTCGGCCACCGCATCATCAATGGCATCAGCAATGACCCGGGCCATCGTGCGCTGTTCGGTCCAGTAAATGGCGTTTCGCAAGCGTTCGATCAGAGTCGTCGGGAGAAGGACGGTGATGCGCTGATTACGAGAATCTGCGGTGGCAGTCACCCCGTTGAGGGATGGGGCGTGAAGATCAACAGCGGCAGTCTGACTCGATAGGGGCAGGAGACGATCGTCTGCTTTCCGATCAGACCGCCATCCCTCGGTGCGAAGGTGTCCCGTCTTTTGAGAGCTCTTTTGTCTCATGGGTATGAACCCCTTTGTCAGTGCGGCGATCGTCGCCGGTGATCGTGATGACCATGAGCCACGAGATTCCTACCAGCCCCGCTAACAACACCCAGTTGATCAATTCCTGTGTCACGGTGTGGACTCCTGAGGAGTGTGGCCTCAAGTTCTTTCTGGAGGAGTTCGCAAGCCGTATGCCAGTGGCCCTGTCTGATTGCACGGGCATGTTTTTGGAGAAGATTGTTGGAAAAAGCGGAGCTGAGCCGATGCCCATCGTTATGTATGACGGTAGGAGTCGACGAGGGTGGATCAGATGTGATCCGTAAGTGAATCGGAAAGGATTCTCCGGTGGGCGAAGGAATCGCGGCTTGTCATGGCAAAGAGGGAAGGAATCAGAGGAGCGCTATCTGGTCGGGGTCGTGAGGGAGCGAAGATCCCATTCGGCCACTCCGTGTAGACCGACTTGTTTCAGCAGCGCAGCGCGCATGCGTCGGAGCGGGGCGTCGGTGGGGCGGGCATCGATGAGCGCGCAGAGACAGGCCATCGCGTCGTACCAGAAGCCCTGGCGGGCGTTGTCCTGCACGCTCTGCGTGCTGCAGGTGAGGTGCGGGCCTGCTTCGACCAGACAGGCATTGAACTCGCAGCGCTCGATGACTCCCCCCGCCACGATATCCTGCGATGGCGAGTCGGGGTTACGAATCACAGAGACGTACCATCGATACTGCACGTCCGGCTCGAGTGTCAGTCCCAACTCCTTCAGATTGATCGTCTGAATTCCTGCCTTCGTTGGAGAAGGGATGGGTGCTTCATGCACCGGCTTGATCGAGCGATTATCGATCAGCGTGAAACGAACCGTATAGGCCGTGAGTTTGGAAAGAAACCAATTCAGCACCGGCGTTTGATTGATGGTGAGGCCGACATGATCAGGGACGAGAGCTTGAATTTCAGGGTCGCTGCCGCCTGTCCCGCGCATTTCCCCACCGACACGCGCGCGCGGGGAATATTTTCTGGGTGGGGTATAGACCGGCAGCGACAGGTCGTCGGGGCCGGCAACTTGAGGGGCGTCGGATGGCTCGGGTCCTGCCGTGGCCTGCGTCGGCTCCGCAAGTGTCAGGCCCAGGGGCATTATACTGATGATGCAAACCAACAACGTGGGTTTCACCGTGCACCCCCTCTTGCTGAGGCTCTATGGTGAATGTCGATGCATGAATCGTACTCTAGCATATGGTCGAAACCCTTTATAGCCAGTTATTGAGCAACAAGAAGGGTGACCAGTAAGCCGGATGCTCATACACCCGATCAGCCAACAACTTCGTCTGAGCCTGTTGCAAGGCGACCGCTTTGGAAATTGATGGATTCCGGAGCCGCCGGTAGAATTCGGTAATCAGCGCGGCGGAGGCTTCATCGTTGATGAACCACAATGTGGCGATCGCGCTTCTGGCGCCGGCCTTGATGGCGATTCCCGCGAGGCCGAGGGCGGCGCGATCATCGCCGACGCCGGTCTGGCAGGCGCTGAGGGTCAGGAGTTCGAGCGGTGCCTGCCGGAACCGGTACAAGCCGACCAGCCGGTCCAGCTGGTTCACGGTGAGTTTTCCGTCGAACGTGAGCAGAAAACTCTCGTTCGCATCCGTCGAAAACTTTCCGTGAGTGGCAATGTGCAGCACGCCGAACTGACCGTCCCGCAATTCCTGCTCCAGTCTGGTGGTCTGAAATTCGCTGTTGAGCAGTTGATCGCCTCGATAGAGATCGTGGATCGCTCCCATTTCTTCGGCCACATAGGGGAGCGCCGGGAACCCCTGGACGGCATGGGTCAGTCCGATGGACAGGAACCGGACGGTCTCGCGGTCAATCGGGTGGGGGTCCGTGAGATTGAGCCCGGGGGTCAGCGCGACGGCAAATTTCTGAATGAGGAAGCCGGTTCCATCGTGCAAGGCGGCCAGGGGAATGGTGCGGAGCGCTCCGTCGGGGACAAACACCAGCGTATTGATGTGCAAGCGGGTCAGTTCTGCCTCGATCGGTCGAACCAGCCAGTCATAGAGCTGTTGAGCATGGGGAAGATATTCCCTGGTCGTCCGCTTCTCGACCGTGCGGCGGAATGCGCGTACTTCCTGCGCCAATGTCACGGCAGGGATGGGCACAGAGATCCGCATCATCCCGGTCGGGAGGCTGACGAGCATGTCCAATCGGTCTGCGAACATGATCGGATAGATGACTGCCGTGGTCGGGGAGAGCTGGTCGGGTTTGGTGATGCGGGCCTGCAGGGCATCGACGCATTCATCCTTGAAGTATTCCCGCAGCTCTGCCGCTTTGAAGGCTTCGATTGCGTCGCGCGCAGTCAGGAGATAGATCTGTGCGGCGGGGGTGTCGTCCGTCAACCCGGCGCGTTGGAGCAGGAGGTCGGCCAGTTCGAAAAATAAGGGGCGCACCGATTCCTGGTCAGGAGTCGACGCCTCATAGGAGGCGCGGGCCACTTCCGGTCTGATGGGCAGCAAGGTCGCGGCGGCCTGCCGGTAGGAGGCGATGGCGTCGTCGAGGTGCCCGCTCGACGCCAGCAGCCGGCCCACCTGCCACTGCCAACGGTAGAGCGCCTCCGGTACGCCCGCGGATTGCGCGGAGAACGCGGCGCGTCGGGACAACTGCAGCGCTTCCTCGGTGCGGCGTTCTGTTTCGTAGAGATGCCCGAGATAGCCGAGCGCATAGGACAAGGTGCGGGCATCTCCCAATCGTTCGGATAGGGCCACCGCTTCCTGCAGCACGCCGGCGGCTCGTATGAGCAGCGCATCGCCGATGGCGGGCAGGAGCGGCCGCAGGTGCCCGTAGCCCAGCCCGATATTAATCAAGCCAATAGCCTTGTTGTAAGACGGGGACAGTTCACGGGCTTGATCGAGGGATTGATCGAGCCAGAGCCGGCTGTCTTGCGGTTGGCCGAGCCGCAACGCCGCGCGCGCGGCGTTGATTCTGGCGGTAGTCGCGACCATGGGAAGCCCGGTGTCCTGCGCAATCGTCGTACTCTCATGAAAGGCAGCCAGCGCCTCGGTATCTTCGTGTCTGAGGGCGTGGAGAATGCCCAGATCGTTCAGCGTGGCGGCGGTGAGCGCGGGTGATGCTTCTTGACGGGCGAGCGTCAACGCGTCGGTCAGGCGTTCCTCGGCTTCATCGAGCTGGCCGACCGCGAGATAGGTGCGACCGAGTTGGGCCAGCACGCCGGCTGTGGTCTGCGGATCGCCGCTGTTCTGTGAGAGCACCAGGGCAAGGTCGAGTTGGAGCAGCGCCTGCTTGGACTGCCCGAGGGCCTGCGCAGCCTGTGCGGCGCCGAGGAGGGCCTGGATGTGTTCGCGGGTCGCGCCGCGTTCGCCGGCAAGCCCGGCGGCCTCCTTCCAGGAGGTGAGGGCTTGTTCAAACGCACCGCGGCGAAACGCGTCGGTGCCCTGCGCCAGCAGGGCGTCGAGATTGTCCGGGGTGGTCGCTCCCTGCACCGCGCTCGTGAGCAGGAGGCCCAGGAGTCCAACGAACGCCAAGCCGATCCAGCGGCGGATCCCTCGTGCGGCGTGCCGAGGGCCGGCCGCTGATGCCGTGAGGGGGAGGATGAGCATGTGTCGAGGGTTCATCGTCTCGTCCTTATAAGACTTGCACGACAAACTGCAGGTGGATGCCGTGATCCTGCAGATTGCCCGGCGGATGTGGGACGTGATTGAGCGGTTGTCCCCAGTAGAGTTCAAACCGCGCGCGTTCCTGCGGCAGCAGGCTCCAGCGAACGCCGAGTCCCACGCTCGCCAGCGTCTGTGGATCGGGTGTGCCGCCTTTCGCATTCCAGGCGCGGCCCACATCGGCGAATTGCGCGAACTGGAGGCGGGGCTCGCCGGAGGGAAATGTGAGTAGAGGGATGCGGGACTCAATGGAGGCGAGAAACGCGTTGTCGCGAATGAGCGTGTTCTCGCGATAGCCGCGGACGCTGAAGCGTCCGCCGACCGGCATCTGTTCCAGCGGGAAGAGGCGGTCGTTCGCGAGTTGGAGGCTCATCTGTCCCAGTAATTGCACGCCTCCCCACTCATCGAGCCGCCGCAGGCCTTGCACTTGGCCTAACCACGAGAAGAATTGCGTATCCGGGAGCGGACCGGAGTTGTTGGTGGCACCAAGCACGTCGAGCCCGACGGAGAAGCGGGAGCGGACAGCGATGACCGAGTTCGACGTGCGATGGACATACTCTTGAATGAAGCGGAGCGCGCTGACCGTGTTGACCCCGGTGTCCGACGAGCCGGGGATGAACAGCGAGGGGAGTCCGGCCTGGTCGAACGCGGAGGTGACCTTGTTATAGAGCCGTTCCCCGGTGATCGCGACCGCAAACTCATCGGTGAGCGTCTTGTAGAGCGGCTGGCGGAGCGTGATGCCGAAGATCTCCGCGTCGGCCTTCAGGTCGAGAAAGCGGAAGCTCTGATCGATCACGAGGAAATCGTTGCGCCGGTAGTAGGCCGATAGGGTCGTATCGTACCGGTTCACCGGAATCGTGTAGGAGGTGTCGATGATCGGATTCACCCCGCGCGACCGGCCGTAGGTGAAGCTGAAGGCATCGCCGTTTCCGGTGACATTCTGGTGCGCGATCGTCGCCAGACCGCGTTCGGCGCCCACGACCGGTGTCTGATGATTATTGAAATCCAGCCAGGCTTTCCAAGGAGAGGCTTCCTTCACCCGCAGACTCAGCACACTCTCCCCGCGGCGATCGCCGGGGCGGAGTTCCGCGTTGATGCGTTCGAGGCGTGTGTCCTGCTGGAGCAGTTGCAGTCGTTCCTGCAGCGGCGCGATGGCAAAGGGCGTCTTGACGCCCAGCGCCACCCGGTCGCGCAGATAGCCGTCACGGAACCAGTCGGTCCCCTCCACATCGATCCGCGCGACCGTGCCTTCGACGATGTGATAGGTGATGACTCCGAGCGTCACGTCCTGATCGGGAATGATCGCGCCCGACGTGATGTAGCCTCGATTGACGTAGAGCAGGGTCAGCGCCAGCCGCAGCCGCTCCAGGTCGTCCGTCGTGAGCGTGCGGCCCTTGAACGGCTTCGTGACCTGGTCGATCTCCGCTTCCGTAAAGACGGTGTTGCCGGTCACATGAATGTCATGCACGAAGACGCGGATCTGTCCCAATTGCCGCTCAAGGTCGCTATCCGGCGCTTGTGGGACCGGCGGCAGCACCATGCTCGGCGGGGGAGCCGGCGGCCTGAACTCCTTCTTGAGCGGACCGGGCGGTTCACCGGATCGGCCGGTCGGATCGAAGACCGGCGGGAGGGCTTGAGCCAGGAGTGAAGAAGGGGGCAGCGTGAGCAGCATGACGAACCCCGCAGAAAGGGCAATGCCTGCGCTCGGCCGCGCAAACGATGTGTAATTCCTCATCCAAGCCTCGACCTTACGCGCGGCATCCAGTCAATCCGCTCTCCGCAAAGCTCTGTGTCAGAAAGCCTGCGGGGGTCAACCGACGCAACGAGAGCGGGGCATCGGCCGATGCAGTCATGGCTGCGACCGGTGGCAACGCGATGGCAAGTGAATCGGTCTCCGCGCCCATGAGCGCGAAGGGACTGGGCGACCAACCGCCCGGCTCCGCCGGAAGAATATCGCGCCCGGCGACGATCAAGCTGCTGGATCGGCTATCGGCCAGTGCCGCGCAACGACCGGTCTGTAGTGATTGCACCTGGCGAAGCGAAGAGGGGAGTGAGGAGACGGTGCCTGCCAGGTTCGAGGTCGGACTCTGGATGTTCACCGTGCCGTTCAAGCCGAATTGCGACGAGGCATCCACCAGGCTGCCGGCATCGGCGAGGAAGAGTGGCGTGGTGATGGAAATATTCCCCCCGGCGCCCTGGACGGCCTGGGCAATCACCTGGCTGTTCTGCAAGATGACGACATTCGGATCGATCGTAATATTTCCACCACTGCCGCTACCGCCAAGTACCGATGTGCTGATGGAACTATTCACCAGTCGGATACGGTCAATGGCTTGAATGTCGATATTTCCGCCGCTCGCCTGAGCCGCTTCCGTCTTCACCGAGCCGTTGCGCATTTCAAATTGCTGGCCGGCATTGATCGCAATGTTGCCAGCGTTGCCTGGTCCCGTGCTGCTGGCGGAAACCGCCGCGCCGCCCGAGATGGTCACAGATTGCCCGGCTGTGAGAGCGATGTTGCCGCCTGATCCCGAATCATGGGCGGTTCCAACTGCCCGACTGAAGATGCCACCCGGTGTGCCGTCAGCTAGCGTGCCAGATAAAGTGATCGCGTTCGTTGCGCTAATTCCAATAGCGCCACCTTGTCCAGTGCTACTAGTTCCACTATCGATCGCTGCACCGCTGTTCAAGTTCAAGGAACCGGTGGTGATAGTGATGTGTCCAGCATCACCACAAGGGCCGGAACAGAACACGCTGCCAACCGTACGGGTGAAGATTCCACCAGGATTCGTGGCTCCCAGAGACAGTTCGTCTTCGGGGATAGGGAGTCGCCGTTCGCCGGATATAGATATAAGGTCCGTTCCGGTAATTGTGACATCGCCGCCCCGTCCGCTCGTTTCCGTAGTGGTGTTGATCCGCGCCCCCCCACTCATCTCAAGCCGAGGAGTTGTAATCATGATCGAACCGGCACGTCCTCCTAATGTATCCAGAGGTTCGTCTTCGACGCCCAGCGAGTTCGTGTACAACCCGGTGGGCCTGCTCGTGGTGGGCTGGTCGGAGAGGATGAGGCGCTCTGTGGCCGTCACAAGGATATTGCCGGCATCCGCATTGCCAGAGGTCTGGTTCCGTATAGAGGTTCCGTCTCTCAGTTCGATTACCTTCCCGGTGAGAGTAATGTCGCGCCCTGGTTCGAACGCGGTCTCTGTCTCAATTTGTGCTCGGGTCATCTGTATGCTATCGGCTGTGATGGTGATAGCTCCGCTGCCTCCCAGAGAAAGGGACCCAATGAGGCCATTCAGCATCTGCAAATTTCCGGCTCTTAGCGTAATGTCGCCTCCCTGCCCGAGGAATGAGTCTGTGGAGAGGACTGACGCGGTCATGTCCAAAGTGCTATCTGCCGTAAGTCGAATGTTTCCCGCGAAACCGGTGGCATCAATAATGCCCTGATTGATAGCCCGAAAGTCGCCTGTGCTGATGTTGACGTCATTCAGGCGAATGTTTCCTGCCGTAATGGTGACGTCTGATCCGTTGCCCGGACCGGTCGTTCCGCTATCGATGAGCCAGGTGCCACCGCTTGCGTCGAGATCGCCGGTCGTGATGTCAACCTTCCCCGCTTGGCCCGTCCCTGAGGTGCGGGTATCGATCAGGGCGAGCGTGGAGTCTAGAGCCGTTGATGTCACTGTCAAGTTGGCGGACGCTATGCGAGTCTCTCCGGCGTCACCCGATCCCGAAGATCTTGCCGTAAGCGCAGGCGCTCCATCGCTCGAGATGGACATGTCACCGGTGACATTGATGTCGATCGCAACTGGAGCCCCCGTGGTATTTATCGTATCGGCCAAGATCGTGGCGTTGTCCATCACAAGGGTTCCGCCTCTGATACGAACGGTGCCTGCGGCATTTCCGCTCACGACAACCAATGTGCCGGGGCTAAGGCTGATCGAACCGAGCGTCATTTCGGACGCTGGCTGGAAGGATGCGGCGAGAACTTCTCCAGGCGAGGCGACGCTCACGAAGTTGATGTGTCCCTCCGAAGCTGTGAGACGGGCAGATTGGATTGTGCCCGGTTCTACTTCTGTTGGTTGAATCGTGATATCTCCTCCAACGAGATTAATGGCTTGACCAGGTTGCACCGAGAGGTTGCTGCCTTGAACGGTGATGGATCCGTGATTGGAACCCAGAAACCCAAATGCCGCCACAGGGGCTGCACTCAGAAGAGCATCGGCTGGTCCAGCCACCGCGTTAAACAAGACACCGTCGTTCAGTCGAAGATTGTTAGCGGTGGTGAATGTGACAGATCCGCCGACATTCAATGTGGCATTGGGCCCAAATACGATGCCGGCTGGATTCATGAGAAACAGGTTCGCATTACCAAAGCCGGTGGTTTGAACGGTGCCGAAAATTGTCGAGAGATTTCCGCCGGTGACGCGACCGAGAATGTTGCTTGTTGGGAGTGCCGTCTCATTCAGAAAGTTGGCGATGTTATTTGTCGGAACGCCAAACTCACCGAAACTATGAAAGAGGTTTGTTCCGTTCCCAGGCCGAGTGCCGCCGGTGATACTGTGGACATTGCCGTTTGTTGTCACGACCGTGTTCAGACCAGAGGATGTGATGGGCGGGGAGACTTGAGCGTGACCGAGTGCGAGAAAACAAAACGGGACTAGGATAAGGACAAGGATAGCTAGAAGGGGTACCACGGAATGCATGTGCAGGTATGGGCTCCCATTTTTCAAGCCTGTCCTCTTCATGGTTCACCTTCGAGTTACGTAGATTTCCTCAAAATGCGTAACACAGTGCGCGCTCCGAGTTCACCAAAGGGACCTGCCAGGCTTCTCCATCGAGTAGGGGCGGTTGAAAATGTCTCCACTGCCCAGACGGACCGGCGTGGTGTGGTCGATCACACCACGCCTTCTGTTAGCGACCGTTCTGCAAGACCGGAATGTATCAAGGTGCCGGTGGCGGATTGAGACATTGACACGCACAAGGCCCACTAGTGCCACTGCTGGGATATGTAAATGTGGACGTGCATACCCTGTTTGGGTAGCGCAGTGAACATCCCGGGTTGTTATTGCCGCACTTGACGCTTCCGGCGTTACAGGTATAGCCGGATCCAACTGGACTGGGTCCGCCGATTCCCACAAAGCCTTGCGGGGACCCAGTGTAGCCTGTTGGGTCGCATCCCTTCGCGCCACAGTCATCGACCCCTACCACAGGTCCACGATCATCTGGTACCATGAGATCAGTGCGCCCATGGTGATATATATCGTGGCGACAGCCTTGCAATCCTACTAAAATGAAAACCCACAAGAGCACGCTTGCTCCTCCAGTCGTCAATGTCCGAGTTAACTTCAGCATCTCATCCCTCCCTTGTTTGGTGAGTTCACCGCTGGATCGATAAGCCGTGATTCTGGCCACCCGTTTGAGAAGGGGGCATTTCACCGTTAAGCTCCAGAAACAGTTTACGAGCCGATATGGGCTTGCCAGCTCGTATCTCGGTTGTGGGACCATCAGCAAGCGGGATCAGCACTAGTTCCCCTTGATCGGTTTGGTTCCCCTTGCTCAAGAACCGTAGGCCAATCGCTGAAATTACAACCAGATTATCTTCGTTGGATGTTCGGTATTGCTCGATTAGATGAATGAGTGTAGATCGTCCCTTCTTCAGGACTCTCCACCCTTTTCCCTGCTCTGATTCGGTGATCGTCAAGGACGATCGTGGTTGTCCCTCAACCAAGACCGGGAAGATAATTTCATGGACATCAAGTAACAGAGAGACCGGGTCGTCCGTGGCCTGAAAGGTTTTGAGCTTAATTATTGGGACATCATAGGTTCGTAGGCCAACCCCCAGCTCAGCAACCAATGTTTCTGAAGCGGTAGAGAGCCCTAATGCTTGGGCATACATCTCGTGATCGCGGTCCGGTAACAGTCCGATCTTCCGTATTTCCTCCAAGCCAAACTGTGCGGCTCCTTTTGGATTAGGAAATACTTGAGGGGCATGGAATGTTTGCCCGGTGTCCTCTCGGTTCACATCCGCAGCATGTGCGGAGAGGGAAATAAGAATAGGCAAAATGATGAGGGTTAATCTGGCCGACTTCGTATACAGGTAGATTGTTTTGAGGGATATGAAGTACCGCATCCTGTCAATTATCCTGTGCACCTACGGTTGGATATCGGAGATGTCTCCTGTATGTTGATTATTCATATCGCCCAAGCCAACTGGCACCTGTGCCGAACCAACTGACCTAAGCGTGCCGTCCCAGGGTTGGAACCAATCATCTGGAGGGTTGGTTTGAGGATCAATGACCTTGAGTTCTCTCGCGCCGCCCATGAGATCAGAAAATCCATGTACCACCAGGGTATGGGAAGGGTTACCGATGAGAGAGTGCAACCACACGATATAAGGCCGATCTTTTTTTATTTGCTCGACCGCTGCGGACCAAAATAGAAGCTGTAGCTGGAGCTGTCCATTTGGAGTGGACTGAGGCGAATAATCGAAAGCATATTTATCGAAAACATACTGTGGAAAACCACCTGCGCTCAGCCCGCAATCCGGTCTGGCATTGGGGTCATTAGTATCTTGGGCATATGGGCGACCGTCCTTGAGGCAGCAAGGCGACTGTTGTGGGTATACCCGGTTTGCAATCTCACATTGCGTGACCTTGATGTCATGATAGTCTAAGATGATCTGGGAGACGGCGTTCCAACACCAGCCAGCCTCAAGCTGCTTGAAAGCTTTCGTGCAGAGCACACAATAGTTCTGGTCGCAATAAAAAGGACATCCAAATTTGATTCCGTCATTGCTGGGAAGGCCAAAGGGGGGCCTTCGAATTCTACTGAGATCGGGAACGGGCTTAGGAATAGGAATCCGCCCAAGCCCTGGAGGCCTCGGAATCGGAGGTGTAGTTATTAGTGGTCTATCATCGGGAACGCGTTCAATCTCAGGGGCTATCAAAATAGCCGGCTGAGAGAAGCCGACTGATGCGTAGAGGAGCTGAATTGCGAAAGTAAGTGAGGTCAACAACCTTATTACTCTCTTCATACTATCCTCGTGCCCGGTTGAGCTTGGAAAGGTGTTACCAACATTTTCTGCTGATCTTAGCGCAGCCCTTCTTTAATTGTTTTTGTGATCTGGGATCCCAGCCACGAACCGATGACCCCAACATCAGCCGTGACGCCAACAAAGCCGCCTGTGAGAAACTTGCTCGTGGTGGGTGGTTGTGTGCCTGCTGCAACGACTTGACCGTCTGAAAACCCTCCGGCAAGTTGATCTATCTTTGCGAAATGTGCACCAGCCACGATATCCACTCCGAGAACGGGCTCAAAACTGAATCCTGCGTAAAAATTTTTGAAGGGATTGTCAACAAGGTTGATTCCCACAATCGGGTTTACTCGCTGGCGAAACCCTTCCCATGTTAAGTAGGGGGGATTTACCAAGATGTCCCGACCATCTTTCGAGAAACAGTAACACTTGAGAAATAGGGGAAAGTTCACGGGAGCATCATTTGTCCGCGATGACGAGATGACGGTTTGTCCCCCAGCATTTACTAAGGTGCTGTATGTGCGGTTCTTTGTGATGAGTGAAGAAAACACGGGCCCAGAGATGATGCGGAACCGATAGAGTTCGTGAACGAGGACGGTTCCCTTCAGCAGCTCTCCTTTAGTTGTATCGGTGAGTTGCTTCTCAACCGTGAATGTAATCCTGGTATTGCCTTTGTCCCTCGTTTCAAGATCGCATGGAAATACCTTGCCGTTTTGTTCCTGATTGATTGAAGTGATCCCTTTGACATTGGATAGGGTATCTGACGGGACTACGGGTGCATCAGACTGCTTAAAAGCGGCCTCAGCTTTTGTGCAGATTAGCGGCTTGTCCATTCCTGATAAATAGAGCAGAAGGTAGCCGTCATCTTTCCGGGTAATGATGGGTTTGGCCTTCTTGATCTCCTTATCCTTGTTTAAGATCTTTTGGTAGACTTCATGTGTCCTGGCTGAAATGTCGATCGCGCCTATCTCATTTTCTGGAACCTCATAGTAGCCATAGTAGAAATGTCCTAGAAGGTTTGGGCTATCTGGGAAGACGCCAGCCTCAGAATAAATAAGCCACTTTTCCGCACTTTCGGCATTAGGAGCGGAGAAGAGCTGGGATAAACATAGAGTAAGTCCCCCAACGATCCGTAGTATGGAATACGTCCCAGGACCCTTTTCCCTGTTTGTGCCATTGGATGTACTGAGTGCGATGAGATCTTGGGGGGAAGAAAAGAACTGATGTGCCCTGCGAATTTGAAGCGCCATCCTTGGCATCTCCTTCTGTCGCATTCGACCAAACTGACCGAGGACTTTCGTATCGTTCGGTTGCTGGTGCCTTCTAGCTAGGCTTCCGGCTCATTTTCCGCAATAACCCCTTGGGATAGGGCTGATGGGCCCTGGCTCGGAACATCGTCCTAGGACTGCGTTTCAACCTATTCCCCTCACTGGGGCATCAGGAAAATCCTGACTCTCTCACTCCATGCGCTTCAGATCTCCATGGGGCTTCCGATATGGAAGCTATGTCTATTTGTGAGCGCGTCTGTCTTCGGGCTCTTCATCGATCAAGCCTGGCCCTGCTCGGTCTCTCTTTACTTACCGGTTGTCTCCAGCTGGACCGGCGTGATGTGCTGCCTGCAACGATTCTGGCCTTGGTCTCTTCGTCCGTCGTGATCCCTGTTTCATCAGGGCCACTAACGGAAGATGAAGGGGAGTCGACAAGCCTCCTTCGTTCCGTAACCGGGACCGCCTGGCACGTATCGTCACTTCGTCTGGTCCAAGATGACGGTGGCTCCATCCTGCTCCACTCAGACCGCCGCTCCGGGTCTCTGCTTCAGGGGCTCGACCCTTCGCTTGTCCATCCGGCTGTCCGTCCATTCCTTTTTCCTTCCTGTGACGCCTCTGCCTTGCCTTAATCTGTTTTGAAGGAGCCGTCTCTCCGAATATGAAGCGAAGAGGCGGCTCCTATGTCCTCGGCCTGGAGGCGACGGCTGCAGCCCGGAGCGGGTTGGATCCTGGCTGCGTGGAGCGATTCGACTCCGCGTATGAGTCGAATGACACTTGGTCGGCTCCATGCTGAGGCGAGGGGTTTTTCCAAACGGAGTCATGTTTCGCTGATTCTCCCTTATCGGTTACGTTGCGTCATTGCTCGCAGTGTTTAGGCTGTCCCGATCTGAGCGCGCTACTCCTGCCAAATCAGCCGCACGACTAGGTAAATGAAGCAGGCCATGAATATGTTGGAAAGTAGGAGGAGAAGTGTGAAGTCCATGATGTGCTCCTTTCTATCCCTTCACGGCCGCTTGGCTGCTTTCTATTTTATTTGCGTCTCTGATGGCTGAGACCTTGTGCAAGCGCTGAACCATCAGTGATGGAATGTCGCTTCCGTCTGAACAAGCGTCGATTGTCAGATTGGCGTGGGATTTGTGAGCAATGATTTGCTCAGAGGTTTTCTGTTTCACTGATGAGCCATGCGGCAATGAACCCAAAATAATTCAGGCTGAATCACTTTCGATTCAGTGCCAACGGCACTAGAAGGTTCATTGAGCCTTGGTGCGCGAGAAGAACTAGGGCGAAGGTTTGATCCTACTGGTCGGTGGTCTTGTCGTGAAAGTCCTGTACTGCCTCAAACTCTGAGGGGGAGGCCGTTCTAGGACTTGCGTCTGAAGCATATGAAGGTCTGTTCACCGAGTCCTGCCTGGTTCTGAGCGTGAAGAGATGGACGGCGGTTCTGACTTTTTGCACAAGGACGTCCCGCGACACGGGTTTCCGCATCCAGTCGCCCACTCCTTGCTGGATAATTCCTTCAAGGAATTCCGTGTCGTCGGCCCCGCTGCAGACGATGATCGGGATGGCCGGGTGATGTTTCTGGAGGTGGGCAATGAGATACATTCCGTTGCCATTGGGCATGGCCAGGTCGCAGATCACGGCGCAGACTTCACTCGCCAGCACCGGTTGGTTCATTAGCTGTATAGCACTGTTGCCGTCCGGAGCCAGCCAGACTTCATAACCTTGCCGACTGAGCGTCATACGGGTGATTTCTCGAATGTCGGGATTGTCGTCGACCACCAGGATTGTTCCGTATGTCATGGTGCTGTTCCTTTTTCCTTTGAGTATGTCAGGTGCTGATCGCTGGTCGGCTCCATATCGCGCGATTTATTAATGCCCGATATCTTATTCATGGGTCGGTTGATTTCCCCATCGGTTTTTTGCCTGTTCTGATTCCGCTATTGCTTCCAGATCAAGTTCAGAACAAAAAAGATAAAGATGGCCATGAGAGTGTTGGTGGCGATTAAGATGAGTCCGAAGTCCATGGCGTTCTCCTTTTTTTCGGAGTGATGCTATGCACTCTGTGCAATGTGCGGGCCATACGGATGCCGGGCCCGCACGATCACTATGGCAGTGAACAAACATCAATACTGGTAAGACGTTTGGAGTTTTGTTGCGTCGGCACCATGCTGGGGCTGCCGGCGCATGAGGAGGGATGGATGGAATCCAATGCAATTCCCCTTGAATCCAGAGTGATCCACCGTGGGCGGGTGCTGAGTGCTGAGACCGGAAAGTGGCTGAGAGCTGCGGTCTGGAACTGATAGCTGATGACTGATCGCTGATAGCTGGAATCCGTGGGACGCAAGAGATGACCCCGTTCTGCAAAGCTGCTATGGTCGACGTCACGTGCTGAAAGGACAACGGGATGTTGAGCAGCAATGGCAAAACAGTGGTGATCACCGGAGCCTCGACCGGAATCGGCGCGGCCTGTGCGTGGCATCTCGACCGGCTAGGCTTTACGGTGTTTGCCGGGGTGCGTCGGATCGAGGATGGTGAACCTCTGAAGGCGCAGGGATCGGTTCGGCTCCAGCCTATTTTGCTGGATGTTACCGATGCGGGCTCGATCGAACAGGCGCGGCGGCAGATTGCCGGGCAGGTCGGGCCGCGAGGGTTGGCCGGACTGGTGAATAACGCAGGCATTGCCGTGGTCGGTCCGTTGGAGGCTGTGCCGATTGCCGACCTGCGCCGGCAGTTTGAGGTGAATGTCATCGGGCAGGTCGCGGTGACCCAGGCGTTTCTTCCGCTGCTCCGCAACGGGCGCGGGCGCATCATCAACATGGGGTCGATTGCGGGGCGCGCCGCGATGCCGGTGATGGGGCCGTATTCGGCGTCGAAGTTTGCGTTGGAAGCGTTGACGGATGCCTTGCGCCTCGAAGTGCAGCAGTGGGGAATTCAGGTATCCATTGTGGAGCCGGGGGCGATTGCCACGCCGATCTGGACGAAGTCCGGTGTGAAGGCGGAAGAGCTAGAGGCGGTCACGTCGGAAGAATTGAAGGCTCTGTACGCCGGAGTGATCGCGGGAGTCAGGGCGCGCGTGGCCGAGGCGTCGGCAAGGGCGATTCCTCCCGATGCCGTTTCGAATGCCGTGGTCCATGCCTTGACGGCCTCTCGCCCGAAGACCCGGTATCTAGTGGGAAGAGACGCAAAGATCCGTGCGCTGATGATCAAGTTGCTTCCGGACCGGTGGTCGGACCGGCTGATGACGTGGATTTTGAATCTGCCTCACTGAATGCCGGTGCCCGGTTTCATCCGGCTCATTCCTAGATCTCCCTTTGAAACATCGAACGAAAAGCGCAGTTGCACGGCCAGGTATTTCTGGACCAGGCCGGGTTTGTCAAGCGGCTGGTCCTGCTCCCGATAGACCGCCAATTCCATATCCCTCCATCGAAGGGCCAGCCCGACGATCCAATCCATTTCCGTCGGCCTGGCCTGATTGCTCCCTTCGCGATCGGTAAAGAAGTTCACGTCCCCATAGAGCACGACTTTGTTCTTGTAGAGGTCGAGGTCGGCGTGGGCTACGTAGCGGAAGAGGGCGCGCCCGGTATTGTCGGGCCGCGCGAAGTAGTTGCTGTTGTGAAACAGCCAGCCGGCGCCCCCGTACATCGTCAGGCTCTGATTGGGAAAGAGTTTCCGCCACCAGGCCATGTCCTGGGCCGACTGGAGTTTGGCCGTGATCATGCCGTCGGCATAGGCCTGCTTGATGCCCCGGCGATCGAGCGGCGCGTCCCGTTCATACTGGAGGCGCCAGCTGAAGTGATCGACCACGCCGGTGAAGGCATAGGTGCTGTCCCACTCGCTGAGTTCAATCCAGCCGTTCGTTCGATCTGAAAAGAAGTTCTGGTCCGTATAGAAGGTCAGGTACTGTTTATAGAGGTCGGTTTCAAGATGGACCATATGGCGCAGGCCGACCAGCCCGCTGTTGTCCGGCCTGGCGGCGAATGAAGGATTTCTGACAAAGGCTCCGGTCAGGAGATAACCGGCGAAAAGACTTTCTTCGGACCCGCGGTCCGTGTCGTCGGGATCGTCCATCGAGGGCAGGGGCCGGCCATATTTTTCCAGTGCCCAGGCGCCGGCGGGCAGACCGCACGCGAGAAGCGTCAGGATGAGCACGCAGGAAATATATTTTTGCAGCGCCATGATGGGGTAGGAGTACCATTATTTTTGGCGTGCGGCTAGGCGGAAACTGAAATGTTGAGGAGCGGGTAAAGGACTTATTGCACGCAGGGGTCGAAGATGGCTTCGCAGTCGTTGGAGGCGTCCATGCTCGGGGGCGCGAACCGATAGCGTATGTCGGTGACTCGATCCTCCGTCAGCACCACCGTGGCCCAACAGCCATGCCGGATTGTCGACATGCTGCCTTTCCCCACCGGTTGGGATTCTTCGAGGACCGGCGCCTCCCGGTAATATTGGAGGAGGACCACATCGTTGCGGGTCTGTTCCTTCACCGGTTTTCCCGCGCAGGCGAGGACGTCCGCTTTTGACTTGCCGATGACTTTCTGTTGATTCGGGTATTCGCCGACGGTGGCCGCGGTTGCGCAACCGGCGATGGACAGTAGTCCCAGCAGGCTCGAGGCAATCGCCAGCAGATGGAACGTGCTGCGCTCGGTCTGGGGTGATTTCCGTTCAGGCGCCGGCGTGTGGTCAGATAGTTTTTGTGACATGGGTCTGGACCGGTAAGGATTTTTGTGCGTGAGGTCGATCAATTATCCGACGAGGTCGGGATTCAAGCGGTTAAGCGGCTTCACTGACAGCGCTTTGATTTCATTGTAGACGATCGAACGGCCGACTTGGCGCAGACGACTGAAGACGCCTTCGACGATGACTTGGTCGCCTTCATGGATTTCTGCTTGTCCGAGGCTGATCACCTTGAGCGTCCCGGCCTGGTCTTTCAGGAGAAACCCATACGCCGGTTGTCCTTGGCGGTTAGTGGCGAGCTGCACGTTGGTCACAGCCCCGCTCACCACGACGTCTTGATGATCGTATTGCTCGGGATGGGCCAGCAATTCGGCGATTTCTAGGAGACCCGCCGCCGATGTCACCGAAAGTGTGCTGACGGTGACGACAGAGAAGACTGCCGGCAGCAGGACTGCAAGCAGCACGAAGAAACCGCGACGTCTAATTGGTTGTGTTGCCATGGTTGAACCTGATTATACCTGAGCGAATGCAATTCGCAAGGTCGCCTGTCTCTACCACTTGTCTGAGGCTTTGCCGCTGACGTCTTCTCCGATAAAGTTGTGCAAGATCTGTTTCTGAAGATCGGTGATCTCGATCTTTTGTTCAGACGAATCACCCAATGCGGCGTTTTCCGCTTTCGGGCGCGGAGCCGTCCGTTTCAGCAGTTCTTCATTGAGCGCTTCAGGGCTGGTGTCGGTGTCCTGTTGAATGGACACAAGCCGCTGCAACCCGAATAACGTCCGGGTGTTTTCGCTGTGCATCGCATTGGAGCTCGCTCCGTAGACCAGCGAATTCCAAAACTTGACTTCAATCGGCTCAGGCACCGCACCGACGACATAGGCTGAAAGCTTTTCGATCAAGGCGGACTCGGTTTGTTCCAGGCCATCGTAGGCGGCGATGGAGCGTTCGATCGGAGTGCGGGAGAGGGTCGCCAATGTGTCTTTCCAGAGATCCAGGGGGGGGATGCTGTTCGGGTTGGCCGGTGTGCCGGTCAAGGCGGCCTGGAGCGCCATCAGATATTGCGACAGGAATTTTACTTTCCTGGCGGCCAAGGTGCCGGCGGGAATTCCCCAGATATGGCCGATCTCATGGTCCTGCAACGTGGTCTGATCGGAGGTCTGTCGCTCGCGCTCCGCCAGGGCGAGTCTGGTCTTAAAACGTTCGGCCATACGAATGTGCAGTTGCATTTCAATGGCCAGCTGATAGGTCTGATATTCCTCCGCCGAGATGTCGTTCTTGTCCCATCGTTCTTCCAGCACGCGCAGCGCAGGGCGCGGAACGGCCACACGCGCTTGCGCTTTGAGATTCGCGATGGCCTCAGCGGACACGCCACGGGTGGCCAGGAGTGCCGAGGTTCGGTCAACCAATTTCTCGGCGGTCGCGGCCAGCGTCGTCAGGGCGGTGCATTGCAGCCCGGTGCGTTCGCGACGGAGCCGGGCGCGGCGGCGATACTCATCCCGCCGGCTGAGCATGGCCGAGATCGATTCTTCCGTCATCGTCGTAATCGGCTTCTTTCCGGAGACGCAACGGGGATCGGGACGGTCCGAGACCATGAACAGGATTTCTTCGTGCGTCACGTCCAGGTGCTGGATCAGAAGCAGCTTGAGCATGATGCGTCCCTGGATCGGCAGATTGGCGATGACGTCTTGGATCAGCTCAGCGGTGAGGGGAGAGGCCATAGTTGAAGGCATAGCGATGGTGTGTCCTGTGTGCGTAGGTTAGGCGTTCCCGGCTGGCTGCTGGTGTGTCTCCAAATAGAGCGCAACGTATTCGCGAACCTCCTGCACGCTGCCGTTAATGAACATCTCCCGAGGAATCTCGATGCGGACCAGTTTGGACGGATCGATTCCGCGGTCTTGGGCGTAGTGCTCGTCAATATACAGGCTCACGGATCCGTCAGGGAATCTGAGTGCATAGAGGGCAGTGGTATCAGCCATGGTCCTACCTGATTGGATGATGAAAGAAGACCTAGTACAGGTACCATATGCGTGAATTGGCTGTCAAAGTTGAATCCCTGCGCCGGAGGCCGGGTTTCTTGTCCTGGCGCCACTTTGCCGGGGAATCAGGGGGGCAAAAAAAGAACGGCTCTCGATCAAAGGACCGAGAGCCGTTTGGAGTCACATGAGCGGATTGTCAGCCGCCGAGTGTATCGAGCGTCTCTTTCACGGTTTTACGGATGCAGGTGAAGATCGGCGTATCGCGTAACGTGTAGCGGGACCCTTCGGTTTCGCGCAACGCCATCACAAGGTCGAGGAAGTCTTCCGGTTTATCGCTTTCAAACGCCACCACCCATTCCTGGTCGTCGAGACCGAATGAGTAGGTCGTGTTCAGCTTGACTGAGGGGAAGCGATGGCCGACTTCAATGTGTTCGTCCATCATGCCCTGGCGGGCCGCCTTCGTCAGCAGGAACCACTCGCGGGTCTTGAGGAAGGGATACACGAAAATGTACTTGCCCTTGCCGGGGACCACGGTCAGGCGCTTGCTCTCCTGTCCTTCATGGGTATGATGATCCACGTAGATCGAACGCTTGGTCATGGCCAGGTAGGAGTAGGGGGTCATGATGTACTGGCCCAATCCCGACGCGAGAATCTTCGTGGTCATTTCCTGAAACAGTTCCAGCTCGTAGCTGATGCGCCAGAGCATGATATCGCAATCGCCGCGGATGCCCACCGCAGAGTAGGCGACGACGAGCACGCGACCGGCATATTCTTCCACGGCGCGGAGAAACTCTTGTTTCCCCTTGGTGCGTTCGGCTTCGGGAAGACGGCGCCAGGCCGGATCGACTTTATAGAATGTGAAATTGACGAATTGTCGCTTGGGTGGCTGTGCGGGTGCGGTTTGTTCGGGACTCGACATCGGAACTCCTCCGTATAACGTCTTGAAAAGGCAGGTATGTAAAGAGCGGTTTCTTTAGCACTTCGTCTTTTGATTTGTCAACGGGCGAGAACCGGCCGCGGGGTTCGTTGACAGTGAAAAACCGATCTGTTAGGGCTTCTTGTTACGGAGAGAATTCATATGAAATGCCCGGCAATCGGCTTCATGCTGTGCTCGCTCCTCTCTGCGGTTCCGGCCGGCGCCATTGAGAGCCTGCCAGGTCCCGAACAGATCGCCGCCGCCCTCGACGCAGGCCGGGCTGCGGCCAAGGAGGGGCGGGCGCCGGATTCGTTTTATGTGCGGTTCGGCGCCGAAGATGAGCTGCATCCGAGTGGATTTCTCATCACCAAGCTCGGGGCGCTTTCCGTGATGGCGACGCATATGACGCTGCGGGGGCTGCAGCCCACCGAGGCCGATGTCGCACAAGTCGTCTCGACGAAGACGATGCTGGTGAGCACCGTGATCTTCGGGGATGTGCCGGCCTTTGCTCAGGAGAGTTACATCGTGTTCGATCAAGCCGGGCGCACCATCAAGCCGGTGACGGTGCGATTCGACGGGCAGGCGAACCGGAGCGCCGCCTGGCCGGAACGGCCGCGCTTTAAAGCGAAAGTCGTGGCGTCGTTCGACTACAACGATTTTGATCTCCGGGCGAAGACGACGATCACCGTGTTCCCCGCCTCCGGCGGCGCGGACAGTTTCGTCATCGATTTTGCCGGGATTCAATAACAGGAAATGACATCATATGCATGCTACCCGGTCCGCCCATCGCTCGGTCATTGCTGAAACCATTGCCATCGGGTCTGAACTGTTGGTCGGCGGACGGTCCGATAGCAATTCGATTTTTATTACGGAGGTGCTGGGGCGACTGGGGATCGAGGTCCGTTTCAAGTCGATTGTGGGAGACGATCAGGCCGATATGGTGCGGGTGCTCAAGACCGCCGTGAGCCGGGCGGGGGTGGTCATCATGACCGGTGGGCTTGGGCCGACGGTGGACGATTGTACGAGAGAAGCCGTGGCGAAGACGACCGGGCGGCGACTGGCGCGCCGGAAAGCGGCGCTCGACGGAATGACGGCGCGGCTGGCTCAGTGGGGTCGGACGCCGAACAAAGGGCAGTTGCGGCAGGCGATGATCCCGACCAGCGCGACAGTGGTGGCGAATCCGGTCGGGTCCGCGCCGGGGTTTCTGCTCACGTGGAAGGGGGCGACGATCATCTCGCTCCCCGGTGTGCCGCGCGAGATGGAAGCGATGATGACGGAATCGGTCATTCCGTTCCTGGCGGATCAACTCGCTCGGTCCACAACAATCCCTCCGCAGCCGATCATGCGACTCATTTTTCACACCTGGGGTGTGCCGGAAGCGGATGTCGATGCCCAGTTGTTGGGGGTGATTCCCCAAGGCCTTCCGGTCGACTTGGGGTTGCTGGCTTCGCCGATGGGAGTGCTGGTATCGCTGACGACGAAGTCCGGCGGGGCCAGGCCGGTCTCGGATGCAGTGCTGTCGTCTCTGGCGCAGAACGTCCGTACCAGGTTGAGCGACTGTCTCTTTGCCGAAGGGCGCGAGACGATGGAGGAGGTTGTCGGGCGTTTGCTCCATGAGCAGCGGTTGACGGTGGCGCTGGCGGAATCCTGCACCGGCGGGTTGATCGGTCATCGCCTGACCCAGGTGCCGGGATCGTCCGCCTACGTTGACCGCGGGGCGATCTGCTATAGCAATCAGTCGAAGATCGACATGCTGGCGGTGCCGGAAGACCTGATTGCCACCCATGGCGCAGTCAGTAAAGAAGTTGCCGCCGCCATGGCGAAGGGGATTCGTGAACGGGCCGGAGTATCGGTCGGACTGAGTGTCACTGGCATTGCAGGTCCCGGCGGCGCGACCGCAACCAAGCCGGTTGGATTGGTCTATGTCGGACTCGATGGCGGGGCAAGGGGAGCCATCACAAAAGAGTTTCGCTTTCACGGTGATCGATCGGTCATCAAGCAGCGGTCGTCGCAGGCCGCGCTCAATCTTCTGCGTCTCTGGCTGATCGACCGTGGTCGGACATGATTCGCGCCTTTCTGGCCGTCGAATTGTCCGAGGACGTTCGAGCCCAGATCGAGCGAGTGCAACAGGATCTCAAGTCATCTCTCGCCCGTGAGATGCCGAGGGCCGTGCGCCTCTCGTGGGTGCAGCCAGCCTCGATCCATCTCACGATCAAATTTCTTGGCGATATCGACGAGCAGGGTATTGAGCCATTGCGCGAAGCGCTTGCTGCGGCCGTGCACGCTCAGCGAGTGCTGGCCGTTCCGCTCGAGCGGCTGGGAGCCTTTCCCGTTTTGCACGCTCCCCGCGTCCTGTGGGTCGGGGCTGCGGAACGGTGGGAGCGAGGCGATGAGGCTCAGCGGCTGGCTGAGTTGCATGCGGCAGTCGAAGCCCGGTGCGACTCATTCGGTTTCGCGCCGGACAGCCGACCCCTGAGCCCGCATCTGACGTTGGCCCGGATCAAGGCCGGGGCGCATGAGTTCGGCGACACCCTCGCGTCGAGCAAGCTGTTGGATCGCCCGCTGTCATTGGGTGCCCTGGCGGTGGAGTCGGTTGCGCTGATCAAGAGCGACTTGAGGCCGACCGGTTCGGTCTATACGAAGTTGTGGGACGTGCGGTTGAATGGTTAATGGTTCGGGGCGGTGGCTGACGATGGACGACGGATCGCATCGGAAATCTGTCGAAGGGCTACGGTCATGTTGCGAAAAGTACGATCGAGGTTGGCCATGACCTCAGGCTCATTCTCTCCCCAGGCCCAAAACGACAACATGAGTTGCTGCCCCCGTTGCCGTTCAGGCGGCCCGGGCAGGGTGGTGAATCTGACTGACGTGATCGTGGCACCGACGGCCCCCCATTCAAATCCCGGATCGATTTCTCCCACGGCGTGAGCGGTGGCGTTGGTCAGCCAGTCGATCTGCTCGGTCGATGTGTTCCACGCCAGGTTCCGGTAGAGAATCATCAGGCGTCCGGAGCACTGCAGGCGTTTGGAGCGCTCTGTACTGAAAGTGGCGGTTGCCCCGTTGAAGGCGCAGTCATTGGACTCCATGGCGGATTCTGGTCCATTGAGCCATTCAAGGAGCCGGTAAAAGGTTTCGGTCGCCGCATAGGCGCTCCACTCCTGCAGATCCTCAATCGACGACCGGATGAGTTCAGGCCTTGTGCAAAAATCATAGTACTTGTGAGCAGGATCGGACTCACCGTCGGTCCAAGGGTGGGACCGGGGGCGTAAGGAGTTTGGATCGTTGTGTTCATATATCTTCATCATCTCTCCGGGCCGTGCCTGCTCAGCGGTGGGTATGTACAGCATAGCAAGTAAACCCGCTATCATCTGGGGAATAATTCGTGAGTCGAAGTCGTGAGGATTGAGGGCAGTCGAATGGACGGATTTGCGTATGAGACCGGTCGCCGGACCGCTATTCCGCTCTAGGTTTCCTTTTCTCGCTTGGGTATAATCCCTCTTCCTGATTCCTTCTAATTCTGTAGGAGATGCTCATGTCAGAGAAAGACGACAAAAAGCGCGCGTTAGAGTTGGCCCTTTCCCAGATCGAGAAGCAATATGGGAAGGGCGCCATCATGAAACTGGGGGCAGACGAACGTCCTGCCGATGTCCCGGCCATCTCGACCGGGTCATTGGGACTCGATATCGCCCTCGGGGTCGGGGGCCTGCCTCGCGGACGGGTCATTGAAATTTTCGGCCCGGAATCGTCGGGCAAGACCACGATGACGCTTCATTGTATCGCCGAGGTCCAGAAGACCGGCGGCGTAGCGGCGTTCATCGATGCGGAACATGCCCTGGATTTGACCTATGCTAAAAAACTCGGGGTGCAGGATGACGAATTGCTCGTGTCCCAGCCGGATACCGGCGAACAGGCCCTGGAAATCGCCGAAACGCTGGTCCGGAGCGGAGCCATCGACCTGATCGTGGTGGACTCGGTGGCCGCGCTCACGCCGCGGGCTGAAATCGAAGGCGAAATGGGTGACTCCCATATGGGCTTGCAGGCCCGGCTCATGTCGCAAGCCTTGCGCAAGCTGACTGCGGCTATCTCCAAGTCTCAGACGACGCTGATTTTCATCAACCAGATCCGCATGAAGATCGGGGTGATGTTCGGCAATCCGGAAACCACGACAGGCGGTAATGCGTTGAAGTTCTATTCCTCGGTTCGCCTCGATATTCGTCGCATCGAGTCCGTGAAAGAAGGCCAGGATGTGATGGGGAACCGGGTGCGCGTGAAGGTCGTCAAGAACAAGATGGCGCCGCCGTTCCGCCAGGCGGAGTTCGACATCATGTTTGCCGAAGGTATCTCGAAGACTGGTGAATTGGTCGACATCGGTGTGGAAAAGAAAATCATCGATAAGTCCGGAGCCTGGTATTCCTATAAAGGTGAGCGGGTCGGCCAGGGCCGTGACGCAGCGCGAGATTTTCTCAAGAATAATCCCGCTGTAGCATTGGAAGTTGAAGCCAAGCTTCGCGAACTGGCCGGGGTGCCTGCCCGCAATGCGAAGCGGCCGGAGCCCAAAGAAGAGAAGCCTGCGGCAAAGACGGAGAAGAGTGAGGAGAAGCGGGCGCACAAGTAGGCGGCAGACCTGTGGGTGGGAAGAATCGGACGTCGCCATCGTCTCCCGAAGAGTGGATGCATCTTGCCGTGCGGTATCTGGCTCGCTGGGATCGGACTGCGGCTCAGGTGGAGCAGTTCTTGTTGAGTAAAGGGGCGGCGGCGGCCCAGGCGAAACAGGCGATCAGCCGGTTGTCCGATCTCCGGTATCTCGACGATCGGGCCTACGCCGAGCGGTGGCTTGAGAGCCGGTTGGCTCGACAGCCGATGGGGCGTGAGCGCCTGTTAGCCGAGTTGCAGGCCAAGGGGATTCAGGACGCCGTTGCTGAAAGGGCTGTCAAGAAGGCCCTTCCCGATGTGGATGACGATATCCTCGCTACACGGGCGCTGAAATCCTGGCAGCGTAAGGGGCGGCCAGTGACGTCCGTACAGGCCGTCCGCCTCCTACGTCAGTGGGGTTTCGAAGAAGAGACGATCGAGCGTACTATACGAGCTCGCTTTGGACATGAGGGACTTGAGTCATGAAGAATAGTGCGCGCGAGCTTCGCCAGGCATTTATCCGGTATTTCGAGCAGCAGGGGCACCAGTCGGTGCCGAGCTCGGCCTTGATTCCCCAGGCCGATCCGACCCTGCTCTTTACGAATGCCGGGATGAATCAATTCAAGCGCGTGTTTCTGGGCGAGGAGACGCGCGCCTACAAGCGCGCCGTGACGGTGCAAAAGTGTCTGCGGGCCGGCGGAAAGCACAACGATCTGGAAAATGTCGGCTACACCCGGCGGCATCATACGTTTTTCGAGATGCTGGGGAACTTTTCGTTCGGGGACTATTTCAAAGAAGACGCCATCCTCTTCGGCTGGGAGTTTCTGACCAAGACGGTCGGTCTCGACCAGAGCCGGATGTGGGTCACCATCTTCCGCGAGGATGATGAAGCGGACCAGCTCTGGAAGAAAATCGGCGTGTCTCCTTCCCGCATCGTCCGGTGCGGTGAGAAAGACAATTTCTGGCAGATGGCCGATACGGGTCCTTGCGGACCCTGTTCGGAACTTCATTTCGACCAAGGACCATCCGTGCCGGGCGACGATACGCCGAACGGCGAGGGCGACCGGGTCATCGAGATCTGGAACCTCGTCTTCATGCAGTACAACCGTGATGCCTCGGGGAAGCTCAATCCCTTGCCGAAGCCCAGCATCGATACCGGCATGGGGCTGGAGCGGCTGACGGCGGTTGCGCAGGGAGTCTTGAGCAACTACGACAGCGATCTGTTCGCACCGTTGCTGGGGGCCATCGGTACGCGGGCCGGCATGCAGTACGGCAAGAAGGAGCAAAACGATCGTTCGATGCGTGTGATCGCCGACCATTTGCGCGCGGTGAGTTTCTTGATGACCGACGGCGTGCTGCCGTCCAACGAAGGACGCGGCTATGTGCTTCGGCGGATTCTTCGTCGCGCGGCCCGCCATGGACGATTGTTGGGGATCGTGGAGCCGTTTCTGCATGAACTGACCGCGACGGTGGTCGAGCAGATGGCTGAGGCCTATTCCGAGGTGAAGGCCGCGGCCGGGACGATCGCGGAAGCCACCCGGGGTGAAGAGGAACGATTCATCGCCACTCTCGACCAGGGCTTGCCGATTCTCAACGACCTGATCGAAAAGGCCCGTTTATCCAGCAAGACGCAGTTGGCCGGAACCGATATCTTCAAGCTCTATGATACGTACGGATTCCCGATGGACCTCATTCAGGAGGCCTGCCGCGAACAGGACATGACGGTCGATGAGAAGGGGTTCGATCAGGCGATCGAGGAACAGCGGAACCGCGCGCGGAAGACCGGCGGGTTCGAGCAGGAAACGGCCAGGCCGGCGGTATCGGAGTTGGCCGGGCGTCTGGGCGCGACAAAGTTCGTCGGTTACGACCGGCTGGACACCGATGCAGTGTTGCAGGCGATTCTCAAGTCCGACCGGATGGTGAAGGAAGCGGCCGAGGGCGATGAAGTGGAAGTCGCGCTCGATGTCACGCCGTTCTATGCTGAAGGCGGCGGTCAGATGGGCGATCAGGGTCTGTTGGTCGGTCCGGAAGGCCGGTTAGAAATCAAGGAAACCACGAGACCTGCGCCGACTCTGATTCTGCATAAAGGAATCGTGAAGAAGGGACGGATCCGGGAAGGCGAGCAGCTGCGGATGTCGGTCAATGCAACGACCCGCCAGGACGCGGCCAGGAATCACACAGCCACGCACTTGGTGCATGCGGCGTTGCGTGACATGTTAGGCCCCCATGTGAAGCAGTACGGATCGTTGGTCGGGCCGAACCGGCTGCGCTTCGACTTCGCGCATTTCCGCCCGCTCTCGACCCGCGATATCGATGAAATAGAGACGGTGGTGAACAACGAGATTCGCAAGAATGAAACGGTCTCGACCGAGGTGATGAGCATCCAGGATGCAGTCGCCAAAGGCGCGCTGGCGTTCTTCGGCGATAAATACGGCGAGCAGGTGCGGGTGGTCACGGTCGAATCCTTCAGCAAGGAACTCTGCGGCGGCACGCACTGCCGGCACACCGGCGAGATCGGGCTGTTCCGCATCGTGTCGGAGACGGGCGTCGCGGCGGGCGTGCGGCGCATCGAAGCCCAGACCGGCAGCGGAGCCTTTGCATTGTTGAAGAAGGCGGAAGGCGAAATGCGGGAATTATCCGATCTCCTCAAGGTCGGGCCGTCTGAACTGGTGAGTAAGACTCGCAAGGTGCTCTCACAGCTCAAGGATAAAGAACGGGAGCTGGAAGAGCTGAAACTCAAGATGGCCAGCGGGTCGGCGGTGGCGTCGAGCGCGAAGACCGTGGCCGGCGTGCCGGTCCATGTGCAACGGACCGACGGGTTGGACGTAAACGGGATGCGGGCGTTGGCCGATCAATTGCGGGATAAGATGAAGAGCGGCGTCGTGGCGCTTGGCGCCGCGACCGATGACGGAAAAGTCGCCCTCCTCGTCGTGGTCACGAAAGATCTGATCGGCAAGCTCAAAGCCGGAGATTTGATTAAGGTCCTGGCCGCGGAGGTCGGGGGCACGGGTGGCGGTCGCCCCGAGATGGCCCAGGCCGGCGGCAAGGATGTATCCCGTCTCGATGCCGCGCTGGAAAAGGTCTTTGGTCTGGTCGAATCTGCCCTTCAGCGGTAAACTCATGCCTAGCCGTATTCTTGCACTGGATCACGGCACCAAGCGGATCGGCGTCGCCTTGAGTGATGAGCTGGGCTGGACCGCTCAGCCGTTAGAGACCTACGAGCGGCAGACGCTGGATCTGGATATTTCCCACATTCTGGATCTGGTCAAGACCCACGAAGTCGGGAAAGTATTGTTGGGCCTCCCGCTGCGGCTGAACGGCGAAGAGGGCCTGGCGGTGCAGGCAGTGCATCAGTTTCTGGAGCGGCTCGCCGACGCGTTACCGGTTCCGGTGGTGACCTGGGACGAGCGGCTGACCACGAAGGATGCGGAACAGCTGCTCATCGCGGCCGATGTCGGCTGGAAGAAACGCAAAGGGATGGTCGACCGGATTGCCGCCGCCATCCTCTTACAGAGTTATCTGGAGGCTCAGTCACCTTCTCCGGTTCAAGGTCATCCGACGGAGACCGAAGAAGGGGGAGAGCCGGACCACAGGCACCACGAAGTAGCCGGACGCCCTTATGAAGCTGCGCGTGATCCTCATCGTGCTCGTCCTCGCCGCCGGACTCGCCGGGGTGGCCGCGTATCAGATGATGAAATGGGCTGAAGCACCGGTCGTCACGGAAGCCGAGCATCCTCCCTCCAAAGTCGTCGTCATTGCCGAAGGCTCCACGTTTCAGCATGTCGCGGGTCTGCTTGAGCGCGAACGGCTCATTAAGAGCCGCTCGGCGTTTGTCTTGCTCGGCAAGGCCCTTGAAGCGGAACGCAAGATCCGTCCCGGCGAATATGAACTGAATCCGGCGATGCCTCCGGTCGACATTCTCTCCAAGCTGATGGCCGGGCGGGTGGTCCTGCATGCGGTCACGATTCCCGAGGGTTATACGATGGTGCAGATCGCCGACGTCCTGGCGCAGCATCAGATCGCGGATCGCACAGAGTTTCTGCGTCTGGTCAAAGATAAGAGCTTCATCAAGACGCTCGGGATTTCCGCCGAGACGCTGGAAGGCTATCTCTATCCCGATACCTATCGCTTTCCCAAGCCGGTGTCGGCCAAGGAGGTTATCCGGACGATGGTGGAGCAGCTCAATCAAGTGGTCACTCCGGAATGGCAGGCTCGGGCAAAGGATATTCATCTCACGCTCCATCAGGTGCTGACGCTGGCATCGGTCATAGAAAAGGAAACGGGATCGGGGGAGGAACGGCCGCAAATCTCGTCGGTGTTCCACAACCGGTTGCACAGGAAGATTCCCCTCCAGAGCGACCCCACCGTGATTTACGGATTGCCGGATTTCGACGGCAATCTCCATAAGAAGGATCTCTCGCACCCCAGCCCCTACAACACCTATCGGTGGGCCGGTCTGCCGCCGGGGCCGATCGCCAGCCCGGGAGCGCAGGCGATCAGGGCTACGCTGTTTCCAGCGGTTTCGCCGTACCTGTACTTTGTGTCGAAGAATGACGGGACGCATCAGTTTTCCGCCACGCTGACGGAACATAATAAGGCCGTCGACAAATATCAAAAGCAGTTTTTCTCCCGCGCCCATCGCGGCCGAATGTAGAAGGAGTGTCCGCTGTCATGACTCAATGGAATCTGCCCGCGTTACTCGATCATACGGTTTTGCGTCCTGAAGCAACCAAGGCCGATGTGTTGCGGCTTTGTCAGGAGGCCAAGGACCTGGGCTTCGTCGTCATCTTTGTGCCGCCTTGTTACGTCGATGAAGCAGTGGCTGCCACGGCAGGATCAGCCGTGCGGGTCGGCATTCCGATCGGCTTTCCGCTCGGGGGCCATACCACGAAGTCGAAGGTGGCGGAGGCGACGGAAGCCGTCGCTCGGGGTGCGCGGATTTTGGATATGGTGATCAACGTCAGCCGCCTGAAGTCCGGCGATCACGCCTATGTCCGGCAGGATATTGCGGAAGTGGTGAAGGCCACCCCGCCGGCCGAACATAAAGTGATTCTGGAGACCTGCCTGCTGACACAGCAGGAGAAGATTACCGCCTGTCATCTGGTGGTCGAAGCCGGGGCCGATTATGTGAAGACCTCGACGGGATTTTCGACTGCCGGGGCTACGGTAGAAGATGTCCGGTTGATGAAGCAGACGGTGGCCGGAAAGGCGAAGGTCAAAGCCTCCGGCGGGATCAGAGACTGGAAGACGACGCTGGCGATGCTCGAAGCCGGGGCCGATCGAATCGGCACGAGTGCGAGTTTGAAGATTCTAGAGGAGTGGAAGGTGCAGGGGAATCGATAGGAGGAGTACCATGCCGGAATTGCGCCGTCAGCCGAGATTCCAAGTGAATTGCCCAGTCTCCTTTGTCGTCGAGGATGAGGCTGGGGTTGGTGTCATCTACAATCTTTCTGAAGAAGGCTGTGCCATTGAAAGTGACGTGAGTGTGCCACAGGAAGGATATGCTTCGGCTTCTCTGACCATTCCGGGAGCATCTGATTCGGTCGTGGTCGATCTGGCCAGGGTCCGGTGGGTGACACGCCACGAATTCGGACTGGAGTTCCGGATCATCAGCCAGGCCGCGCGCAAACATATCCGGCGCTATCTGCTTCTCGATCAGGCTGCGTAGCGGGGCCCTCCTCACTCGTCTCCATAGCGACACATGGAATGAGCTTTGTCCTTCCGGTCCTTTTTGCTATAGTGCGCACATGATAAATCGAGTCATCCTCCTGGTCATCGACGGGTTTGGAGTCGGGGCATTGCCCGATGCGGCGGACTATGGCGATGCTGACGCCAATACGGTCGTTCATGTGGCGGAGGCGGTCGGCGGGCTGAGTCTCCCGAATCTGGAAACACTGGGGTTCGGTCATCTTGCGAAGATCCCCGGTGTGCGAGCCATGGCGCAACCGAATGGCTCGTTCGGGAAGATGGGCTTCGTTTCGCAGGGGGCCGATTCGGTTGTCGGTTACTGGGAAACCGGCGGGGTGATCCAAGCGCGCTCAGCCTCTCCCTTCCGCTCGGCCTTTCCGTTCGATGTCATTCAACAACTCGAGCAAAGCTTTGGACGGAAAGTTATCGGCAATCGTCTCGGCTATGCCCAATCGCTTATCGATGAATATGGCGCGGAGCATCTCTCCAGCGGCGCGCCCATCGTCTGGACCGACGGGGGGTGGACCTGCCATGTGGCGATGCATACCTCGGCCATGCCGGCCGCGGACTTCTACCTGTGCTGTCGGGATATTCGTAAAGCCTTCAAAGGGGTGTTGGGACCGCAGCGAATCGTTGCCCATTCCTTCTCGGGTGAAGCCGGCGCGTTTCAACTCAGTGGCGGCCGCAAAGATTATGTCGCTGAGCCGCCGGCCGTGAGCATGCTGGATGTGCTGAACCGCTCGGGCCAGATTGTCATGGGCATCGGCAAGGTGCACGACCTCTTTGCAGGACGCGGATTGACGCGGGCATTTCCCGCCGTCACCGCGATGGCGGCTCTCGAAGAAACCACTAAACTGATCGCCAAGATGCCGCGCGGGCTGCTTTACGCGAGCCTCGATTTGCTGACGGATGAGCCGGCGACGGCGGCAACGGCGCTGGAAGATTTCGACCGCCGGTTGCCGGATTTGTTTGAGAAGTTGCGCGTGGGCGATGTCGTGGTGATCACCGGCGATCATGGGCGGGATCTCACCAGGCCGGCCAAGGTGCCCACAAGGGAATATGTGCCTCTGTTGGTGACCGGCCCGAAGTTGTCTCAAGGCGTGAGTCTGGGTGTGCGAGCCTCAGCCGCCGATCTTGGCCAAACCATCGTCGAAGCGTTGCAGGCAGAGCGGTTACCTGACGGAGAGAGTTTCTTTGAAGCCCTTCGCGCAGGATAAGCAAGAGAAGGATGTCGATCATGTCATTTGATGCCAAGCTGAAAGCGCTCCATATTGAGTTGCCCATGGCTCCCAAACCCGTGGCGAACTATGTGCCGGTCGTGCGTGCCGGCGATCTCCTGTTTCTCTCCGGTGTGTTGCCGTCGCGCGATGGGCAACTCATCTGTACTGGCAAGCTCGGGCAGGGCATCACGATCGAGCAGGGGATGGAAGCGGCGAAGGTCGCGGCATTGAATGCATTGGCGATCGTGCGCAGTGAAGTAGGCTCTCTCGATAAGGTGAAACGCATCGTGAAGATGGTCGGGCACATCGCCTCAGCTCCAGGCTTTACCGATCAACCCCAGGTCCTCAACGGGGCCTCCGATCTCCTTGTGCAAATCTTCGGCGAAGCCGGCAAGCACGCCCGCGTGGCTGTCGGCGCCGCCGAACTCCCCCGCCAAGCCCCAATCGAAATCGAATTGATCGTGCAGGTGACGGCGTAGCCCATCCCTGCCTTGACACTCGAAAAAATCGCTTGCTATAGTCCTCTCGTCCCTCGCTTCACGTTGTACCCCGGTGGCTCCCTCCTGACTCCGGTGCGTGGGGTTCTCGTGCCACGTGCAGGGAGGTTCCTTCGAAACATGCCGAGTCGGCGATGACCTGATGCGCGGGCAATTATTGCGTAGGCCATGAGGAGAGCTGTCATGACATTTCGACGAGTTTGTTTTGCACTGACCATTCTTGCGGTGTCGCTTCCTATGTCTTCTTTTGCCGGGCAGGCCCCGATTGAGATTTCCCCGCGAACTGCAACCCCCGGCGCGACCGTGGTCGTGAGCGGCAAGGGGCTGGGCGCGTTCAAATCCGTCCAGTTCAATAAAGTCACGTTTGCCGGAGTGCCGGCGCTGATTCAGCGCTGGGAGTCCGACCTAGTCGAGGTGAAGGTGCCGTTCAAGGCGACGACCGGTCCGGTCGAGATGATGATCGGGAAGAAGAAACTCTCCGCCGGGACCTTCACCGTCGTAACGCCGCGCATTGCGTCCATCACCCCCACCGAGGCAGAGCGCGGGACTATGGTGACCATTACCGGTGAGCATTTCGGGGTGACTGCCGGCGGGCGTGATCCGAATACAATGTTCGGTGTGAACGAAGTGGTGATCGGTGGCGTGGTGGTGCGTCCCCGACGATGGAAGGACGATAAGATTGAAGTCGAGATTCCGGCGAATGCCGCATCCGGAGACGTCGTGGTGCGGCTGGCGTCGTCCGATCCTCAGGTGGACGGGTCTTGCTGCGCTCCGGTGGAGTATCTCACGAGCAACGCATTGCCGCTCGCTCTGGTGCCCAGTGTGAATGTTGATCCACTGGAAGGTCCGGTCGGAACTAAAGTGGTACTGTTCAGCCAAGGGTTCGGAGCCAAGGGCGCGGATGATGTGCTTATGATCGGGAACCATCCTGCGACGATCGCTCAATGGAAGGACGATGTCATTGTGGCCCATGTCCCGATCGATGCGGAGTCGGGACCAATGGTGTTGAAGCAGAAGGGCCGCCAGCGGACCCTGGGAAATTTTACGGTGCATACCCCAAAGGCAGTCGCGATTTCTCCGGCCAGTGCTCCGATCGGGACTTTGCTGAGGATCAACGGAGAGCATTTCGGCTTTTATTCGGAAAGTGGCGAGACGCCTTACAACTTTAGGGACTTCAATAAGGGCGACAACCGAGTTGAAATCGGCGGAGTGCCGGCGGTGATTTACCGGTGGAATAATGACCGGATCGACGTCTGGGTTCCGTTCAGCGCAAAGAGCGGTCTCGTGCGGATTTACCGCAGTGCCAACAAGCCGAAAGCGGACGGCACATGCTGTCTGGAACGAGGGGAACTGGTCACGGACGCGGGTATGTTTACACTGGTGACGCCGGTGGTCGAATCCTATACTCCGAAGTCAGCCGGCCTTGATGCGCTGGTGACGATCAAGGGGAGAGGGTTTGGCAACTTTCTCAAGACCGCGGAGCATACGGATCTGCGTTTGAGTCAGAAGGCCTACAAGCGCCGATTGGACATAGAAATCAATGAGGTGGAATCCGGGGACACGGTCGTGTCCAATGTGTCGCGGACGGAAGTGCTGTTCAATGGCGCGGCAGCCCTGGTCCAATCCTGGACGGATACGGAGATTGTCGTCATGGTGCCCCATCGAAATTTGTATGGAATTGGCAAACGCGGCGCCTTTTACGATGACCTTTCGACTGGACCCTTGGTCGTACGGAGAGGGTCCTGGGATCTCTTGCCTGACGGCACGTGCTGCGCTCCAAAACAATGGGTGACTGCTGAGGCAGGGCCGTTTACGATCGAGGCGAAGGGGCTGCCCGACAAAGGCTATTGGGAGAATAACCGCCCCGATGCCAGCACGAACCAATAAATGGAGAACAGGGGAATGGTTGTGGGAAGTTACCGAGGTGTGATGAGGACCGTCCTTTGTGTCTGCATGTCGGTTGTTCTGTTCATGCCGGGATTAGCCCTGAGTGCGGAGCCTTCCGTGCTTGCGACTCTCCAGAAGACCAACACGCCAATGACGCTGATGGCTGTGCAGTTCAAGGATGCCAAGCTCGGTTGGGCGGTCGGGTCCGGCGGCGCGCTGTTCAGCACGACTGACGGCGGGAAGAAATGGAAGAAGCAGGTAAGCGGGACGTCGGTGTTGCTGACGAGTCTCTACTTTATCGATCAGAAAACCGGATGGGTCACCGGAGCGGTTGGAACGCTCAGGCAGTCGGTTAACGGGGGAGAGACCTGGACTGGGCGTCCGCTGGAAACACAGCAACCGCTGTACGGGGTTCATTTTCCTACGGCGACCCACGGATGGGTGGTTGGCGGCGGGGGCACGATTCTCCATACGACCGATGGCGGCGCCCACTGGGTTGAACAGGCGAGTGGGACGAGTGCGGCGCTGTACGCCGTGCAGTTTCTCGATGCCCAACGAGGGACGGCGGTGGGTGCGCTCGGTACCGTCTTAGCGACCCGCGACGGTGGCCGTACCTGGGTGCCGCAGGTCTCGCAGGGGGCGGTGACACTCTTCGATGTCTTCTTTACCGACGAATCGACCGGGTGGGCGGTCGGCAATGCCGGCGCGCTTTTTCAAACGAACGACGGCGGCGCCAAGTGGGTGGATCGCACGTTGCCTTGCGGGAAGACCTGCACCAAGGTGATTGATCTGCTAAAGGTCCGCTTCACCAGTCCTCAAGACGGATGGATTGTCGGCGAGCGGGGCATGATGTATCGCACAACGGACGCGGGTTATTCGTGGAGTGACGGCACGCCCATTGCGCCGGTCTCGTTGTTTGGTCTGACCTTTTCCGATGCTTCCCACGGTTGGGCGAGCGGGGAGAACGGGACGGTGGTGCATCTGCAGGCCGGGTCAGTAAGGCCCGCTGCTAACCCAGGGCTCCCACGCGGCTCTGTAGAATCCCTACGGTAACAATGGCAGCGGTCTCGGCCCGCAGAATGTGTGGTCCGAGCGTCATCAGTGTGGAGCCGGCCTGTTCAGCCTGCGTCACCTCATCTTTCGACCATCCCCCTTCCGGTCCGATCAGTATCAAGACAGACTCGTTGTCGCCTTCTGGAAGGTCGACACTGTGTAAGCTCTGTCCTTCCCGCCGCTCGGTCAGGATGAGCGAGAGTGCCGGAGCAGAGTGGCTAGCCAGGCATGCCGTCAGAGTCTGGGGTTGGGCGATGACAGGCAGGTGCCACTGTTCAGATTGTTGGGCGGCTTCCAGCGCGATGCGTTGCCAGCGGGCAAGCTGCGCGTCGAGGCGCTCGGGCCTGAGTAGCACGATGGTGTGCCGGCTCTGGAGCGGGATGATTTCACTCACACCCAGCTCCGTGGCTTTCTGAATCACCCAATCCATCTTTTCACCCTTGAGCAGCGCTTGGGCAAGGCGCAGGCGGGGAGCGGTACGTACCGGTTCCTGGCTGGTGCTGAGAATGTGTCCGGTCAGCTCTTGCTTGGTGACGCGCGTGAGTTCCATCAGGTAGCGAGTGCCCTGTCCGTCGCAGACCCAGATCTGTTCGCCGAGCTCCAGCCGAAGGCTGTCCCGCAAATGCGTCTGGAGCGACGGGGGCACGGTAATAGTGGGCGTCGTGATGGCGTCGGGGGGAAGAAAAAACACAGGCATGGAGAGCTCAATCGGTCGAACGAACCGAGTGCGTCGGCGCTATTCGAAGAAGGTCTTCATCTTATCGAAGAAGCCGTCGCCGTCGGCTTCCATGACCATGCCGCTCTCTTTGGCAAACTCGGTCAGCAGTTCTTTCTGTCGAGCCGTGAGCTTCGTGGGAATTTGGACTTTGATGGCGTAGAGCTGGTCCCCGGTTTGCCCACCCTTGAGGCTGGGGATTCCGAGTCCTTTGAGGCGCATCACTTTGTCGTATTGTGTGCCGGCTGGAATCTTGATGACGGTATTGCCCTTCAGTGTCGGGACTTCGATCTTTCCACCGAGCGTGGCCGTGATGAAGTTGATCGGTACATCACAGAGAATATCGACGCCTTTGCGCTGGAAGACCGGATGGGGCTTGACGGTGACGGCGACATAGAGATCGCCAGGGGGGCCGCTGTTTGCGCCATGCTCGCCCTCATTGGTGAGGCGTAAACGCATGCCGGTTTCAATCCCGGCGGGAATGTGAACGGCGATTGTGCGTTCCCGATAGACTCGCTGGCGGCCTTGGCAGGTCCCGCAAGGCTCTGTGATAATTTGTCCGGCTCCCTCGCACTGGCCGCAGGGGCGGCTGACGCTGAAGAATCCCTGCTGGAAGCGGAGCTGGCCGGCCCCTTTGCAGCTGGGGCAGGTCTTGATGGAGGCCGCCGATTTTGCGCCGGTCCCTTTGCACTCGCCGCAGGTCTCCCAACGCGGAATCTTGAGCTTGGCTTCTTTTCCGTAGACGGCTTCCTCGAAGGTGAGCTCGAGGTTGTATTGCAGGTCGTTCCCGCGCTCAGCGCGACCGCCGCCGCGTTGGCCGCCGAAGAAGTCTTCGAAAATGTCGTTGAAGACGTCGCCGAATCCGCCGCCTGCGTTGAACCCGTCGAAGCCCTGTCCCTGCTGGCCGCCGGCATGTCCGAACATGTCGTAGCGTTTGCGCTTTTCCTGGTCGCTCAGCGTTTCGTAGGCTTCGTTGATTTCTTTAAATTTGGCTTCGGCGTCTTTCTTCTGGGCGTCGCCCGGGTGCAGGTCGGGGTGGTGCTGACGAGCCATCTTGCGATAGGCCTTCTTCAGCTCTTCGTCGGAAGAGGTTTTCTCAACACCGAGAATGTCGTAATAGTCGCGTTTTGACACAGGAGTTCGTACCGGGTGAAAAGCAGAGAAAGACCGAGTTCCCTCCGTGAGGAAACTCGGTCACTTCTGACGTTATTGTAAACTACTTCTTCTCTTTGTCTACTTCTTCGAATTCCGCATCCACGACTTTTTCATCGGTCTTGGTCTCAGCCGAGGCTGACGCATCGGCTCCCGATCCCGGTGCGGCGGTCGCTGCGGCTTTCTTATACATCTCTTCCGCCAGCTTATGCGAGGCGGTCATGAGGGTCTGGGTGGCTGATTCGATGGCGTCCGGTTCGGTCCCTTCGAGGGCCGTCTTCAGCGCCGCCACGGCATCCTGAATCTTGGTCTTTTCTTCCGCATCGACCTTGTCGCCGTACTCTGTCAGATTTTTCTCGGTCTGATAGATCAGGTTATCGGCCTGGTTCTTGGCTTCGGCCAGCTTGCGCCGCTTCTTGTCGTCTTCGGTATGGGAGGCAGCGTCCTTGACGAGCTTTTCGACTTCTTCCTTGCTGAGGCCGCTGGAAGCCGTGATCTTGATCGACTGCTCTTTCTGCGTCGCCAGATCCTTCGCCGAGACGTGCACGATGCCGTTCGCATCGATATCGAAGGTCACCTCGACTTGCGGCATTCCGCGTGGTGCGGGCGGAATACCGACCAGGTCGAACTGGCCGAGCAGTTTGTTATCGTTCGCCATTTCCCGTTCGCCTTGGAAGACGCGAATGGTGACGGCGGTCTGGTTGTCGGCCGCGGTCGAGAAGACCTGGCTCTTCTTGGTCGGGACAGTGGTGTTGCGTTCAATGAGCTTCGTGAAGACGCCGCCCAATGTTTCAATGCCCAGGGAGAGTGGGGTGACGTCCAGCAACAGGACATCCTTCACTTCACCCTTGAGCACGCCACCCTGGACGCCGGCGCCGATGGCGACGACTTCGTCAGGATTCACGCCGCGATGGGGTTCCTTTCCGAAGAACTCCTTCACAACTTGTATGACCTTCGGCATGCGGGTCATCCCGCCGACCAGCACGACTTCCTGAATATCCTTGGCGGAGACGCCGGCATCGGATAAAGCCTTGCGGCAGGGTTCGATGGTGCGCTGGATCAGGTCGTCGACCAGCTGCTCCAGTTTCGCCCGGGTCAACTTGATGACCATGTGCTTGGGGCCGCTGGCATCGGCCGTGATGAACGGCAGATTGATTTCCGTCTCCGGTGAAGACGATAGCTCGATCTTGGCGCGCTCGGCGGCTTCCTTCAGCCGCTGCAAGGCCATCCGGTCTTTCTTGAGGTCGATGCCCTGATCTTTCTTGAATTCGTCGACGAGCCAATCCATGACGCGCTGATCGAAGTCGTCGCCGCCGAGATAGGTATCGCCGTTGGTGGACTTGACTTCGAAGACGCCTTCGCCAATTTCGAGGACGGAGACGTCGAAGGTTCCGCCGCCGAGATCGTAGACGGCGATCCGCTCGTCTTTCTTTTTATCGAGGCCATAGGCCAACGATGCGGCCGTCGGTTCGTTGATGATACGCAAGACGTTCAGCCCCGCGATCTGACCCGCATCCTTGGTCGCCTGGCGCTGGCTGTCGTCGAAATAGGCCGGGACGGTTACGACCGCTTCCGTGACCTTTTCTCCAAGATAGTCTTCCGCCGTCTGCCGCATCTTCTGCAAAATCATCGCGGAGACTTCCGGCGGGCTGTAGGATTTGCCGCGGATGACGACATGCGCGTCGCCGTTATCGGCTTCCACGACTTTGTAGGGGAGCCGCTTCATCGCTTCCTGGACTTCGCGGCTCTTGAACTTGCGGCCCATGAGGCGCTTGACGGAGAAAATCGTATTTTCCGGGTTGGTGATGGCCTGGCGCTTGGCGATCTGGCCGACGAGCCGCTCCGCCTTCTCGGTGATGCCGACGATGGACGGGGTGGTACGTGCGCCTTCTGCGTTGGCGATGACGACTGGATCGCCGCCGCTCATAATCGCGACGCATGAGTTGGTGGTGCCGAGGTCGATGCCGATAACTTTGCCCATGAGTAAACTCCTTCCTTCCCGATATCTGCGTCTAAATAAACCCGATGGTTTGTTCGTTCCCGGAGGCTAACTATCGGCCTCTGCCGGACCAGATGACACACTGACCATCGCTGCGCGGAGAATTCTGTCGTGCAGACGATAGCCTTTTTGAAATTCGTCGAGGACGTGATCGCTGGGAACCTGGTCCGATGGCACTTGAGAGACGGCCTGATGGGATCCCGGGTCAAACGGCTTCCCCACGCTCTCAACGGCTTGTACGCCGAATTTGCCAAGGGCGCCGGTCAACTGTTTTAAGGTGAGATCCACACCCTGGACTAAGGCCGCACTGCTTCCCTTGTCATGGGCCGCCTTAATGGCTCGTTCCATGTTGTCGACGACCGGGAGGAGTTCTTTCAAGAGCTGTTCGTTTCCGAACTTGATCTGCTCACGCTGGTCTCGTTGGGCCAGGCGCTTATAGTTCTCGAACTCGGCCGCGAGGCGCAGGTACTTTTCGTTCAGCGCTTTACACTCGTCTTCTTTGGCGGCAAGGACGGCCTGCATCCCGCCGTCCTGACCTGGATCGGTGGTGCTTCCGTTCTCTAAGTTGTCAATTGTATTGGTGTTGTCTTGATCGTCGCTCATTATTCTTCCTCTACAGGGGTGCAGATATCCATAAGGAAGTGGAAGTCAACAGGGGAGGAAAGAAATTTCTGAGAAAAATGATGGGGATACCGTGACGGCTAGGCCCACGTTGAGGATGAGGTTCCGCGAGCCCGGCGGTAGAGGAGTTCCAGGCCTTCAAGGGTCAGCAACGGCTCGATGCGTTTAATGGAGGTCGTCTCCGGAGCGATGACCGAGGCCAGACCTCCCGTTGCGATGACCAGGCATGTCCGCCCGAGTTCCTGTTCCATACGCCGGACGAGCGCATCGACGAGTCCGGCATATCCGAAGAGCAGACCGGCCTGAATGCTGCTGGCGGTATCGGTGCCGATGACGGCTTTGGGACGGGCGAGTTCGACCTTGCTGAGCTTGGCGGCCCGGGCAAAGAGTGCCTCAGCCGAGATGCCGACACCCGGGGCGATGACCCCGCCGAGATATTCCCCGGTCTGAGTGACGGCGCAGAAGGTCGTGGCTGTGCCGAAATCTACGATGATGAGGTCGGTTTTGTACTTATGATAGGCCGCGGCGGCATTCACGATGCGGTCGCTGCCGATTTCTTTGGGGTTGGCATACTTGAGCGTGAGGCCGACATCCATCTCCGACGACACCACCAGAGGCGTGCGGTGAAAGTAGGTTTCGACCATGGCGTCAAAGGTGCCGGTGAGGGCCGGCACGACACTGGAGATGATGGCGTCTGTGACCTGTTGAGGAGTGCGTCCGCTTCGGGCCAGGAGGTTTAGGCAGAGCACCCCATACTCATCAGCCGTGGTCTTCGGATCCGTCGCCAACCGCCAATGGGCCACCAGCGTCGAGCCTTCAAAGATGCCCCACACGACGTTGGTATTGCCGATATCGATGACGAGTAACATGCTGCCTATTGTACTTCGTGTCTTGGCGGTTTCGCTAGCTTCGGACGTGAATCACATCGCCCGCCCGGACCTCGACGAGAGCCTTGTCCATACCAGCAGCGGTTGCGGAGGGTTTAACTTGCAATGTCCCGTCGGCGGTGATGGCGACGGCGGTTCCGAGGAGTTCTTCATTGGCCCCAAGGACCACACGAACCTGTCGGCCGAGGGTCGCGCAACGACGTGTGTAGGCCTGCAGTAACCGGGATGGGCCATGGTCACGCAACTCATCGAGGCTCTGTTCCAAGTCCAGGAGGAGCTGCGCAAGCAGCCTGTTCCGGTCAATGAGCCGGTGTGAGGATTCGAGCAGTGACGTCGCGATCGGGCGCAATTCGTCGGGAAACATCTCGCCCGGGACATTCACGTTCAGTCCGATTCCGATGACCACGATGGGGTTGTCTGGGATAGCCAGCGAGCTTTCACAGAGAATACCGCCGACTTTCCGTTCGTCCAAGAGGAGGTCGTTCGGCCATTTCAGCGCGACTGATGTGGCGGCGACGGTTTGCACGGCCTCGGCCACCGCCAGTGCCGTCGTCAAGGGAACCCATGAGAGCCAGTCCGCCAGGGAAAGTCCTCGGCCCAGACCGCGGACGATGATCGAACAGGAGAGGTTCAATCCCGGCGGGGAGAACCATGTTCGCGCATGACGGCCCCGTCCGGCCGATTGAGCCTCTGCAATCACGACGGTGCCGTCCTTCGCGCCATCCTGTGCGAGCGACATGGCCTCTGAATTTGTCGAGGCTAGGGTTTGGTGAATGTGCAGCTGCTGGCCCAATCGTTTGGTCGCAAGAGTGCTGCGAATGTCGTCGAGTGTGAGAGGAGAAGAGGAGGCGGACACGGCTTATTTCCGCCGCCGCCGTGGACGGCGGACCGGCGTCAGTTCCAGACTCATGTTGGCGGCAGGGGCCGAATGTGTGAGGGCGCCGATCGAAATGCGATCCGCGCCGGCCTGCGCCATGGCCCGCACGTTCTTGAGCGTAATGCCGCCGGACACTTCCACGATGGCCCGCCGCCGGATCAGGGCAACAGCTTGTTTGACCATCGCCGGGGTCATATTGTCGAGGAGAATGATGTCGGCTTTTCCGGCGACGGCTTGGCGAACCTCCGCCAACGATTCCACCTCTACGATCAGCGGGACCGTGCGGGCGGCGTCCCGTTGGGCCAGTCGGCAGGCTGTACGGACACCTTGTGTGCCTTTCTGGAGCAATGCGAGATGGTTGTCTTTAATCAGCAGGCCATCGCCGAGCGAGAAACGATGGTTGGTGCCGCCCCCTAATGCGACCGCCCATTTCTGTAATGATCTCCAGCCTGGCAGAGTTTTCCGGGTATCGAGAATTCGAGCGGGGGTGTGGCGGACGGCGTGGCAGAACGTGTTTGTGAGCGTCGCGATTCCAGACAGATGTTGGAGAAAGTTCAACGCGACCCGTTCCGCCTGGAGAATCGAACGGCCGTCCCCTTCAATGTCGAGGAGCGCCGCGCCGGTGGGGATGCGGTCGCCGTCATGGGAATGCGTCGTGAGCCGGAGCGAAGGGTCGACCATCAGGAAGGTCTGTACGGCCGCCGCGAGTCCGGCCACCACCATCGGTTGCTGGGCGATGATCGAGGCCTGAGCCGGGACCGGTTTGGAGAACAGGGCCGTGGTGGTGAGGTCGCCTTCTCCGAGGTCTTCTTCGAGTCCGGCGCGCACGGACCGGCGGATATCGGCGGCGGGAAGTTGGATCATCGATCAGGCTCCCAGCATGGCACGGAGTTGTTGTTCGCTGCTCATCAGCATGGCGCGATCACGGGTGAGGCTGCGCACCCGCTCTTGATGCTCCGTAATGACCGCGGGCGGGGCATTGGCCACGAAGTCCGCGCTCTTCAGCTTGCCCTCGATTCGCTGCCCTTCTTTCTCGGCTTCGGCGATCTGCTTGAGGAGTCGATCGAGCGCTTTCTTGAGATCGACGTCGCCCTCGACGGTAATCCCTACGGTCAGCCCTTCGGTCACGAGCCGAAGAATCTGGGTCGTCGGCCATTCGGTGTTGGGTGTCAGTGTCAACGATCCTTTTCCGAGATGGGCGAGGTCGGTCTTCAGTGTCTGCAGCTTGGAGACGGTCTCCCGGTCATCATGCATCACAAAGAAATTGATTGGCTTGCCGGGCGGATAGTTGAGCAAGACGCGTGCGGTCCGCAGCAAGCCGATGCTGCGTTCGAGGAGATGGAAGGCCTCATCGGCTGCGTCATCATGCCACTCATCCCGCGGCGTCGGGTAGGCCTGCAGCACAATCGTCTCGCCCTGGTGTGGCAATGTTTGCCAGATCTCCTCCGAGAGGAACGGCATAAAGGGATGCAAGAGTCGCAGCCAGACTTCCAGCGTTTCCGACAACGTGTGACGGGTGGAAGGGCCTTCAGGGTGCGTGGGGTCCTGGAGGACCGGCTTGATCAGCTCGAGATACCAGTCACAGTATTCGTGCCAGAAGAATTGATAGAGCGCACTGGCGGCTCGATCGAATCGATAGGCCTCCAGTTCCTGGTCAACGACACGGATGGTGTCGTTCAAACGGGTGAGAATCCATCGGTCGGGAAAGGAGCGATTTTTCGGCGGTCGGGCCTCCTTCGCTCCGTCGAGATACATGTGGGCAAAACGAGCGGCATTCCAAATCTTGTTGGCGAAGTTGCGATAGCCTTCGATGCGTTCTTCCGCCAGCTTGATGTCGCGACCGGGAGAGGCCATGGAGGCGAGGGTGAAGCGCAAGGCGTCCGTACCGAACTGCTCCATGACGTGCAATGGATCGATCACATTGCCTTTGGACTTGCTCATCTTCTGTCCTTCGGCGTCGCGGACGAGGGCATGGATGTAGACGTCGCGGAACGGGACATCGCCCATGAACTTCAAGCCCAGCATGATCATGCGCGCAACCCAAAAGAACAGAATATCCAGACCGGTCACCAGGGTGGCCGTCGGATAGTAGGCCTTGAGATCCGGAGTCTGTTCCGGCCATCCAAGCGTGGAGAACGGCCAGAGGCCGGAGGAGAACCAGGTGTCAAGAACATCGGGGTCGCGTAGAAACTCCTGTCCTGTGCATGTGGGGCAGGTGCTTGGGGCAGATTTCCCGACGATCGGTGTCGCGCCCTGCAGAATAGTCGTCCTGGTGACAGGGGTTCCGGAAGGCGAGGTATGAGTCGTCGTGACGATGTGCTTGGAGTTACAGGCCAGACAGTACCAGGCGGGGATTTGATGGCCCCACCAGATTTGCCGGGAGATACACCAATCTTTAATGTCACGCATCCAACCGAGATAGTTGTTGGTCCAGCCTTCGGGGATGATACGGATGCGTCCGTCTTCCACGGCTTTGATGGCCGGCTCTGCAAGCGGCTTAATGTCGACGAACCACTGGGGCGACAGGTAGGGCTCGACGACGGTTTTGCAGCGATAGCATTTTCCCACGGCCATCTTGTGGTCGTCGACTTTAGCAAGGATGCCGCGCTCGCGGAGGACCGCTTCCACTTTCGGCCGGGCTTTGATCACGGGAAGCCCCTGCAGCATTTCGATCACGGCAGGTTCGGCTCCGGCTTTCCGCATGCCGGCGGGATCGAGCAGCGCTTGATGATCCAGAATAGCGAGCCGTGGCAGCTGATGGCGCTCTCCGGCTTCGTAGTCGTTAAAGTCATGCGCCGGGGTAATCTTGACCGCGCCGGTTCCGAACTCGCGATCGACGAGGATCGGATCGCCGACAATAGGGATGGTGCGCGTGGTGAGCGGCAGCCGGATCTGTTTGCCGATTAAGTGGTTATAGCGCGGATCTTCCGGATGGACGGCCACGGCCGTATCGCCGAGCAACGTTTCCGGTCGCGTGGTGGCAACCGTCAGACGGATGTCGGGATTTTCAGCCAACGCATATTCGATGGAGTAGAGCTTGCCCTTGATATCCTCGTGTTCTACTTCAATGTCGGAGAGTGCCGTCAGGCAGCGGGGACACCAGTTGATCAACCGCTCGCCCCGATAGATCAGCTTGTCTTCGTACAGCCGGACGAAGACCTCCAGAACCGCCTTCGACAATCCTTCGTCCATGGTGAACCGCAGACGATCCCAGTCGCAGGATTCGCCGAGCTGCTTTTGCTGGCTGACGATCTGATTCCCGGACGTGGCTTTCCATTGCCAGACGCGTTCGACAAACCGCTCGCGACCCAGCGACTCTCGCGAGGCTCCTTCGGCCATCAGCTGTTTTTCGACGACGTTCTGTGTGGCGATACCGGCGTGATCGGTGCCGGGCAGCCAAAGGGTGTTCCGACCTTGCATCCGCCGCCAACGAATTAAGATGTCTTGTAAGGAATGGTTGAGCGCATGGCCGACGTGCAGTGAACCGGTCACGTTCGGCGGAGGAATAACAATGCAATAGGGTGCCCCGGGGTTTTGCGGCGAGGCCTGGAAGTAGCCGCGACGGATCCATTCCTGGTGCCAGCGGTCTTCGACGGCTTTGGGTTCATAGGTCTTATCGAGTTGTGAGGCCATGGCCCGTCCTTCGTGAAAAAATGAGCGCGCATCTTAGCATGTCTGCCGATGGCGGGGAACGGTCGGTCGCTTAGCTTGTGGCTGCGCCTGGCTTGTGTTATACAATCGCCCGCAGCCAACGATTCATTTTCAGCATTAGAGGGAGTCATCATGCCGCGAGGACGCGAGAAAGATCGGAAGACCCGCAAGAAGCACCGCAAGAATGTCACGCGTGTGAAAGCGCTCGTGAAAGCACGCCAAAAGGGGAAGCGGACCGGAAAGAAGAGCTAAGGCGGGGTAGGCCTGGGGCCTACTCCGCTGCCGTAAGGCGGGTGAGTTCGGCCTTAATGTGTTGTTCTGCGAGTTCAGGAACGATTCGTTGCACTGCCTGTTCGACGGTCTGCTCCGCGGTCGCTCGGACAATATCGTCGGCGATGAGCGGGGCATGTTTGAGAGTCGCCTGCCTGATTTCTTCTTTGACCAGCAGATCGATTGATCCCAGGTGTTCCCGTACTACCTCAGGGAGTTGTTTGCGTACGCTGGCTTCGGCCAGTTCGCGGACTGATTGGTCCAGCACGTCTTTGATCACGGGAGTGGCGATATCGGACACGGCCTGACGGATCAGGACTTCGCTGGCAGCCATTTCCTGCTTGATGAACGAAGGAAGCTCCTGCATCAACAGGGGGTGGACGATCGTCGTCAGCTGCTCCTGTGAGAGAATTTCCCCCAGTTGTCCGTCCAGTTCCTTTTTCACGGCCGAGTGAATACGGGCCGTGAGTTCTTTTTCAATCGCTTGCGGGAGCAAATCGGCGATCCGCTTTTCCGTCCGTTCGGTCATGGACTCCAACAGCTGTCCGAAAAGACCTTTCATGGCCTCTTCAGGGCCGGCGGCGGCTGGCGCGGCTTTCGTGGCGGTCGTAGATTCCGGCGGCTGGTCCATGGTGAGATCCTCCTGCTCATCGGTGACGTCCAATTGGTCCATCACCGCGTTGTCATCGTCTGTATCGGTTGATGTGGAGTCCGGCGGCCAGACGCGACGCTTGAGGCGATTGCCATTCTGCTGCGGTTGCGCTTTCTGCTGCAGGGTCTTGATGACGTCGAGAAGGTCTTCTGATTGAAACGGCTTATTCAAGAAGGCTTTCACGCCGAGTGTGCGAAGGAGACTTTCATCCGGGCGATCGGCTGGATTGACCAGCGAGATCAGGTAGGTCTCGCTCAAGTTGTCGAGTTTGTTCACTTCTTTGCAGAAACCGGAGAAGGTGATGTTGTCGAGGTGGTAGTCGGCAATAATCAACGCGGGACTGATGCGCCGGGCCGCTTCGAGGGCTGCGGGACCATCTTGAAATCCGACGACGTCAAATCCTTCAGGGGTCGAGATTTGCTCAACCATACGCCTGACGGCCGGACTGCTATCGACGATGAAAATAGAAGATGACACCTAACTCTCCAATTGTATTGAAGTATTACGAAGCTAGCAGGGGGGGTATTCTTTGTCAAGAAAACGGGGGATCCTGTCTCGTTTTGACTCTACGTTATCAGCGCCTTACAATCCGGCACGTTTTCTGACACATGGTGGGACTGAGAGGGGACGGTTGTGATGGCCTCGTACCAAGTCATTTTTTTCGACGCAGCCCAGACCTTATTTCGCATCAACGGATCGGTCGCCGAGATCTATTTGGAGTACGCCGTACGTCACGGGTTTCGGCAGACACCGACATCGCTCGTGTCTATCACCCAAGCCTTTAGCCGGGCGTTCAAGGACGCGTCGCCTCCTGTGTTTGCGCTGACAGAGCCGGCAGCCCTCAAGCAAAGCGAGCGGCTCTGGTGGTTTGATATCGTCCATAATGTGTTCTATCGGGTGGGGATGTTTGAGGGATTCGACGAATTCTTCGAAGAAGTCTTTCAGGTCTTCGAGGATCCGAAAACGTGGAAGCTCTACCCTGAGACGGAAGCGGTGCTGCGTCAGCTCAAGGCACAGGGATTGGAGCTGGGGATTATCTCAAACTTCGATTCGCGACTCTTTCCCGTGTTGCGGGGGCTGGGCATTGCGCAGTATTTCGACACCATCACGATTTCCAGTTTGTCCCAGGCGGCGAAGCCCGCTCCTAAAATATTCCACCTGGCGCTGGAGAAGCACGCCGTCGATCCCGAAGATGCAGTCCATGTCGGGGACAGTCTGAAGGAAGACGTGGAAGGCGCGACGAAAGCCGGGCTCACGAGCGTACTGATCGACCGGTCAGAGGCCGAAATCGCACCGGGGATTAATCGCATTCGGTCTCTTGAGCAACTTCAACCGCTACTTGCCCGCCTGTAGTAAAAGCGGGACGAGCTCCTTCGCGCGGCCGCGCAAGGAAATATCTACCAGGTCTGATTGGGGAGTCTGGTCGAGATTCACTTCAATGACCGTGGCTCCGGCGTCCTTTGCAATCGAGGCAAACCCGGCTGCCGGATAGACCACGCCGGAAGTGCCGATTACGAGCAGCACATCACAGGCCTGTAGGTGTTGTGCGCAGCGGGCAAGATCGTCCTCATGTAAGGATTCACCAAACCAGACGATGTGAGGACGCAAGAGCCCTCCGCACGGTCCACAATGGGGCAGGAGCGGTAGCGGTACCTGGTGGTTCTCTGTCGCCGCACCACATCCCGTGCAACGGACCATCCAGATGTTGCCGTGAATTTCCGAGAGCTGGGTGGATCCGGCCTGCCTGTGGAGGCCATCTACATTTTGAGTGATGAGCCAGAAATCGAGGCGGCGCGATTCCAATGATGCGATGGCGACGTGAGCGTCGTTGGGTCGTTTCGTGGCAATTAATTCCCGCCGCCAGTTGTACCATTCCCATACCAGCCTGGGGTCTCGCTCAAACGCGTCCGGTGTCGCTAGTTCTTCCGCTCGAAAATTGCGCCATAGTCCGTCGATTCCGCGAAATGTCGGCACGCCGCTGTCGGCGGAGACACCGGCCCCGGTCAAGATCGTGATGGCTTGTGCGGATGCGAGGCGGGATTGCGCCTCATGCAGCGGGGTGGAACTCATGCGCACTATTTTATCCTAGTTCGGTCGCCTGCTATAGTACGCTGTCCGTAAATAAGGGAGTGAACATGAAGAACATTCTAGTCGTCGGTGCCGGGTCAGTGGGCGGATTTTTCGGCGCGCATCTCGCCAAGAACAATCCTCACGTGTCGTTTCTCCTCAGGCCGAAGACCTTGGCAGCGGTGAAGCAGAGCGGGTTGACGATCCGCAGTGCGAGCGGGACGTTCACGGTCCATCCGCAGGCCGCGGCGGATCCCAGGGAATTGCCCCAGCCTGACTTGGTTATTCTCGGTGTGAAGGCGTTCGACCTTGATGAGGTCATGGCGCAGATCGAACCGGTGTTGACGGAGAAGACCGTCATCCTGACCTTGCAGAACGGCATCGATACCGAAGACCGGATCATCGCACGCACCTCGCGTGACTGCGTCGTCGGCGGCGTGGCCTTCATCTATTCGAAAATTGCCGAGCCCGGGGTGATCGATCACTATAAAAAGGGTGCGGTGGCGATCGGCGAATTGATGGGGCATGAGAGCGAGCGCGTGCTCAAGATCAAGGAGCTTTTCACGGCTGCCGGTATTCCCTGTCATCTCTCGAAAGATATCCGCCGGAGCAAGTGGGAGAAGATGTGCTGGAACTGCGTCTTCAATCCGATCACGGTGCTGATCGACGACAAGGTGGCCAAGGCTTTGGATCATCCGGAAATGCTGCGGGTGATCCATCAGATCGTCGATGAAGTCGCCGCGGTCTCAGCGGCGGTCAAGGTGCCGTTGCCGGCGGATATGGCGGAGCGGGTCGTCAAAGCCACGCAGGAGATCCGGGATATTCACACGTCGATGTACGACGATTGGAAAGCGGGACGGCAGACCGAGATCGCCTATTTGAACGGGTACATTGTGCAGAAAGGGCGAGAATTGGGCATTCCGACTCCCGTGAACGAGGCGATGACGGCGATGATCAAGACGATCACTGAGCAGGGCAAGAAGGGTTCTGGAGTCGTGCGAATCGACGGGGCGGTGGTGCAGCCGGTCTCACTTGATTATGCGGCCCTCCGGCAACTTCCGGCGGAGCATCATGTGGCAGACGTCAGCGCCGTCATGCCGGGTATGACGGGGAAGGCGATCAAGGTGAAGGGCTTGCTCGATGTGCCGGCACTGGCGATCGAGGCCGATCATGTGACGTTTCATTCAATTGACGGAAAGTATGCGGCTACGCTCACGCTCCAACAGGCCAAAGATTTTGGCGTCCTGCTTTACGAGCTCAACGGCGAGCCATTGCCCGATGGAAAGGGCGGGCCCTATCGTCTGATTACACCGGGGCTCGGCGATCTCTGCGCCAATGTGAAAGGCGTGGGTCGGATCGAAGTGCGAGTGGGCAGCGGAAAGGATACGAGACCTCCGGCTGAAGAGCGAACGAATTGCTAGAGCGGGGAATCTGAGAGTGTGTCAGCTCATGCTATGCGCGCTGTCTTGATGACCCGAATCGCTTTCCACCGCTCCGATCGGTAACGCCAGAGCAGTAACGCCATTCTCACGGTCCAGTCCGCGATCATCGCCAGCCAGACATAGAACACCGAGAGATGGAGCCAGAGGGCGATGATCAATGCCATCGGGACACGCACGCCCCACATGCCCACCATTGTTGCGCCCATGATGAATCGGGTGTCTCCGGCGCCGCGCAGCGACCCGGCGATGACCATCGTGAGCGCGAGGGGGATCTGTAGAAGGGCGACGATCTTCAGGAACACCGTACCGAGTTCGATGACTGCTTCGTCGGTGGTGAAGGCGCGCAGGAGCAGATAGGGAAAGAAGAAGAATACGACGCCCATGCTGGCCATGATGACGATGGCCAGGCGATTGGCTTCCCAGTTTTCCAGTTTCGCTCTGGTGTATTTCCCGGCTCCGATGCTCTGGCCGACCATGGTGGCGGCGGCGATGGCAAATCCATAGCCCGGCAAAAACGACAGCGACTCGATCGAGAGGCCCACCTGATGGGCGGCATAGGACACGGTGCCGTACAGCAGCACCAGTTTCGTATAGATGAGGATGCCCGCTTGCTGCACGATCCGTTCGCCAGAAACCGGTGCGCCGACATGCCACATGGTTCGGATGAGATCGAGTCGGAGGTGTGCGGACGATTTCAAAACAGGGCGACTGCGCCACCAGAGGAAGGCAACGCCGATGGCTTCGGCGATTCCCACGGCAATCGCGGCTCCTTTGACGCCGAGTGCGGGCAGGCCCCAGTATCCGTAGACGAGAGGGTAGGCGATACCGATGTGCAGCAGATTGACCAGGATCATGGCATACATTGGCGTGCGAGTGTCGCCGGTGCCCTGTAGGATTGAGGACAATACCTGAAGCAGCACGGTGAAGGGGATCACCAGAAAGATGATCGTGGAGTAGGGAATCGCCAGCGCAATGACGCCGGATTCAGCTCCCAGCCCCTCCATCGCGAACCGGTTCAGCGTCATCCCCAGTGCCGCCAGCGCGAGTGAGACTGCAATGGAAATCCCGAGAAAGTGGCGGGCGGCTTCTCCGGCGTCCCGATGTCGTCTGGCTCCCCACAGCTGGGCAATGATCACGTTGGAGCCTACCGAGAGGCCTGAGACCAGCGTCGTGGCGATGAACGCCAGGAGTTGCCCCAATCCGACGGCGGCAATGGGCGTCGCACCGAGTCCCCCTACCAGAAAGACCGCGACGATTCCTTCGGTTCGTTGAAGGAGACTACTGACAGTGACCGGCAGGGCCAGGGTGAGCACAGATTTGCGGATGTCGGCGATGCGGGAACCCATGGGCGCCTATCCTACAGAACTGAGGCGATGTCCAGCTAGACAAATACGTCATCGTTCGTTAGGGTCACACGATGACTGAACAAGCCACAGATCTTCCGCAAGACGGCGTGCAGAAAACGCCGCGCTTATCGAAATCCAAATATATCTCCGGCCTCCAATGTCATAAGCGCCTGTATCTCGATATCCATCGGCCCTATCTTGCAACTCCGCCTGACGCGGGGACGCAGGCGATCCTGGATATGGGGACGGAAGTCGGTGAGCTGGCGCGCCGCCGGTTCCCCGGCGGCCGTCTCGTAACAGCCGGGTATCGACAGACCGAGGCGGCGCTCACCCAAACCTCCGCGCTGATGGCGGATGAGTCTGTCCCGGCGATTTATGAAGCAGCGATCATGGCCGATGGCGTACTCGTTCGCGTGGATATTCTGGAGCGGGTACGAGGCGAAGACGAAGCTTTGGCGGGGTGGCGATTGATCGAGGTCAAGTCATCCACCAAGGTGAAGGATGTGCACCTGGACGATCTGGCGCTGCAGCGCCACGTGCTCGTGGGGGCAGGCCTCAACATCGTCAGCTGTCATCTTATGCGCATCAATACCGCCTATACCTATGCCGGCGGCGAGGTCGAGTTGAACGAGCTGTTCGCGATCGATGAACTCTCCTCAATTGTCTTGGAGCGGCAAGTGACTGTGCCGGAGCGGATAGCCGCGATGAAGACCATGTTACTGTCACCGGCCATCCCTGTGATTGAACCGGATCGCCATTGTTTTGCCCCGTATGAATGTCCCTTCTGGGCTCATTGCACGAGTCAGAAGCCTGCACGGTGGATCTTTCACCTGCCTGGCGCCAAGCAGATCACCAGTCAACTCGCCGAGCAGGGCATCGTGACCATCGATGAGATTCCGGATGGCACGAAGCTTTCGGCCGTTCAGCGCAAGGTCAAAGACAACGTGGAGTGGGTGTCCGAGAAGCTGGAAGCCGCGCTCAAGACCGTGCGGTTTCCCGTCCATCACCTGGATTTTGAGACCGTCATGCTGGCCGTGCCTCGCTTTGCCGGCACGCGCCCCTATCAAGCGCTGCCGGTGCAATGGTCGAATCATATCGAGCAGGCTTCCGGCGAACTCGTGCATCACGAATTCCTCCACGCAGAAGGGACTGATCCCCGGAAGTCATTGGCCGAATCCCTTCTGGATTCCCTGGGAGGCACGGGGAGTATTTGTGTCTATTCCCCGTATGAGAAATCTGTGATCGAGCACCTGGCGGAGTTTCTCCCTGAACTACGAACAGCGCTCAAGGCGTTGGTGAAACGGATTTGGGATCTGCACCCGATTGTCAAAGAGCATTACTACCATCCGGAGTTCGGCGGATCGTACTCGCTGAAGGAGGTGCTGCCGACACTGGTGCCTTCGTTGCGCTATGACGATCTCAACATTCGTGAAGGCGGGCAGGCGGCATCGGAGTACTACAAGATGGTGTTTGTCGAGAGCGACTGGATCGAGCGGGCCAGGATTCAGGAAGCACTGTTAGCCTACTGCAAGCGCGACACGCTCGCGATGGTCGAATTGCGGAGGGTCTTGGGAGAGAAGGTGAAGAAAATATGAAGGTGTTTATCCGCCCGCGTCAATAGCGCTAAGACGATATCGAGCGGGCGGGTCGCACGAAGTGCGGTTTGGCGGAGAGGGTGGGATTTGAACCCACGGTCCCCTTGCGAGGACGCCCGCTTTCGAGGCGAGTCCATTCGGCCACTCTGGCACCTCTCCTGGCAACGTGCTGAATTGGGAGGCACCGAAAGACGCGCGCCCCTGACCGATCAAGCTATGGGGGGAGCTTACAGTGAGAGGCATGATATTTCAATGAGTTTTCTCTCATCGTGGACGATCTAACCACGAAATCATTGGGGTAAGAATCACGGTGCCTTGGGAATCTCCAAGTAGGATGAATTGTTCCACTGAATCATGACGTTGCGTGAAGTCTCCTGGGCCTGTTTTGTGCGCAGAACAGGAAATCTCTTCTGGAATGCAGCGGTCCGTATTATCCTTCCGTAGCGGTAGAAAATTCTTCTGATCCGGCATAGGATCTGTCCATTATTGAGTCATTCGGATTCATTGTTTCCTGCTGTTCTATTTGCCTGCATGAGCGAATCAGTACCTAGTTCAATCCGCACCCTGGTCGAATTATTTGCCTACCGCTGTGAGCAGGCCGGCGGCGGGTTGGCCTATGCCTATCTCAAAGATACTGTTGCGATAGACCGTCAACTTACCTGGGCTGAACTTGCAGGTGAAGTGAACGTGCTTGCAATGGCTCTGGGGGCGCGCGCTGAGCCGGGTACTCGCGCGCTCCTCATTTATCCCCCTGGGCTCGAAGTGGTCGTGGCCTTCTGGGCTTGTATCCAAGCCGGCCTCGTTCCCGTTCCAGCTCCCGCGCCGGATCCCATCAGGCGCAAGCACAGCCTCTCGCGCCTACAGGCCATCCTGGATGATGCGCAAGCCGCGCTCGTTCTGACGACGGCTGGCATCCAGACCCTGTGTGCGGAGCAATCCCTCGTGGCACCGGATCGCCAGGTCCAATGGCTCGCCACTGATCAACCGACGGGTGAGGGGTGGCCGAGCCTGGAACACCGTTCGCCGATCTCGGATCTCGCCTATTTGCAATATACGTCAGGTTCAACGGCGACACCACGTGGTGTGATGGTCAGTCACCGCAACGTCCTGGCTCAATGTGAAGCTATTCATCAGACAGCAGGAGTCAATGCGGAGAGCCGCTCGTTGTGCTGGCTCCCGTATTTTCACGACTATGGATTGGTGCACGGGATTCTTGCACCCTTATATGGGGGCATTCCGGCGTTCCTCTTATCACCGCTTACATTTCTTCGGCGGCCACTCCGCTGGCTTGAAGCCATCGACCGGTGGGATATCACGCATAGCGGCGCTCCGAGCTTTGCCTACGATGCTTGTGTGAAGGCTTTTCAAAAACAACCGGGCTGGTCCGGTGATCTTGCGCGCTGGGCGGTGGCCAGTTGTGGAGCCGAGCCTATTCATCACCGGACCATCAATACGTTCACCCAAGTGTTTGCCCCCCACGGATTCAAGGGGAATGCATTCATGCCGGCGTATGGGTTGGCTGAGGCCACCCTGGTGGTGTCCAGCACCGCGCGGGCTGAAGCACCCCATATGATCACGGTGGATTCGGCTGCGCTTGAATCACATCGGGTCGAAGTCCGAAGGCCGGATGATGTGGGTGTACGCGAGCTTGTGGGGTGTGGTCGTCCGCTTCCAGGTTCGCAGGTCATCATCGTCGAACCGGGTAGTGGCCTCGAATGTGCCGCCGGCCAAGTCGGAGAGATCTGGGTGTCCAGTCCTAGCGTGGCCTTAGGGTATTGGCGGAGGGCTGAGGCGACCATCGAGGTATTCAACGCTCAGGTTTCCGGTCGGCCCGAGGAACATTTTCTCCGTACGGGAGACTTGGGGTTCTTCAGTGAAGGACAGGTCGTCATTACCGGTCGTCTCAAAGATCTGATCATTCTGAACGGGAGGAATATCTATCCTCAAGACTTGGAAGCAGCCGTTGAAGTCTGCCACCCCATGGCACGGAGCGGTGGATGCGTGGCTTTCTCAGTCGAAGTGGACGAGGTCGAGCGTTTGATTATTGTGCTTGAAGTCGATCGCCAACAGGAGCTGCGGGCTGAAGAGGTGGCGACGGCCGTTCGCGTCACTCTGGCAGAACGGTTTGAAGTGCCGGTGTGGGGGGTTGTCCTGGCGCGGCATGGGGTGATTCCCAAGACTTCAAGCGGAAAAGTGCAACGACAAGCCTGTCGAAAAGCATATCTGGAACAGTCGCTGGCCGTGCTTTCCACACTGATGCTCCCGGCTGAAGCGGCCGTGACTAGTTCGGGGTCGATCGCTGAAGGCTCTCGAAAGGTTCACGACCTGTTGAAGCGCGGCGAAGGGCTTGAAAGTTATGTGCAGCGTGTATTCGCAGAACAGTCAGGGCTCCCCGTCTCCAAAATTGAAGCGGGAATGCCCTTGGTCAATATTGGGTTAGACTCCCTCGGTACCAGCCTGGTCAAGAATCGACTTGAACAGGAGTGCGGGGTTGAACTTTCATTCGGCCAGTTATTTGGCCAGGGGACGGTGCGGGATCTCGCGGCCTATCTTCAGACGGCGCTCTCGGAGCCAGCTTTCGGACCAGAGCGGAGCTTGCGTGGCCAGGCCGGCGGGCCGGAATCTGAGGGGAGAGGCCTGCAGGCAGAGGACGGGGAAGTGGGTCGGTCTCCGCTTTCCTGCAGTCAAGAGCGGTTATGGTTTTTGGAGCAAGTACAGCCTGGCAGCGCGTTGAATCATATTTCCATCGGGATGAGGCTGTCCGGACCGTTAGATCTTCCGGCCTTCGATGCCAGCATCCAGGAGCTTGTACAGCGGCATGACATATTGAGGATGGGGTTTGCCTCAGTTGGGGAGCTTCCCTATCAGGCGACTTCGACCAAAGCCGCCGCGAAGGTCACCCGGGCCTCCTTGCGCGATCTCTCTCCTTCAAACCGTGACGCAGAAATCCGCCGGAGGATTCGGGAAGAAGTCCTTGTTCCATTTGATTTGGGGTGCCCACCCTTGCTCAGGACATTTCTTCTTGAGATAGAAGATGGGGAGCACCTCTGCATCCTAACCGTTCATCGCCTTGTCTCGGATGGGTGGTCCTTGCGGTTGCTGTGCCGGGAACTTACGCAACAGTACAGGTCGCGACCGAAAGATCCGGCGATGATTCCCGCGCGTTCGCCGCGATCGTATCTTGAATTCAGCCAATGGCAGAGGAACCAGTTGGAGAGTGAACGATACGTCGCTCAGCTGGGATACTGGCAGCGCCAGTTGGACCGCATGCCATCGGTACTGGACCTGCCTGCTGACCGCCCGCGCCCGCGTGTGCCGTTGTTCCAGGGAGGATCAAGAATCCGCGCGCTTCCCGAATCGATGGTGGCTGACCTGGGAGCGTTCTGCAGCCGGCAGGGCACGACCAAATTCATGGCGGTCTATTCCGCGTTGTGCGCCTGGCTCCAACGCGCCACCCGGACAACCGATATCGTCGTTGGGACGGTATTGGCGAATCGTCGTCAATCGCACTGGCAGGATGTGGTGGGGTATTTCGCCAATACCGTGGCCTTGCGCATGGACCTCTCCGATGTCGAGACCGGCGAGCAGCTCCTCCGTCGCGCTCGCCAGACCGTAGGCGATGCCTATGACCATCAAGATGTTCCGTTCGAACGAGTGATCGGTGCGCTCAAGGGACGAAGAGCCGCAGACTCGCCGCATGTGTTCAATGTCATGATCGTATGGGAGGACGATCCTCTCAGCGAGTTGCATCTCGAGGGATTGTCGGTCAGACATGTCCCGCTTGATGATGTGGCCGTCGAGCTTGATCTCACGCTATTGGTCGTCAATGGGATCGAGGGGCTTGAGCTGGTGATGCTCTATGACCGAGCATTGTTCGACGGTGGAACGGTCGACCGCATGCTTGCCCAAATCGAAATGATTCTCTCCGGCCTGATTGCAAACCCCGCTTCGCGGCTGCTCGATCTCCCGCTGCTGACGCAAGACGAACGACGGCAGCTCTTGGTCGAGTGGAACCGGACTACGGTCGACGTGCAGCAGGCCACTTCCATCCTGCCGATGATCGAGGCTCGCATCAAGCAAGATCCCGAAAGGACGGCGGTGGTGTGCGGAGAAGACCGGCTGTCCTATCGCGAGCTCGTTGTGCGTGTAGATCAGCTTGCCAGTGCGGTGTATGCAGTCACGGGAGGAAGAAACGTCCGGGTAGGGTTGTGCGTCGATCGATCGGTCTCAAGTCTCATCGGGATTCTTGGCATTCTGAAGGCCGGCGCTGCGTATGTGCCCTTGGATGCCAGTGCGCCGGAGCAACGGCAGAGATTGATTCTCGAGGATGCCGGTGTCGCGCTCCTGGTGACGCAGCAGCATCTGCGGGCGACGCTTCCATACGGTGGTGGGCCGGTTATTGAATTGGAGTCGCTCGCAGGAGAAGCTCAGCGTCACGAGGCACACGTGGCATGGCCGCAATTGGGGATCGACCATGCCGCCTATGTGATCTACACCTCCGGGTCGACGGGGCGACCCAAGGGCGTCGAGATTACGCACGGGGCGCTCCTGCATTCCCTTCTGGCACGCCTACAGTATTATAAAGATCCGGTCGAGTGTTGCCTCCTGACCTTTCCGATTGCGTTTGACGGGTCCGTGACGAGCATGTTCTGGACGCTGCTCCACGCTGGGACTCTCGTCATTCCAACGGAAGACAATTATCGGGATCCGGTTCAAATCGGTGCGCTGATCTCCCGGCATCAGGTGTCTCACATTGTACTCGTGCCGTCGTTATACGAGGCGATGCTGCGTGACGTGGCAGCAGCCGCACTGCAGTCACTTCGGGTGGTGGTGTCCGCCGGAGAAAGTCTCCCGGTATTGCTGGTGCGGCGGCACTATGAACGGCTTCAGGAGGCGGCGCTGTATAACGAGTATGGGCCGACGGAAGCGACGGTGTGGTCGACTGTGTATAAGACGACTGGAACTGAGTTGGGAGGGCGCATTCCAATAGGAACGCCCATCGCCGGGGCCGCCATCTATTTGCTTGATGAAGGGTTGTCCCCGATTCCTGTCGGGGTGGTGGGAGAGATTGTGATCGGCGGGGCTAGTTTGGCACGAGGGTATCTGAATCTTCCGGAACTGACGAGTGCCAAGTTTCTTTCGAATCCGTTTGTGCCGGGAACCCGTTTCTACAAGACGGGTGATCTTGGGCTGATGCGTCAAGACGGGAATCTCGAATATGTCGGGCGTGCGGACAGCCAGGTGAAAGTGCGGGGGTATCGGATTGAGCTTGGGGACATCGAATCTGCCTTGAGCGGGTTACCGGGTGTCCGCGCCGCTGCCGTGGTGGTACGAGAGGACATGACGACAGGGCCAAGCCTCATTGCCTTTGTAATGTCCGATCAGGTGCCGGGATCAACGAGTCCCTATTTGCATGAGCTTCTCAAGCGGACACTTCCCTCCTACATGGTTCCTGCCGCCGTGTGTGTGGTCGATGCCATTCCGTACCTACCCAATGGCAAAGTTGATCGTCTGGCTCTTCAACAACATACGCTGGGCGAGAACCGGAGCGACACAGCCTCCGTTCGGGCCCGCGATCCGATTGAACAGGGCCTGCTTGAGATTTGGCGGGAGGTGCTGGGAGAGCAGACGATCGACATCCATCGAAACTTCTTTGCCATGGGCGGCCATTCTCTCTTGGCCACACAGGTCATCTCGCGCATTCGCGAAGTGTTCCGCGTGGAGCTTCCGTTGCGCTCGATGTTCGAGTCACCAACGATTGCCGGTGTCGCTGAGTTGATTCGAGTGGAACAGCATCGAGGGAATGCTCCGTCACCATTGCCGCCGATCGTGCCGGTCTCGCGTGACGGGTCGTTGCCGCTGTCATTCTCCCAGCAGCGCATGTGGTTTGTTCAACAATTGGCGCCGGAGGCGACTGCGTATAATCTCCTCTTCGTCTCTCGACATAAGGGAGGAATGAGCGTACCGGTGATCCGGCAGGTCGTGAATTTGCTCTCCCAACGCCACGAAGCGTTTCGAACAACCTTTGCGATGACCGGGGCCGGGTTGGAGCAACGAATTGCGTCCTGGGAGTCTCCTCACCTGGTTGAAATCGACCTCCGCAGAATTCCAGCGGATCAACGCGAGGGAGAAGCCCGACGAATTGCCGAACAGGAAGGGGCTCGTCCGTTTGATCTCGAGAAAGGGCCGCTCGCGAGAATCTCGCTGATCACTCTCGATCAAGAAGACCATCTGATTGTCCTCAATCTTCATCATATTGTCGGGGATCAATGGTCCTTTGGAATCCTCGGACGCGATTTCGCCGCATACTATAATGCGTTATGTCAGGGGCAACCGTTGCCCGAAATGACCTTGCCCATCCAATACGCGGACTACGCGGTGTGGCAGCGTCGGTGTATGACGGAAGCAGTGTTAGCGGCTCAAGAACAGTACTGGACAAAAACGCTGGAGCATCTACCTATCCTGCACCTTCCGACAGATTTTCCTCGTCCGGCCGTCCAAACCTTCGAGGGAGGGTTGTGCGCGGTAGATATTCCGGATTCCGTGATCCAGCGACTCAAACAGTTCAGTGCCGAACAACACGTGACCCCTTTTATGACGATGTTAGCCTGCTTCCAGCTGCTCTTGAGCCGCTATACGGGGCAGGTGGATCTGGCCGTCGGCTGTCCGATTGCGAACCGGACGCATATGCTGATGGAGCAGTTGATTGGAACGTTCGTCAATACCTTGGCGTTACGAGTCGATGTCAGCGGCAATCCTTCGTTTGAAGGTTTTCTGGAGCGTGTCAAGAATGCTGCGTTGGGTGCCTTTGCCAACCAGGACTATCCCTTCGACAAACTGGTGGAAAGTCTTCAGATCGAACGTGATGCGAGTATGGCCCCGTTGGTCCAGGTGTTATTCAACATGGCCAATGCTCCGATTGGAGATATCCAACTCTATGGGTTGGAGTGGGAGCCATTCGAGGTCGAGCCTGGCTCTGCCCAGTTCGATCTGAGTCTGTCCATCGAATTGGAAGTCGCGAAGAAGGCGTACTTCACCTTCAATTCAGCGCTATTCGTGCGCGAGACTATTGAGCGCTTTGCCGGACATTATCTGGCGTTGATCGAGAGTGCGATGTCGAACCCGCAGGCTCGAGTGTCCGAGCTGAAAATGCTTGGGGAAACAGAGCGGTCACGCATCCTGTATGAGTGGAATCGGACGACGGCTGAGTATCCACACACGGACTGTCTGCCGGAGCATATTGAAATACAGGCTGAGGACCATCCTGAAGCCGTAGCTGTTTCGATGGATAAGCGCGTTCTCACGTATCGTCAGCTCAACGGGAAGGCGAACCAGTTGGCGCGAGCCTTGCGGGCAATCGGCGTCTCTTCGGGGGTGGCTGTCGGCGTGTGTCTGGAGCGGTCAGTGGATATGGTTCCGGTGTTGCTTGCGGTGATGAAGGCGGGAGGGTGTTATGTCCCGCTGGATCCGGATTATCCGCGCGATCGCGTCAGGTTTATGGTGGAAGACTCCGGAGCCCCGCTCGTCATCACGACTAGCCCGTTAGCCGATCGTTTCAGTGGTCAATCGTGTCGTACCTGGTGCCTTGATCGCGAGGGGCACGTCTTTTCTCCAGACGACGAGCATAACCTCCCGTCCTCGGCCTCAGCCGATGATCTTGCGTACATACTCTATACCTCAGGATCGACCGGGCAACCGAAGGGTGTGGAAATCCGGCATCGTTCCCTGATGAATTTCCTGTGGTCCATGAAGCGCCAGCCGGGCTGTACTCGGGGAGACATCATTCTCTCCGTCACGACTCTGTCGTTCGACATCGCGGGGTTGGAACTCTATCTGCCACTCCTTGTCGGAGGGCGGGTTGAGATTGTCAGTCGAGCGGTTGCAACTGACGGACATAAGCTTCGTGACACCCTCGAACGAGTGCAGCCGACCATCATGCAGGCGACTCCCGCAACCTGGCGGCTTCTCCTTGAGGCGGGATGGACCGGGAGTCCGTCGTTGACCGCTCTCTGTGGAGGCGAGGCGCTCCCGCAGGATCTTGCGATCGCGTTGCGTGATCGAACCAAAGCGCTCTGGAACATGTATGGTCCGACGGAAACGACGATCTGGTCGACCGTCGAGCGAATCAGCTCGGATATTCCGGAAATCACGATTGGTCGTCCGATCGCGAATACGGATGTGTATGTGCTCGATCCCTATTTACAGCCGGTCCCGGTCGGTGTAGCCGGAGAGATCTATATCGGAGGGGATGGGGTGGCGCGGGGATATCATGGCCGCACGGACCTCACGGCAGACAGATTTATCCCTCATCCGTTCTCACTTCATCCCGCTGCCAGGCTCTATCGGACCGGTGATCTCGGACGCTATCGAACCGATGGGAAAATTGTCCATCTGGGCCGGATTGATCATCAGGTGAAAATCCGGGGATTCCGTATCGAGCTTGGCGAAATCGAGGCCATCCTCAGTCGCCACACCAAGATCAAACAAGCGGTTGTAACGGCACGGGACGATCAGCACGGCCTGAAGCAGCTGGCGGCATATCTGGTTTTGCAGGACGGACAGGATGCGGGAGCGGAAGAACTGCGTTCCTTTCTACGAGCGGTGCTGCCGGAGTATATGGTGCCTTCCTTCTTTGTGTTCCTTGACGCATTCCCCTTAACGGCCAATAAGAAAATTGATGTGCGTGCCTTGCCTCCGCCGGAGATGACGAGCCATACGGCCGGCCAGCCCTATGTCGGGCCTCGAAATGGAATGGAGGTCCAGCTGACGGCGTTGTGGCAACAGGTACTTGGGATGCAGGACATCGGAATTCACGACAATTTCTTTGATCTCGGCGGACATTCACTTAAGGCCGCGCAGCTGTTTTATCAGCTGGAACTCGTGTTTGGGAAACAGCTTCCCTTGGCCACGTTGTTTCAAGCTCCCACGATAGCCGAGCTTGCGTCTGTGTTGACCAAAGCGAGTTGGGTTCCCCCGTGGCAGTCTCTGGTCGCGATACAGCCCAGCGGAACCGGAGTGCCGTTGTTTATGGTGCCGGGTGTCGGAGGAAACGTGCTGGTCTTTGCCAAGCTGGCACGTCTTCTCGGGACGGACCAGCCGCTCTACGGACTGCAGGCGAGAGGGCTCGATGGTAAGGAAACGCCGTTCATCTCCGTGTCGGAGATGGCCGCTCACTATGTGCAGGAAGTGCGGCGCATGCATCCTGATGGACCATATCTGATCGGGGGAGTCTGTACCGGAGGGCTGATTGGCTATGAAATGGCCAGGCAGCTCACAGCGCTGGGTTGCCAGGTCACTCTCTTCATGATGGACACGTGGCATCCTGATTCTTACAGCAGGTATAAGCATCGTCTGGTCGCGAAAGCCTTCATGTCCATGATCGTGCTGGGCAAGGTTGTCGGAGATATCCGAGGCATCTCGCGGTTACCGATGAACGAGTGGTGGGTGACTCTTACACGCAAGACTCAGGTCGCACTGTCTTTATTTTCACAGTCCCTCACGGATCATATCCAGGACAGGGATTTCCAAGTGCAGCGCTTGACGGAAGCCACGCTCCTTGCAGTGGCCCGGTATCATGTGGTGCCGACTTCTGCAGAGGTCGTGAATGTGGTGGCTTCTAATCGGCATGTCGAGGATGTCATTCCGGACACTCGGCATCGCTGGCAGGAGCTAGGAGCGGGGTCGAGTTGCACCGTGCATATTCCAGCCGAGGATTCGGGACGTCTATTCGTGTCGCCGTTTGTTGAAGAACTGGCCGGCCATTTGCAGAATTACCTCCAGACGAGTCCGGAGCGTGCCGCAGGAATTGGAACTCCGGCTCGCAACAATCAGTCCGCATGAACATCCGCCTCCCAGGGTTCGTCTCGTTTCTGTTCCAGCGCTCACGTTCCGTGATGGCCGCCATGGTCAGTGTGGGTGTGGTGTCCGGACTCTGTAGCGCGGGCGTGCTGGCCTTGATCAATCGAGTCCTGCAACAGCGGCATGATCAGGAAGCTCTCCTGGCGTTCGGGTTTGTCGCAGTCGTTGCAGGGAAGCTCGCCACTCAGATTGTGTCGCAATTGACCCTGGCGCGCTTTGCTCAAGACACGACCCTCGACCTCTCCCTGACGCTCTGTGAGAAGATTCTCAAATCTCCGTATCGACGCACTGAGGCGTACGGTCATGCGAATATTCTGGTCACCCTGACTGACGACGTGAGCATGCTTGCGTGGTCGATCCAATGTTTGCCGCAATTGGCGATGAATGTGGCTATTGTCCTCGGGTGCGGGGTCTATCTTCTCTGGTTGTCTTGGCCGACGTTTCTGCTCGTCGTGACGGCCACATTGCTGGGGGCGTGGGGATATCATTGGTTGCATACCAGGGCCTTTTCGACCATCTACTCATCCCGTGAGGCCAGAGCTCAGCTATTCAGACATTTCCGGTCTTTGACGGAAGGGATCAAGGAGTTGACCCTTCACAGGCAAAGGCGCAAAGAGTTTATTGATCAGGAGCTCCACGGAGCGGCCGATCTGTACCGGCGAACCAGTATCGATGCCTCCAGACAATATGCGATTGCCGAGGCCTGGTCCCATTTCGCCTTTTATTCCATGATTGGCATTATCCTGTTTGTATTTCCCTTGATGTTTCCGCTTTCGACGGAGTCATTGATCGGGTATGTCGTGGTATTGCTGTATATGATGTCTCCCATTTGGGGGATTATCGGCACCCTGCCGACGGTTGAACGCGGACAGGTCGCGTTTGAGAATATTCAAAGATTGGGCGTGTCCTTGGACACACCCGCTGAGAGCCGCCACAACGTCGTTCCACTGGTGACGGCAGGAAAGATGGAGTCCCTGACATTAGAGTCAGTCACGTTTCAATATGCGACAGACAGTCGGGGCAACGACCCATTTTCACTCGGTCCCATCAGCCTGAAGCTGTGTCCCGGGGAATTGTCGTTTGTGATCGGGGGAAATGGCAGCGGGAAGTCGACGTTCGTCAAACTGCTTGCCGGCTTGTATGTTCCGCACTCGGGCGAGGTGTCCTTAAATAGGATCTTGATCTCGGATGCCAACCGCGACTGGTACCGCGAGCATTTCTCGGTGGTGTTTTCTGATTTTCACTTATTTGAGAAACTGTTAGGCATTGAAGAAGAGCGAATTCGGACATCGGCGGCCGCGTATCTCTCCAGCTTGCAGCTTGACCACAAGGTGGAGGTGAGAGAGCGCAAATTCTCGACAATCGATTTATCCCAGGGCCAGCGAAAACGCCTGGCTCTGCTGACGGCCTATCTGGAAGACCGGCCGGTGTATGTGTTCGATGAGTGGGCGGCCGATCAGGATCCGCAGTACAAGGACGTCTTTTATATGAAGCTATTGCCGGAACTTCGTGCGAGAGGGAAGAGTGTGGTGGTCATTACGCATGATGACCGGTATTTCCATCTCGGCGATCGGGTCATTAAGCTGGAGAACGGGAAAGTCGTCTCCTCCTGATAGCTGCGGATAGGGTAGGACTCTGGAACGCACGATGAACCCACGATCGGTCAGGATGCAGGCGAGTGTCAGTGTGGAATTCTCCCCGATTCGAGACCTGTTTACGGCGCCTGTCGCACGCTGTCGGTCGCTTCCTGCCGCGACGATCGATCTCTGGCCACTGACTCTAGCCGGTGAGGGTATCGAGTACGATCGGTGTCTGGATTGGCTTGACCAACAGGAACGTGCAAGGGCTGCCAGATTTCTTCGACGGCAGGACCGCGAGCGGTATGTGCTGTCTCACGGAGGGTTGCGGTTCATCTTAGGGCTCTATCTCAGCCTCGACCCGGCCCGCATCGAGTTCGGTTCGACTCCCACTGGAAAGCCGACATTAGGAGGTCTCCGGCGGGAGAGTGCGATATTGAACTTCAATCTCTCGCATGCGCATGGGAACGCCATGGTCGCGGTCGCGCAGGGTCGAGATGTTGGGGTAGATCTGGAAATGATCAGGGAGGACGTAGAAGTGCTCAAGCTGGCTGAGCGATTCTTCTCCGACCGCGAGCACCTGCTCTTGCAATCCACTGTATCCGAATCACGCAATTCGGAGTTCTTTCACTACTGGGTTGCGAAAGAAGCAGTTCTGAAAGCCGAAGGGGTAGGATTAGCCTCGCTGCAGGCTTGTGAAATCGACTGGTCAAACGGATCGGATCGCGACGGAGTGCCCGTGCGACTCGCAGGACAGTCACAAGTACCCTGGGTCGTGAAGACCCTGGATTGCGGACCCGGATGGGTCGGTGCGGTTGCAGCGCAAGGATTCGATTGGGCGATCAATCCCTGCGCAACACGCAACGGATGAACCTCAGGAAACAGCCGGGCAGCCGGACAAAATGAGTTAGGGCGTCTCGCGGCGTCGTTGCCGAAAAAACTCTCGCAGTAAGGCCTGACTTTCAATTTCGCACAGCCCTCCCGTCACAGTGACCCGGTGGTTCAGCCGGGGTTCCGCCGGAATATCCATCAGCGAGCCGCAGGCGCCGGCCTTGGGGTCCCAGGCGCCGAACACAGTCCTGGCGATGCGTGACTGGACAATGGCGCCCGCGCACATCGGACAGGGTTCCAGGGTGACATAGAGTGTGCAGTCGATCAGCCGCCAGGTCCCCAGTTTTTCCGCCGCTTCTTGAATGACCAGGATCTCCGCATGCGCCGTCGGGTCCTGCCTTGTTTCACGGAGATTATGGGCCAACGCCAGCACCTGTCCGGCATGGACCAGCAGCGCGGCAATTGGCACTTCTCCTAGTGCAGGAGCCTGCGCCGCCTGATCCAGCGCCATGCGCATGAATGTTTCGTCCTGTGTGGGGTCGATCGTCATGAGTGTATGGCTTCCATCTGCGCAGTCGTTTGTCGACGCTCAAGGCCTGGGTGGTGCAGTTGGTCGGGCGGTGTGACGGGCGTCTTTACGACTGGCTGACCAGATAGATCGGACCGGTCGGCGTGGGACGGCCCCCTGAAGGCTCAAGGCTGACGGCAAACTTTTTGGTCTTGGAGAATTCCGGGACCCGGCTGACCAGGAGATGCGCAGTTTCACCGCTGTCCATATGGAAGGTTCCCACGCTGACCGGCTTGTCATTGATGGCCCAGAGTTGATACGTGGTGCCGTTGGGGCATTCCGGAAGATTCATGGCGTAGAGCCAGGCCTTCTTGGTCCGGGCATCGTAGACGAGCATGCCGGACGCTTGCTTGGCCATGTCTGATCCATTGAGTGAGACGGCTTTTGCGTTCGGAACGCGGAGTAGGGCGGCGAGCTCATCTTCCGGTTCACGGTTGGCAGGCGGCACTCCCCCGCGCGCAGCAAATTGGAACTTCAGATCTTCGAGCTCCGCCTCGCGTTGAATGAGCTGATCCTTCAGTTCTGTTGAGTCGGTTGTGCGTTGCTGCAACTCTTCCTTCATTTGAACGATCGTGCGTTCCCGCTCGTCCAGTTGCTGCTGGAGCGCGGCGACCTTCTTCGTCTGGTCATCCGAAGCCGCTTGGAGCTGCTGGACAACGGCGGTGCCGGTGACGTTTTGCGTGTAGGAGGTCCACGCGAGGTAGCCTCCGATGGAGAGAATGGCCAATGCGGCGAAGCTTAAGGCCCACCCAAACGATCTCGGCGCGGTTGCGGATTCCGGAGGGAAGAGATGGTTCATCCATTCGCCCGGTTCCAGGCTTGGCTTCACGTCGACTTTGTCTTGAGCATCTTCGGCGATAGCGGTCGGCGTCCGCGCGGCCATGATTTTCGCTTTCAGGGCCCGCGGAGCCGGCGCCGAACTCAATCCGAACGGCAGAATGGCCGCTACCGACTGGAACTCCTTGAGCGCCGTATGGCACGAGACGCAACCCGAGAGCAGATGGGCTTCGAGCGCCTGCCGCTCGGAGCGTTCGAGCGCGCCGGCAGCATACAGCGGGACGGCTTCTTCGAGTTCTTCGTGGGTCATACGTGTTCACCCTGTTCCCAACAGCGCCGGAGCGACTCCCGAAGCTTGGACATGCCCAGCTTGATTCTGGTCTTCACGGTTCCGAGCGGCTGATTCAGCCGGGCTGCGATTTCTGCGTGGGACAGCCCTTCGTAGTAGGCCAATTCCAGCGCATGTTGTTGGGCTTGCGGGAGCGCCGCCAGCGCGCCTCCCACCAAAGTTCGAATTTCCTGATCGGCTTGGGCGTCAAAAGGGTTGGGACCTCGATCGGCGATCTGGGAGGCCGATGAGCTGTCCAGGGATTCCGTCGACTTATTCAGGCCCCGGGAGGCCCGGGCCCGGAGTCGATCGATGGCCCGGCTCCGCGTCAGCGTGACCAGCCAGGCTACAGGGGTTCCCCGTCCGACATCGTAGCGTGAGACTTTGCGCCAGACCTCCAGGTAGACATCCTGGAGGAGTTCAGCCGCTTCATCGCGATTGCCGAGAATGCGCAGTGCCATCGTATACAAGAGCGTACTGGATTGATCGTAGAGCTGACTGAATGCCTGGTGGTCTCCCTTGACCACCCGGGCCAGCAGCTTTGGGTCAATGTTTGAGGCGGCGTGTTGCGACGAGGGGTCCATAGTGGATCAGTTGGCTAACAACATTCTGACGTCGGTCTGAAACACGCCCCAACTATAACACTCTACGGAGCGATCGGGCAAAAGGATGTGTGATTCAACTCTGCAAAATTGAAAGTGATTACCGGGAGGATGGTTGCCGTCAGGAGCCTGACTGATGCCGCAGCGCCTCTCGGAGGGTGAACTCCAGCCTGGTGCCGGCCAGGATGGCCCGAATGTCCAGTCTTTCAGCGGTTTGGTGAAAGGTTCCCAGCCGGATCGGGCCAAGGCGAATTCTGAGAATCATCCTTGGATCGGGCCGACCGTCCTGAAGTGATGGGGGTTCCGTTGGATCGGGTCCAAGGGCCTCGTGGAGCGACTGTACCGGGCTTGCCGTCATGCGTTCAACGGAGGCCCATCGGACCGTCTGGCTGGCCAAGAACTCTCCGAGCCAGGAGTGCTGTAACCCCAGCCGCATCAGGCGGTGGGCTCCTCGTCGACTGCGATCCAGAATGGTTACGCCCAGGTGGTCGATGATGCGGCGCCACGGTGGCGGAGGGGGCAGTGTTGCCAGATCTGCCGTGACGACGTGGGTCGACCCACGCACCACCGCGACGACGATGCCGAGCACATCTCTGAGCATCACCGGTTCCGGAGCCCCGGAATTGGCATCGCCTTTTGTGAGCAGGATCTGCTCTTGCCGTGCAATGAGTCTGTGGCAGACCAGTCCGAACGGTGTCCGGAAGACCACTAAGTCACCCACATGGAGTGGCTCAGCCGGAGCCAGTTCAAGGCGATCGCCTTTGCAGAGTGTGGGATACATGCTCCAAGACGCCACACGAGGGATCAGTAGATGTTGCAACGCCGGTCCCTGGCAGCTCTCAGGGAGTGCGCTGCCGGCAAAGCGGGTTGCAGTGAGCGGCGTGAGGGTGACGATCATACGGGGCTCCGCATGGGCGATTGGAGTAGACGCCGAACAATTGTGGTTGCCAGGGTGAGTAGGGCCCAGGTCAGGCTGATCAGGCGGCGGCAGCGGGTGATGAGGGGGCTGCGCATCGCGGCGGCTCCATAGCGGTATCCGAGAAACGTCTTGGGCGGAAAGAAGGTCTGGCGCAGGTCGTGCCATTTGCTTCCCGCCGGCCTGGTCAGCCAGATCAGGAAATGACCGAGTTCGGGGATGGGCTGTGTGGTAACCAGACGCTGGAGTAGCCAATAGAGGACTCTGTCAGAGCCTCCGCCTGGGGCCAGGGATTGGAGAAAAGAATCCAGAATGGGAAGCGTCGGCATGCGGTGACGAAGGTACGTGAGCCCATAGAGCAAAGGGATCGAGAGCGAGTACTGTCTGGCCTTACGGGTGACGGCCGCCCAATCGATTGATTCGCGTGAGAGCAGCAAGCGCATGTCCTGGTCCCATGCCGGGGTGAACGCACCGCGATGAATGACCGCATAGGCGATCAGATGAATCAGGAGATCATCGGCGGCGAGGAGAGAGACTCTTCGCCGGTGGAGGGTATGCGGTCTGGCGGTGGCCCACAACTCGCCCAAGCTCTGGTCGTCGAGGTACCAGAGCGTGGTGACGATATCGAAGGCGAGTCCATTCCCTGGAGACGCATAGCAGGGATTTCCATCGATCTGTTTGCTATAGCCTGCCGCTGTCAGGATCTTATCAATCGACGCAAGATCCGTCTCATGGACGAGCAGATCGACGTCTGACAGTGGCCGCGTCCCACGGATTCCGTAACACCTGACCAGGACATCCAGCCCTTTGAGGACCAGAAAGGGAATGTGGGCTTGTTCCAGGAGCGTGGCGAAGGCATGGAACTGTTCGAGCAGAGCGGCATTGCCGGCGCTCACGCGGGAGTAGGCGTCAGCGAGATCGTCGAGGGTCGAGGAGGGCATGGGTATGATGCTCCAGTGTGGCCCACTCCTTGAAGTGCGGAAGACAGGCACTCATATCGCCGGTCTCCAGCCAGGCATCGCTGCGGCCTTGGCGGCAGAATCGGTTGACGTCGCACGTCGGACATGCGTACCGGGTATTGGGCTGCGCCCGGTCGACGGTCTCTTTGAGGATGGCCCATCCTTCGCGCAGGGTGCCGGTTCGCAAATTATATTGGGGTGTCGGAAAGGCCACGCAGAGATTCATCTCGCCGTAGGGCGTCACGGCAAAGCGACTGCGGCCGCAGGCGCAGGAAATGAAGGGTTCATTGGCGGCGCAGGCGTCAGGAACTACATCCGGAGACGCTTTCCCCAGTTTCCGAAGGTCGAGTTCAGTTTTCCGATCAGGAGACAGCCGATAGGACAGCGGCGCGGCGTCGCCATCGGTTCGGGGGTGGATGTCGAGGCTGTATTGAAACTTGAATCCTCGGGATTCCACGAGAGCCTGGCAGGCATCGACTTCCGTCCAATTGACCGTGGTCACGGGCATCCGGACGGTTACCGGGAACGGACAGGCTTTCAGCGTATCGAGCCCGTGAAGAAAATGGGCGAAAGAGCCGCCCACTCCGGTCATTGATTCATAGGTGGTCATCGTTGCGCCGTAGATGGATACGAACGCATGGGCGATGGGCACCTCTGTGAGGAGCGACGCAAACGCCGGAGTCATGCGGGTGGCGTTCGTCAACAACCAGATCAGCAGACCGGCCTGGCGCGCGTGGCGAAGGATCGGTTCGATGTCGGGCCGTAGCGACGGTTCGCCTCCGCTAAGGCTGACGGTGAGCACGCCAAGCTCGGCCATCTGAGTGAGGATGGTGCAGACCTCGGCGGTCGTCAGTTCCTGAGGCAAGGCGCGATGGGTGGGATTGTAACAATGGACACAGCGAAGATTGCAGCCATAGGTCAGCTCGAAAGTGGCGCTGTCCGGACGGCGGTCTTGCCCGGAGCGGGCTGAGATGGAGTCGAGAAACATCTGGGCGTCGAGGTGTCGCATTATACGGTCGTGAGCGGGGTCGTCCGCTGATGATCCATGATCGCATCGACGACGTCCGGGTTCTTTAAACATGCGAGGCCGATGCAGGGAATCTGTCGTGTCAGAGCGATCAGGCTGTCGACGGTTGCGTCCATGGCGGTGCGATCCCAAGAGGGGAGAAACGTTTGTTGCAGGAGAAAGGCCACGATGCGCGAAGCCGCGAGTGGCTCGAAGCGATGCCGGCCCTGTCCATGGCGGATACAGAAGAGCCGGGATAGCGGGGCTGAGGCATTGGCGGCAAACTCTCCCGAGCCGATCCAGGGTGTGCCATACAGCATGACCGAGGAATGGGTCCGGCGCACAATCATGCGCTCATCGCTGAGGATATGGGCGCCCTGTTCGGCGAACCATCCGGCTAAGGTGGACTTCCCGGTTCCTGATGCGCCGGTAAAGACGAAGCCCGTCTTCTGGTAGGTCAGTCCTGAGGCGTGGAGCAGGATTCCTCCATTCCTCGCCAGGAGAGACAGCAGGCAGACCTCGAGAATCGGATTGAAGAGATGCACGGGGGACCAGCCCACTTGCCCGTTCTGGAAATCCGGCAGCACCCAGGCCTCCACATGCCGGTAATCCGGCGACAACCGCGCGCGCGCCCGTGAGGCGCCGGTTTTCGGACTGAGGCTATCGAGGACGAGATGGTCGCCAGACTCAAAGAGTTTCCAGTGTCCGTGATCTGAATCGAATCGCAAGCGGTCCGTCGGAAGGTCAGGGAGAGTTGAGGCTACCGCGACCTCAACCGTGATATCGGCTGGACTGTGCTCGTCCACCAGAAATGCATCGAAGGGGCGAAGCGGCCACAGGAGAACGGGGTGGTCTTGGGGTTCATTAACCGCGATGCGATATCCGCCGATCTCAAGGGTAAAGCGCATGCTGGTTCCTACGAAGCGCGGGGGCCGCTGTCATGACAGGTTCGTCCCATGTAGGTCAGCGGAATGACCGAACGTTTGCAACCAACCAGACTGGCGTTGGGATAATTGCTACATCCGGTAGGTGGACGGCAGCCGTTAGTGCCGCCCGCTGATGTGGCGATGGTGGCGGTACTGCAGGAGGTCAAGATGGCTTGCTCCTGATCGAGCGGGACTTCAAACAGCTGCGGCGTTGTATAAGGCTTCTTCTGGTTCATGACGAGACTCCTGTTGTGGCTGTCGCAGGACGGGGGTGCCCATGCAGGGGATGAATCAATGGCTGTTGGTGGGTCGACTCGGCGCGGGCGAAGGCGACGTCACAGTCATAGGGAATCGGGGATTCCGGATGGCCGGTTTCCCATCGGGCTTGCGTCGGCTGCTTGTCGCAGAACGTATGCAGGGTACAGGTCCGGCAGGCGGAATCCGTCTGGTAGGTCAGACCGGGTATTGCCGCAAAGGTCTGTTCGATCGCTTCGCGCACGGTGTGAGTGCGCAACGACAGGCGTGTTTCATATTGGAACGTGCAGGTGCTGAGCTCGCCCCAGGCGTTGATGTGAATTGTGTCGGTGCCGCAACCGCAGCGAAACAGGCGCTCGTGTGCGGGAGGAGAGAGGGGATCGTGTGTAGGGCAATTCTCAGTCTCGTGGGTCACATCCCGATTCGAGCGGAGTCGGTGGATGGCATCGGGAGCGATGCGATAGTCGAGAGATGAGCCGTCTCCGTTCAGGCGGGGGGAGAGGGACGTGGTATAGCCGAAGGTCTGACCATTCGATTCGGTGAACCGGCGCAGTTGGTCCATCTCGCCTGCATTCCAGTTCATCAATTTGGTTTTGAGGGAAAAGGGCAGGCCGCTGGCCTGCAGTAGAGCGATTCCACGGAGAAAGGCGCGATACGAGCCCGGCACCTGTGTGAACCAGTCGAACTGCGATTCGTCGACCGAGTGGCAGGAAATGTCGATGGAAAAGGGCGGGTGCGCCTGCAAGCGTTCGATGATCGCGCGGGTGAAGAGCGTGCCGTTCGTGTAGAGCTGCAGTAGGAAGCCGTGACCGATTGCAGCTTCGTAAATGTCGAAAAAGTCCGGCCGCATGAAAATATCGCCGCCGGTCAGGTTCAGCCAGATGATTCCGGTGTTTCGCATCTCACCGAGGAGCCGTTGAATCTCGGTCAACGTGAGCTCGCGCGGAAAGTAGGCACTGTCGTTATACGGATCGGTGTAGCAATGCCGGCAGTGGAGATTGCAGCGATAGGTGAGTTCGAGTTGCGCTTTGATGACCCGGTGACGGGTGGCGGCTTGGTCGTGAACATGCTGGCTAAACGTCCCGTAGGGGATTATGGGCAACGGGCGGGTATCAGACATGATGCGCTTCCGGTTGAATGAGGCGCGTCGAGGCCGGCGTCTTCCATTCGCAGGCAAACGTCGGAAGCACCTCATAAAACCCTTCTCGGAATGAACCTTGTCGTAGATCGTAGGACTGCCGCCGGTTGCCCGAACAGAGATGCAAGCCGCCGTAGGCATCAATGTGAAAGCGCTGCATGCCGCTGTTGCAAGGCGGGAGATCGGTTCGGGATTTCCGGCAGGCTTCGCTCCAGAGATCCGGGTCCTGCCTGTTCAATGTCTCCAGCTCATGCGCCGAGAGGGCATAGCGAAACGGTCCGGCCCCGCCGTCAAGTTCTGGGCGCAGGTCCTCCCCTAGGCGGAAGGCCCCCGGTCCCAGCGAGGCAGCCCATGATTTGACGGCAAGTACTTCGTCACGGTTGATGGTCATCGCGGTGGTCTTGACGACAAGCGGAAGTCGTCGGGCGGCCAACATGCGAATCGCCTCCAGGCAACGCGCATGGGAGCCGGTTCCTTGCGTGACGCGCTCGAAGGTTTCGGTCGTCGTGCCATGAAGGCTGATTTCAACACGATGGGGCGGGAGAGCCGCGAGCCGATCGGCGACGGATTCAGTGATGAGTGTGCCGTTGGTAAAGAGGGTCACCAGGAGTCCGCGCGAGACGGCATAATCGTAGATCTGAAAGAAGTCGGGCCGCGAGAGCGGCTCGCCGCCGGTCAGGCAGAGCTCAAGGAGCCCGGCCTCCAGCAGCTGATCCATGATGCGGAAGATCTCGTCGGTAGAGAGTTCGCGGCGAACGGATTCCGGTGTGTTCCGACAATCCGTATAACACATGACGCATCGGAGATTGCAGCGGCAGGTGATCTCCCACTGGCAGGCGAGGGGGTAACGATCCGGCAGATGGCTGAGTTTAACCTGTGGGACCATGGGCGACCGCCACCTCTTGGATTGCCTGGATCGAGAGAAGGTCTGCCAGTAATGTGTCGAAGTCTTGATTCAATTGGTCCGGAGCGACATCGTAGTCCTCGATAAATGCGGCGCAGATGTCCTGCACGGTACAGGTGCCGTCGAGGCGCTGCCACAGGGCTGCACCGGTTTCATTTAAGACGTAGATGCTGTTGGAGTCTTTGAGCGAGCGCCGCACCGGGACGAGGATACATTCTCCGGCCACGTCGCGCTGGACATAGTCCGGATGTTTCGAAAAGACGGCCGTAGGATTCATGGGTGGGAGGATAGCAAATCCTCTAAGGGGCTTCCAGCGGTATTTCTTGGAAAAGGGCGCGGGCGGCGGCGGAGCGCTGGCTCAGGAGAGGACGGCATAGCCATCGGGCCAGTTCAGCTCGACCAGGGTCGCGCCGGCCTCAGCGATCTCTGTCCGCAGTTCTTCTTTATCGCGGAACACGTGCATGAAATGGCCGTTGGTACAGGTATCGCCGTCTTGATAGGTCTGGTTGGTTCCCGGCCAGGAGAGGATCGTGGCGGCGCATCGCCGAATCATGCGAGTGAGCGCCGTGTCCGGTTCTCTGGCGATCACGAAGTTCAGGACCAGCTTCCCACCAGGCTTGAGGCATTGCATGAGACGTCGCAGCCACTCCTGTCGTCGTGTACGCCCTGGGACGGCGCTGTACATGACGCCGGAGAGGATGATGTATGCGACGGACGCGGCTCGAACCGGGGGGGTGAGAAAGTCCGCTTGTACGAATGTGACGGGAAGATTTAGCGACGCGGCCCGTCGGGCGCCGATGAGTAATCCTCCGCGAGCAATGTCCAGCGCCAATGCGTCATAGCCCCGTTGGGCCAGCACGAGCGACTCACGCCCGAGCCCAGCCCCGAGGATGAGGATGGTATCGGGCCGCGACAGATGTTGCGCCAGCATCTGCTCCTCCCAGGCCTCCAACGACCAGGAATAGCCGGTGAGGGGAATACGGGTACCGGCCTCCGCGTAGCTGCGGTCATAGTAACGACGGATCAGTGCGCTGAGTTGATCGGGTGGCAAGAGCGCCGGGAGGATGCCATACAGAAACATGTGGATCTGTGCGAGCCATCCGACGAGCGTGCCCACGAGCTTCGCGCATCCCGTGACGATGATGGCCAGAAAACGCATGGCTATCTTCCTGATGGCTGCAGAAACGGCAGGAGCTGCATGGCCGCATCAGCCGCGCCGGTACAGGCCGGCGGCGGGAACGCTGGTGGCGGCAATGTCAGCGCTTGTCGAATGGCCGGTTCCCAGCGGGCTTCCAGGAAGTCCTTACGGGAGAGCTCCACGCCGCGACCATAGCGATGCAGATAGGCGACGAGGGAGTCCTCGTCGGCAAAATTGTAACGGCGGACGTAGACAATGGGAGTCTGGACCTCTACGGCTTCAATCGTGGTCCCATAGCCTGGTTTCGTCATGATGACATCGACGGAAGACAGGAGGGTGCTGAACCGCTCTGAGATTGTCGCGAGGGAATGGACCCGACGATGATGGGGAGGAACTGGACCGTCGATTAAGAATTGAAGGCCCTGCATCGATTCCATGCGATCAAATGGGAGCGCTTCGAAACGGATCCCGCCAAAGGCCACGAGCACGAGCGAATCCTCATTCGGGATATTCAATTGTGCACGTAGCTGAGCTCGTGCTGGAGGCAACGGATGGGCTATCGGGCCGATGTCGATGGCGCGGCGAAAAGCCGGCATCGGCAGGCCCGGTGTGAGGCGCAGCAGCAGATTGGCTTGCCCATACGCGCGGCGGATGTCCGCAAGAATGGCCGCGTGCCAAGGCTGCGCCGGATCGACATGGTCTCGCAGGATCTCATCCCAGCTTAGACTGGCGATCGCCACTGTTGGTATGCCGGCGTCGGCCCCGGCCGCCATGGTCAGGTAGGGCGTATTGCCGATGACGAGATCCGGGCGAGCCTCCTGGATGGCGAGGGTTTCTTCCTTGAGTCGGGCTTCCCAGTGTGCGTGAAAGGTCCGATGGGCCTGCCAGGTCGCGTCCCAATCCATGGTGAGGGGACCATGCTGCAGGCACCCGATATCCATCTGGGCCGGGCGCAGTTCCCAGGGCACGGTCATGCGCGATTCGAAAAAGTGCCGGGGGACGTTCGTGCGGAGAATGACGCGGAGCGAGGGAATACGCGTACCCAGTTCGTTCAGCACGGGGACGGCCTGGGCGGCGTGTCCGTAGCCGTGGGCGGAAATGGCGGACCAGATCAGTGGCACAGAAGGGTCGCTCGTGACGGGTTAGCTGTTGGAGTAATCGGACTCCAGCGGCGCAATGTTGTATTCCAACTCCAGATCAAACTCGTCGACCAGTTCGTTGAAGGCTGTCGCGCCCATATCGGAACGGACTTCATTCATCACCAGATCGATCATCGGTGCCGCGCGCGGTCCGAACTGTGCGATGGCCGATTCGATGCGCTGTTTGGCTGTATCCAACGTCATAGGAGGTCTCCGTGGTTAGCGTAGCCCTTGGAGGATCATCTGCATTTCAGGGACGAGGTCGCGCCCGCCATTGGCTCGTCCGGAGGCGGAGGCGTCGATACCGGCTTGCAGCACAGGTTTGGCTTCTTCCGGCCGTCCCACACCGATCAGGGCGCGTCCGAGAGCCAGGTGGGACGCCACATGCACCGGGTCCAGTTGGACGGCGACGCGCAGGTGTTCAACGGCTTCTTCCAGATTGCCGCCTTCCTGCAGAATTTTATTGCCCAGGCCGTAGCGCCCGAGGAACCCCTTGGGGTTTTTGACGACCATTTGACGAAAGGCTTCAATGTCCATGTGTGCTCCCGCTGTGAGGGGCGCATCATAGCATTAGGAGCCGGCGGGAGACCAGACCATCGTGTGGAACGGACTCGCCTGACAGGGTCGGGCGAGGGGGAGCGTGCCCGTCAGGCGTTAGCGCGATTTGACCGGGGGAGAGGTGGAGACGGAGACGGCGGCAGTCCCCCGACGTTTCGACTTGACGCTGACGCTATGGATGGTCTGTGTGTGACAGGGCTTGCCTGGTAGGTTTGGGTGAGAGGGAACGTGCTCCCCTGGCGCTAGCGCAATTTGGCTGGGGCAGAGGTGGAGACGGAGACGGCGGCAGTCCCCCGACGCTTCGCCTTGACACTGACGCTATGGATAGTCCGTTCGGTCACGGGGGCGCTGCTGGCATTGTAGAAGGTGGCATCTTTGACGAGTTGGTGCATGAGGTCGGTGATGCCGGCTTCCATCACGTGGCCCTTCAGTTCCGCAATCATCGACGGACTGGCGCTGAAGAGATTGTACCGCGCCGTGCCGGATGACTCGGCCTGATACGTCTTGACGGTCCCGTCCCAGCGCTCGAGTTCTAAGGTGAGGTGGGTTCCGTAGTCGTAGTGGAAGTCCATCACAGGCGCCAGGAGAAACATGGAAGTGCCGATCGCAAACCCTTTCCAGGCGGCTTCGCCGGGATGGGAGTCGATGGCGTCGTCGATGGTCAGATGAGCGGTGATCGCTTTCTCGTTATCAGCCAGCGATCCCTGCTCGGCAAGGGAGAGATGGGAGAACAGCTTGAGGCTTTGTAAGGAGCCGAGCAGGCGGCGATCCAGTTCAGTGGATGGATTTTGAGGCGCTCCATTCTGACTGACTTTCACCTGGTCGAGAATGAGCGGTACGCGCTCAGTGCTCGCAATGGAGGTCGGGGCGGTGTCGTTACTCATGGCGGCGGATGGCATGACCTCGATCGACCTGGTACAGCCGCCGGAGAGGATACTGCCGAGCACGAGAGCTGCCATGATGCGTGAGGATGTTGTCTGCTTCATGATGTCCATCCCTTCCCCTTCGTCAGAAGTAAAACGAGAATCCGCCGAACGGCAAGCTGGAGTTGAGTCCCAAGTTGGGATATCGCGTGCCGGCGTTGGAAATATGGTGGAACCGATAACCGAGGTTGAATGACGTCTGAGGCGTCAGAAAGAACGAACAGCCGAATCCCGCGGTCAGAATGAAATTGAACCGCGAGGATTCTTCGGGAATCTTGCCGGCGAGGTCGGTCCAGAACGGGCCGCCCGCAAATTCGGCGTAGGGGCGAATGCGATCGTGCGCGACCATGGAGTATTTGATCTTGGGCGTAAAGCCCATGCCGTGCGTGAGAAAGGGTTCTTGAAACTGGATGTAGACCACCTCGGCGCCCAGTGAAATCTGTCCGCGGTACCAGCTGTCGCCCATGGGATCGGTCACGGTCATCATCCAGGACGGCATCAAGGCAACGCCCTGCTGCTTGGTCGTGTGATCTTGCGTGAGGCGGTGCGGGAGGAGGTAGCCCGCGGAGAGGCCGACTTCCTGGGTGCCGACCGTGATCTGAGGAGCCACGGATTCCGTCGCCTGTGCCGGAGTGGCGATGGCGCCGACTATGAGGAGCAACCAAAGGGCACGCAGCAGCACGATCTCACCTTCTTCTACATGTGTACGTCAGTATCTTGTCGGTTGTGCGAGGGGGAAACTTGATGCAATCGCTGTGACCATCCTACGGTAGCAGAGGATTTGTATCTGTCCAGAAAGATGTGAGAAATGTCAGTGCAGGCGGGGCGGAGGGCGTGGCTACGGATGGGAAATAGATTGACGAAGCTCGGTGAGCAACGTGCGGTCCCTGACGAGTTCCGGGAGCTGGTAGTGCTGATCGAGGGACAGGACGCGTTCGAGGCAGCGAATCGCCGAGGTGGAATTGCGTTCGCGTACATAGAGTGCGGCCAGCAGCCGGAGGACGGCTGCTTCCTCAGGTGGGTTGCCCAGTTTGATGAAATGCTCCGAGGCATTGTTCAGGCATTTCTCTGCCTGACGCAAGGCGCCGGAATCGAGGAAGGTGTTGCCGAGTTGGCTGTAGGTCAGCGCCAGGCCCTCTTCGTTGCCGATGCGGCGATGGCATTCCAGCGCTTCAGTGAAGTGGGCGATGGCTTGATCCCAGTGGGTTTGCCGCGCCTCTTCCATGCCGAGGTTGTGATACAGAATCCCGAGCGCACGGTCATCGCGAAGCGGTTTCAGTAGATCGAGGGCTTCAAGGTAGTAGGGGCGGGCTTTCTCAGGGCGGCCGGCGCCGATGTGGAGATTGCCCAGATTCACCAGCGTGTGAGCGATGGCCTGTTGGTCGCGCTCAGTCCGTTGGATCGTCAATACTTCGCGGTAGCAGGCCTCGGCCTTTTCAAAATCTCCCGACAGGGCGCAGACATTCCCGAGATTCCCGAGCGAAGCCGAGAGCTCACGCGGATTGTCGCCGAGGCGATCGTCCGTGACGGCTTGCTCGTAGGCCGCTTTGGCTTGCGCCAGCTGCCCGCGGTGGAGAAAAATCCTGGCCCGGTGTTTATCGTCGTCTGACATGATTGCCCGGTGAGGTGTTAGCGGTAAGGCGTGGGCTGAGGTTAGTCGCCGCCTTTCGGCGTGTCTTTTCTGAACTCGACGACAATGTCGTCTTCCTCATCCAGGCCCAGTCCTGCGCGAAACGATTCCAGGAGTTCGGTGACGTAACCGAGGTGTTGCTGATCTTTCCCGTCGCGCGAAGCCAGGTAGGATTCGGAGAGCCGCATGCCTATCTCGAAATGGTGCGCGATCGTTTGTTCCGTCACCTGTTGCCAGGTGATGTAGATGCAGAAGGCTTGAAAGGCATGGGCCTGCGGATAGCGGGTCGCCAGCGAGAGCAATCCCTCATAAGCTTCGCGCGCGGTCGATCCGGCGTTGGATGAAAAGGTTTCTTCGAGTTCAGTGGCCGTCTCCCAGTCGGACCCGAGTTCAGGTTCTGCTTCTTCAAACGCCGCCTGCGCGGCAAGAGCTGCATCGAATTGCATGGGTAGACCTCACATTGTATTGGGCCAGGATACGTGGGGAGAGAACGGGAGGTCAACGATCACCGGCGAGGGAGGTGGTCCTGGCCGGACAGCCGGTCGATCCCAATCAGAAGCCCGGCATCGGGTGCAGTATCAAATAGAAGCCCGGTCGCGCATCATCGTAGGAGCTGTGGTGGGAAGTCGTCAAGAGAGCGGGAACCCCGTTGTGATTATCCGCAATGGGCTATGCCGCCTTTCTTGCAGCGATTTGTTCGTAGAGAGGGTAGAGGAGTTCTTCTTCCCGGCGGATCCGGCTGAGGAGTTTGGCCTGCAGCAGGCCGAACTCCTTCGAGAGATCATGGTCTGTTCCGCCCTGGTCCCATTTCTTGAAGAAGCCGATTGCCACTTTCGACGTTTCAGCCATGTCTCTGGCAAACGTGTCCAGAGTTTCTTGGATGGCGGGATTCTTCTTTGCGGCCGTGTGCAAGACGGGATAGAGTTCAACGTCTTCCTTACGCAGGTGATCCAGCAGCGTCGTTCGTGCGGAGCGCAAGAGCTCCCGCGTTTCGAGCGTGGAAACCCCGTTGATTTTCGCCAACTGTAAAATCGAGAGCAGGTGGATGTGATGTTCTTTCAATTCCTGAATGAGTCCGGCCATGATAAGGCTCCCATGCAATGAGAATAGACGAGAATAGAATGAGACAGGTCCTTATCGGAAGGGGAAGACGAAGTCTTTAGGGGTTTCGACTTGATAGACCGGAGATGTCGGGTGCGTTTACTTTCTTCCCCGCCGCTCTGTAGACTGCTCGTACTTTTGCAATGAGTACTGATAAGCCAGCTTTCTCTCCAGCGGCAGAACCTCTCTCAACTGATCCGGTCGATCAGGTCATCCGCTATCACATCCAGACGAAGCATCACTTCAATCGCTATGCCCGATCGACGGGGTATCTGGATTGGGCGAATCAGCCTGATCCCTTTCGGCGCTTCGCCGGGGCGGAGCTGATTCCGTTACCCTTATTGAAGCCGGATGAGGAGCCCATCTCGCCGGCCTATGACGCGGTCTATCAGCAGGGGGCGGTTCCCTCTCAGCTGGTCACCCTGCGTTCGCTTTCCCGGTTTTTTGAATTTGCCCTGGCCCTGTCTGCCTGGAAGAAAGGCGGAGAGACGGAATGGGCGCTGCGGAGTAATCCCTCATCCGGCAATCTCCATCCGACGGAAGGCTATGTAATCCTGCCGCAGATCGGCGGACTCGACATACAGCCGGGGCTTTACCACTATGCGCCGAAAGAACATGGGCTGGAGCGGCGGGCAGCATTTCCGGCTGAGCTGATCGCGCAGTTGCTCGCTCCGTTCCCGCCGGGAGCGTTTCTCTTCGGTCTCTCGTCGGTACATTGGCGGGAAGCCTGGAAGTACGGGGAGCGCGCGTTTCGCTACTGCAATCATGATATTGGACATGCCCTTGGTTCTGCGCGGGTCGCAGCGGCGACGTTGGGGTGGAACATGGCGCTGCTGGACGGGGTGGAGCAGAACTCTGTGGCCTTGTTGTTAGGCACGAATCGCCCGGATGATTTCGCCGATGTCGAACCGGAGCATCCGGATTGTCTCTGTGTGCTGTGGCCACGCGAGACCGAGGAGCCCTGGTCTTCAGACATCCCCCTCTCTCTCGATGCGGCCCTGGTCAAGGATTTCTCAAATGTGTCCTGGCAGGGGAAAGCAAATCGACTGAGCGGGGAGCACGGAGTTCATTGGGAGGCGATCGACGCGGTCGCCGATGCTTCGTGGAAGTTGTCGCAGGAGCAGCCGGTGTTGTCGCGTCCTCTTCCTGGGACGATCGACGCTTCAGGAGTGACGGGCGCCGCCGGGCCTCCGGCGGGCCAAATCATCCGTCAGCGTCGAAGCGCCGTGTCGTTTGATGGACGGACATCGATTTCGTCGGCGGTCTTCTTTCGCATGCTGCAACGGGTAATGCCGCGCGCCGAACGTCCTCAGTTGGAGCGGCCGATGCCCTGGGATCTGTGGCCTCATGATCCGGCGATTCATTTGATGATCTTTGTGCATCGCGTCGAGGGGCTGGCGCCCGGTCTCTATGTCCTGGTGCGGGATCGGGCGAAGCTGCCGCTGGTCCAGCAGTCGCTCAATCCGGAGCTGGTCTGGACGCAGCCGCCGGGATGCCCTGATGACTTAGCGCTCTATTGGTTGCTCGAGGGTGATGCAAAGCGTGCGGCGGCGCAGGTGAGTTGCCATCAAGAGATTGCCGCGGACAGCGCCTTCTCGCTGGGCATGTTGGCTGAGTTTGAAGGACGCTTGCGTCAGGCGGGGGCCTGGTTTTATCCTCGGTTGTTCTGGGAGGCCGGATTGCTTGGCCAGGTATTGTATTTGGAGGCGGAGGCGGCCGGGGTGCGAGGGACGGGGATCGGCTGTTTCTTCGATGACCCGGTTCATGAGATGCTGGGCGTGCAGGGTTTGTCCTTTCAATCGCTGTATCACTTTACGATTGGCGGACCGGTGGAGGATCGCAGAATGATGACATTGGCTGCCTACCACCATCTGAGTCGATAGCGGCACGCATTCAGTAAAACCAATAGCTTGAATGGACGTCTTGGATGTTTAAGATTAAGAAGAAAAGCGAGAAGCCGAAACTGCCGGTCCTCTATAACGTCATCGAGGACTATTCGGAATTCGATGCCCCTGGAAACGTTACGGCTTGTGCGACGACGCTTCCTGAAGATCTTCCCGGCCATGCCAAGATTCTGTCCGAAAGCTATGGAGTGCCGCTGGCGACGATGACGGAGTTGCTGACTCAGGGCGGGGTCTATGTCTATCCTGCGGAGGGTGGACTCTTGACGCGCGGGCTCTTTGCCTGCGTGATCGATCCGACGGGTCTGTTGCCGAAGCGAACGTTTGTCCTGGATTTGATGCAGTTTGCCGAGACGGAGCATTTGGCTCGTGCCCGGTCGCTCCCGATGGCCGAGGCGGCCTATGAGATCTTCCATCGCACGTTGCCGGATGAGCTGAAGGAAAAGCTGGAGCAGAAGAATCTGGGGTTAGACTACCGCATGATCGATCGGGCTGTGGCGAAGGGCGGCGATATCAAGTACATCGATTTCCGCAAGGACTGGTCGCCGCACTTCAAACGGCTCTGCATCATGCCGGACGGACGGCTGGTCGAGACGGGCGGACTGGAGGAGTTTGCGCAGTTGCACGGGATTGCGGTGGCGCAAGCCAAGCAGCTGATCGAAGAGGGCGGCACGTTGGAAGTCGGTGCGGATGTGCTGGCCTGCCAGATAGTGAACGGCCAGTCGTCGGTGGCGCGGTTCGGTGCGAAGAATTACCTGAAGGCGAAGGACCTGGCCGCATCCAAGGGGATTCACATCCTGGATGCGCTGAGCGAGGTTGCCTACAACGATCCCGTCATGATGCGGGGGCTTGTACGGAAAGAACTATCGGGCGGACGTTAGCAGGCTGTTCGTTGAAGCTCCTGAGATGAAATCACCGTCCCACCAGTTGTTATTGCTGTTCTCCTGCCTCTTTCTGATTTCCGGATGCGCGGCGCCTAAGCCGATTCTCTACCCCAATGCCCACTTTCGCCAGGTCGGGGAGTCTACTGCGGAGCAGGATATCGAGGACTGTTCAGCCATGGCCAAAGAGGCTGGAGCGACCCCGGGCCAGGGAAAGAGCGGCCAAGTGGCCGGGAGTACGACGGCGGGTGGTGCGATTGGATCAGCGGCCGGCGCTGTAGGCGGGGCGGTCGTCGGACATCCCGGGCGCGGGGCGATGGTCGGGGCGGCGAGCGGAGCAACCGGTGGACTGCTCCGCGGCCTGTTTCGGAAGTCGCAGCCCAGTCAGGCGTTCAAGCAGTTTGTGAATCGTTGTCTGCAGGAGCGCGGCTATGAGCCTATGGGATGGGAATAGCCGGCGCTTTGGGTTGAGCGGGTTGCCCGAGAGATTTTCGCCAAACCTGCCAGAGTAGTGCGCCGAGGATGGTGCCGCTGAGGTTGCAGACAATATCCAAGGGCGAAGGGCGACGATTGTGGGAGTAGACCTGATAGAGTTCGACCGTGCAGGAAAGGAGTAAGCCCACAATCACGGCCGTGAGGAGGGCTGAGCGGTTGTTCGAATTCCGATGTTGGAGGAACAGGACGGCCAAGGGGGCGTAGAGGGCGACGTTCACAATAATGTCCAGCCAGAATTGGAGGGATTGCATCTCGTCGAACGGTGGAAGCCAAATGACATATTCCCAATGGGAATGGCCGACGAAGACGGACCCATAGACACCACTGGCGAGGATGAGGAGGCTGTACAGAATCCAGAACGTCAGCCACATAAGCGTCGAGCATTTCCCTAAAAGGTCGCGCGTCACATCACCGCCGGCTTCCGTGATCCTCTCAGATCCTCTAGAAAGACTTCCAGTAAATACTGCTTCTGCCGTGGCATGTCCTGGGGGGAGTTGTTCGCTATCAGCCAGACCAGAGGCCTCAATGTCTCCGGGAAACCGACCAGGCGTCACGCGAAAAGGGCTATGTCGATGTAGAGAATGTGGCGGTTGGCGGAACAGGGCTTGGAGCTGGAGTGGAGAGAAGGGCGTTGATGGTGTCGACGAAGGTGGTCTTCTCGAAGGGTTTTTTAAGGAACCCGGCCGCTCCTTTAGCTTTTGATTTTTCTTCGAGGCCGATCTTAGCTTGTCCCGTCACGACGACGACGGGAATGTGTTTGGTTAAGGTATTGGCTTTGATGCGATCGAGTAGCATCCAGCCGTCTCCGCCCGGCAGCCCGATATCGACAACAATGAGTGCGGGTTTTTCGCGGAGGGCCGATCCGGTGGCTTGGAGAGTATCGCCTGCGGAGAGGACGAGATAGCTTTCCTCAGAGAGGAACGCTTTCACAAGCAATTGGAAGTCCGGGCTATCGTCGACAATCAGTATTTTGGTCCTGGTTCGCATGTCAATGTGCGGGACGTTGCATGACCACCAGCGGCCCCTGATCGAGGTCAAAAAGCAGCTGCTGAAGCCGGGCGGCGTCCGGATCCGAGAGTGTTTGAAACTCCAGACCAAAGGTATTGCCTCGCACCCACCGGACAACCGCCTGATCAATCTCCAGTGGCCACTGGGAGTCCGGGAGTTGGATCTGCAGTCCGACCATGCTCTGGGCCGGTAGCGGTATCTTCGATTCGATACTGCAGCCGCCTACGGACAGATTGGTAATAGTGCCCTGGCCTGCGAGCGTTTCGCCGGCGAAAGTGCTCCCGAAGTTGACGTCGAATCGCGGGCTTTTTCGATGATATGCCATGCTGACAAACCTACCGGAGTTGAGTTCAATGTGCTACGCATACCGATTCGCGAGAAGGGGCTTCTGTCCTTCTTCATCGGCACAACAGACTGTCAACTTGAGGTGGAATGGATCGGGTGCGATCGGGAAACGATGTCGGCGGAGGCAGGGCCGGGATTGTTCGTGGGTGGGGAAGGAGGGCTACTTGGCTGCCAGTTCTTCCTGTACGGCCTGAAGGAGTTTGTTGAGATCGAAGGGTTTCTGGAACGTTCGTCTGGCACCAAAAAGATTGGCCACGTCTAAGAAGTTGCGATCGCCTTGTGCGCCGGTGATCGCGATGACCTTGGCGTCCACATATTCACGAGTCAGCTGGAGCGTGGTTTCCAAGCCGTCGGTATCCGGCATCAGCAGATCCATGATGACCAGGTCGGCTGGATGCTTCTGATAGATCTCAATTCCTTCGCGTCCATTGGACGCTTCAAGCACCTGATGTCCGGCTTTTTCCAACACTTCGCGGAGGAGATGGCGGATGGACTCTTCGTCGTCGATGATCAAAATCGTAGCCATGGTTTTTCCTTAATCTATGAGTGCGATCTTACCCGTCTGTCGGCTGTGTGTCTAGGAAGAAAATGGTTGGCGATCGGCCTGAATGGGGACGGTCTCGCCTGGGCCTATCACGCGAAGCAGCGTATCGGATTGGAACGGAGATGAGCGAAGAACTCATCGAACGAATATTCATTGACCGATCCGATCCTTTTTGATAAAACTCGATTCATCTGCTGCCGGTTCTCTGCAACGCACCTTCTTCGGAGAGTATTTCGTGACAACTGGATCGCATTGGGCCTGGACCCGACGTACGTTTCTGCAAACTTCCGTGATGGCTTTGGCCCTCGCCCTGTTGCCGGGGTTAAGGCCCCAGCGTGTGGCGGCGCAGGCGCTTCCAGAAGGCCGGTTGACCTTCTTGAATGTCTGGACCGATGAGCGGCTGGATGTGACGTATCGGAATGAAGCCGGTGAGTATGATTTGGACGCATTGGATGACGTCAATCATATCCTGCGTTGCCATGCGACCGGCGAAGTCTCAGCGATTGATGTGCGAGTGTTGGAACATGTCAATTTAGTGCAAAAGAAATTGGGTGGCGATCGGGAGATTCATATCGTCTCCGGCTATCGTTCTCCGGAGTATAACGCGCGACTCGTTCGTGCCGGCCGACGAGCGGCGAAGAATAGCCTGCATATGCAGGGTCAGGCGATCGATATACAGATTCCTGGCATTCATCCCAAAGTCATTCGACAGGCCGCCCTTGAATTGGGCTATGGCGGCATCGGCTATTATCCCCGTTCGAAATTCGTGCATCTGGATTCCGGGGCGTTCCGGTCCTGGTAAGAGCCAGTAGTTTTTGGTACCTCCAACGCGGTATCCTCGTGTCCTGTTCCCACCTGTCGCGACTCTTTATTCTTGAGGAGGATTGTATGATCGTTCGTCTCTCTACGCTGAGATGTGTGTGCCTGGTGGCACTCCTGGGTACGATGGTCGATGCGCCGGTGATCCAGGCTGAGACGACGAACGGGGCTGCGAAGGTCGTGGTCTCGAAGGGGAAGCATGTGTCGCTGGAATATACGCTGAAGCTGAACGAGAAAGATGTCGTGGAATCGAATGTCGGCGGTGAACCGATGACCTATCTGCACGGCGCGGAAGAAATTGTTCCTGGACTGGAGAAAGCGCTGGAGGGGATGGCGGTCGGGGAGAAGAAGCACATCGCCGTCAAACCCACGGATGCCTACGGAGAGGTGGATCAGAAAGCTATTCAGGAAGTGAAGAAGAGCCTGGTGCCGGAGCATGCGTGGAAGGTCGGAGCCGAATTGGAAGCGCGGGGGCCCGAAGGGCAATCGCTGTTTCCCCATGTAACGGAAGTGAAAGAAGATTCGGTGGTGTTGGACTTCAACCACCCGCTGGCCGGGAAGACCCTGTACTTCGACGTCAAAATTCTGGAGATCCGCGCAGAGGCCAAGACCAAGTAGGCGAGAGCCGCTACTCCGGCTGCAGTTTGAAGAAAAGCATGGAGAGGGGCGGAAGCGTCAGGTTGAGCGAATAGGGGAGGCCGTGGCAGGGGCTGGCCTCGGCGCGCACGCCGCCGGAGTTCCCCATGTTGCTGCCCCCGTACAGTTCGGCGTCGCTGTTGAGCAGCTCTCGATAGTGCCCCGCTGTCGGGACGCCGACGCGGTAGTGATGCCGCGGAACCGGGGTAAAGTTTCCTATGCAGAGAATGGATTCCGAGCCATCCTCGCCCTTTCGCAGAAAGACGATGACCGAATTCTCCGCGTCGTTGAAGTCGATCCACTGAAATCCATTCCACTCGTAGTCGACCCTGTGCAGCGCCGGTTCCTGCCGGTAGAGATGATTCAGATCCCGTACAAAACGCTGTAACCCGTGATGGGGCGGGTATTCACAGAGATGCCAGTCCAGACTGGTGTCATGGTTCCATTCCCTCCACTGTCCGAACTCATTCCCCATGAACAGCATTTTTTTCCCCGGATGGCCGTACATATAGCCATAGAGGGCGCGGAGATTGGCGAATTGTTGCCAGGGATCGCCGGGCATTTTCCCGATCAATGATCGCTTGCCGTGAACGACTTCGTCGTGGGAGAGAACCAGGACGAAGTTTTCCGTGAAGGCGTAGAGCAAGCCGAACGTCATTTGGTTTTGATGGAACTTCCGATGCACCGGTTCGTGGGCGAAATAGTTGAGCGTGTCGTGCATCCAGCCCATGTTCCACTTGAAGGTAAAGCCCAGGCCGCCGGTATAGGTGGGGCGTGAGACACCCGGCCAGGAAGTGGATTCTTCTGCGATGGTCATGGCACCGGGGAAGTCCCGATGAACGAGGACGTTCAGTTCCTTGAGCAGCGTCACCGCGCCGAGGTTTTCATTGCCGCCGAACTGATTGGGAATCCATTCGCCGGCTTTGCGTCCGTAGTCGAGGTAGAGCATCGAGGCGACGGCGTCCACGCGTATGCCGTCGATGTGATACTTGTCGAGCCAGAACAGCGCACTGTTCAGGAGAAAATTGCGCACTTCCGGACGGTCATAATTGAAGATCCGGCTGTGCCAATCCGGGTGATAGCCGAGGCGAGGATCGGCATGGTCATAGAGATGAGTGCCGTCGAAAAACGCGAGGCCATGCGGATCGTCAGGGAAATGCGCGGGGGCCCAATCCATGATCACCCCGATTCCGGCTGCATGGGCGGCATCGACGAACGCCATGAAGTCTTCCGGCGTCCCGTAGCGGCTGGTCGCAGAAAAATAGCCGGTAGCTTGATAGCCCCAGGATCCGTCGAAGGGATGCTCGGTGACGGGGAGGAGTTCGAGATGGGTGTAGCCGAGGTCCTTCACATAGGGGATGAGTCGAGAGGCCAGCTCATGATAGGTGAGCCAACGATTTCCTTCCTCCGGTACCCGCATCCATGATCCGAGATGAACTTCATAAATGGCGATGGGGGCGCGCAAGGGATTGAGCTGCGCGCGCGCGTTCATCCAGGCTTCATCGTGCCAGGTGAAATCAGAGAGATCACGTACGATCGAGGCGGTGCGAGGACGAAGTTCACTGGCGCACGCGTAGGGGTCCGCCTTCACCAAGACGGCATCCTGGCCGCGCGGCCGAATCTCATATTTGTAGAGGCTTCCATCGGGCAGGTCGGGGAGGAAGAGTTCCCAAAGTCCCGTCGATCCTCGATTAGTCATCGGGTGGCAACGGCCATCCCAGCGATTGAATTCACCGACCACACTGACGCGAGCGGCATTCGGCGCCCAGACGACGAAATGCACGCCGGTGATGCCTTCTGTCGTGCGAACGTGTGCGCCCAGCGATTCGTAGGCTCGATAAAACGTGCCTTCTGAAAAGAGATGCAGCTCGAAATCGGTCAGCAGCGGCGGTAACGCGTAGGGATCATGGCTTTCCGTGATGGTGCCGTCGGCAGCCTGCGCGCGGATCGTATAGTCGTGTGCATGTTTCTGTTGGGGGAGAATGGCTTCAAAGAGGCCGGCCTCGTGGATGCGCTTGGCCTGGATCGGAGCGGTTTGACCGGTAGGCACAATCCCGACGGATTCGGCGAACGGAAGCCATATGCGGATGGCCATACCCTGAGGAGTCGGATGCGGGCCAAGGATCGCACGCGGATTCCAATGGGTGCCGGTAATAAGTCGTTCGAGATCGTCCAGCTTGAGTGCGGTAGGGGTTGCCATAGGTCTATCCTAAGGCATCACTCGATCAGAAGAAAGCATGAAGCGTGAATAGGGAATGAGGAAGATCACCGCCGTGGTCGGCTATTGGGATGGTTTTGGGGAAGGGGCCGCGAAGAGTGAGTGGTGCGCCCGACAGGACTTGAACCTGTAACCTTCTGATCCGTAGTCAGATGCTCTATCCATTGAGCTACGGGCGCATGGTCTCTTGGGTAAGAAGGGACGAGGCCCCCAGACAGCAAGAGGTAGGGCGTGGTTATACATGGCCAAGCTCACATGGGTCAAGTCGGCGCGGGGCGATGACGCTGAAGGAGATCCTGGATCGACCACATCGGGTGCTCTATCGGCTGATCGCGACCTCAACCGAACGAGCGCTTTCATTACCGCTTGTGTCAACGGCTGTCAGGGTAAAGTAGTAGATCGTGCCGGATGTTAGATTGCTGATCGTGGTAGATGTCGTATTGCCTACTCCGACCGAATTCGAATAGTTTCTCGAACTGGTGCCATAGTACACGCGGTAATACGACAGGTCCGATTCGGTATTCCGGTTCCACGAGAGTGTGACTGCCGCGGTTCCTGTCGTGGGCGGTGGAGTGGTGGTGGACGTTGTTGTGGTGGAGGAGAAGGTGATGGTGGGATCGAAGGCGGTCGAGTCGTACGAGTTATTGCCGTCGGCGCCCCGGTTGATTACAAAGTCCAGCGCCTCACCGGCGGCGAGCGTGGCGGTCAGATTGAAGGTGATGCCGGTGGTGTTGCCGTTGGCGAGGGCCTGTTGCCAGAGGACGGTGGTGCCTTTGCGAATCGAGACGGTGACGCCGCCTCCGCCCCCTACATTAAGGTCCCGTGCGGTGCCGGTGATCTGCGCGGTGCCGGTTCCCGGGGCGACCCAACGGCGCACCGCGTCGCTGCTGTTTCCTGGATGTCCCTCGTTGGCTGCCAGAAAGAGATAGGTTTCTGCGCCCTGCCAATAGTTGGCCGCGGTATTAAAGGTCAAGCGGGTGCCCGCAGAGTTGAGATAAAACCAGCTCCGGTGCCCCTGCACGGCGGAAAAATCCGTTGAGGCCCGGTAGGTGCCGGTTGCAGTGGGTGCAGGGGTGGTGGTCGAGGTTGCAGTCGGGGAGAACGTGATCAATGGATCGAAGGCGGTCGCGTCGTACGAGTTATTGCCGTCGCTGCCGCGGTTGATTACAAAGTCCAGGGCCTCACCGGCCGCCAACTGGGTGGTCACGTTGAAGGTAATGCCGGTGGTATTGCCGTTGGCGAGGGCCTGTTGCCAGAGGACGGTGGTGCCTTTGCGAATCGAGACGGTGACGCCGCCTCCACCCCTGGTATCCAGGTCCCGGACCGTTCCAGTGATCTGCGCGGCGCCGGATCCCGGGGCGACCCAGCGGCGCACCGTGTCACGCGTGGCGCCCGGATGCCCGTTAGCGGCGGTAAGCTGGAGGTAGGGCTCCGTTCCTTGCCAGAGGTTGGCGGTGGTATTAAAGGTCAAGCGGGTGCCTGCGGAATCGAGATAGAACCAGCCCCGCTGCCCCTGCACGGCGGAAAAATCCGTTGATGCTCGGTAGGTGATACCAGCCGCCGAAGAGGGAGTGGTTGCTAATGATGCAGTAGCTATGGGCGTAGTGGCAGGAGACAAGGTACTCGAGGTAAGACTGGATGCTGCTGTCAGAAGAGCTGCGCTTGTGGGTGTTGCTGGCGAATTTCCGTTCACTATTCCTGTAATCTCGGCGGGGCTTAGGGCCTGACTGAGGATCTCCACATCGTCGAGTACGCCATTGAAGTGGTGACCGGAGTCTCCCCGCCTCCCCAAAATCAGTGGTGCCTGGTTGGTGGTCCGAATTCGATTGATCGGCAGCTGTCCGGCCGGGATTCCGTCGACATATAGCCGTAAGGTCGAATTGTCGTACGTCATGGCGAGATGGTGCCATTGGCCGAGACTGATCGAAGGTCCCTCGAGATAAAACATGTTCTCGGATCCATTGCCAATGTTGAGGCAGCCGAGAAGCTTTCCTGTGGTGCTGAGGGCCAACGCGTAGTATCCATCTACCCAATCATGGAGCCCTACGTTTGCCAGCGTGGAGTTCCAATAGCTGTTTGCAAATGTTGAGGGCTTCACCCACAGAGCAACGGTTAGTTTCTGTGGAGAAAGCATTCCGAGATTGGGAATTTGTACATAGTCGTCGGCTCCGTCAAAGCTCAGTCCGCCACCTATCTTTCCAGTGGTCCATCCGGGACCATTCATCAGCGTGCCACGGAGTCCATTCCCCGATATATCGGCTGTCGTCGATCCAGTTCCTTCTTCGAAGGTCCAGCGGCCGGCTGTGGTGGCATGAGCAGCTGATGTGGGGGGGAAGGAGGGGTTCGAATTGAGATACAGGACGGCCGGGCCGCTGAACGGCGGGGTGAAGGTTTGCGGGCCTCCGGGGGCGCCGACGGTGCCCGTGGCGGCGACCGCACCGGTTGTCGGGTTGAACCATTCGTAGGTGTAGGTGCCTGACGTGAGATCGACGGAGAAGCTTCCGGATCCCGGTTGGTAGGCCAAATACTCGCGGCCCTGATTTGCCAAGCAGTAGCCGGTTGTCGAGAGCGCGCTTCGAGGCGCCATGGAGGCTAGGTCCATTCGTGTGGCGTAGGAACGTGTGTGACCCATGGCGGATCGTCCCGCTACGAATCCTGCAGAGCTGAGCAAGTCCTCCATCAAGATCGGGTTATGTCCACGCAGGAAGCTTTTCCACACCCACATGGTTGTCGCCGACGGATTGTTTTGAAAGAGCGCGTAGCCGAGATGCTCTGTGTCGAGGATGCTGATTTTGGTTCCGTCGGTGGCCGGGGGGCTGCTGATGAATGGATCGCTGGGGTTATCGAGCGATCCCGCTACGAAGGACAGCCAATCTGCCGGACTATTGAGGAGGGCGGTGTTGCCGGTGCCTTGTGCCCCGGTCATTCCGACCGCATGTTGGGAGGCCTTCCCTGCCTCGTAGGTTCTAATCAGTGTCGTCACATGTGATTGCCACGCCGGGTCACCGGGCGTATCGGCATTGGAGATTTCGAATATGACGTTATTCAGATCGTTGACCGTGTCGACGACCTTTCTGACGTAGGCGTCTTGCAGCTGTGTGACGGCGGTAAGCTGCAGGGTATGCGTTTCTTCGCCGTTGCCGTTTCCGTTTGGATCTCCGTTGATACCGTTGACGTTGTTGCTCGGATTGTAGGGGTGGTAGCGCCACACGTTCCGGCCGGGAGTGAGCGCATTTGCATTCCAGGCATCCCGGAAATTAAACAACATGATGCTGACATAGATGCCCCGGTCGCGGGCCGCAATGACCCGTGTGCGTAATCGATCGAAGTACGCTTGATCGAATTGCGCCAGGTTGAATTTGGGGGATCCGTCTGCGGCGGTGCCAGGACCCGTTCGTGCGTAGGGCAGGGGGGTGGCTTTCTGGTACCAGGGGGCGGCTCCCGTGAATCCCGGGGCCGGCATGAGGGCGACGTCGGCCTGGGGAGACTCGGCAGTCCACAGGCGGATGAAGTTATGGTTGTTGGCTCGTAGCTGGTCGAGGTAAGCGGAATAGTTGAATGCCGTCGCATTTCCGTCTTGAAGACTGTGCCAGATGTGCGATCCGGTCAAGTAGACGGGGTGTCCCGTCGCGTCGGCGAAGTATCGCGGGTTTGTCGGATGGATGCGCAGAGGACCGGACGTCGGGCCGGTTTGAGCGTGGAGGGTCGTCGCGAAACATGTTGCGAAGAGGACGGCACCCAGCACACGAAGAATATTTCCAGGCATTCGTTACACCATGATCCAGAGTGAGTTGTTACAACGACGATGTCGATTAAATGGGCAGTCCGCGATGTGGAGTCAGCAGGTCCAGTGATCAGAGGGCAGGTGATCCACTTTTCAAAGCCGACAAGCAACCGATAGAGAACCCTTGGTGGGGAAGCCTGAGCAATGACCGTGCCGTCGTCTCTATGGAGGAATGTTCTTCGAAAAACCCTTTAAATGCCTGAAAAACGGTTCGTGACAATGTGGTGCGACTCGCGGCGGCACGGAGAGCCGATTGGCCGGCTGTAGGATTGTACTCGGTGGCCTTCACCGGCGAATTGAGAGGTGAAAATCATGGAGAGCCTTTGCGACAGGCCTAGGATTGCAGTCAGTCTGGGTATTTGATCGAAGACTGGCGAGAGCAGCGTTGGCCATCTGTAAGCGCTGGGCATGATCTCGGGAACCGATTGTCAGCGTATGGGGCACTGGCGCGGATGAGCAAAAGGCTATTCAGCGGCAAGGTGCTCGGGTATGATTCGAAAGATTCTCCGTTGTGAAGAAATCGGACGGAGAAAGGCCAACTATGCAAATACATCAAACTGAACCACACGGCCATGGTGACGGAAGCATCTGCTTGTCTCGCGGGAATTCCTGGAGACTGTGGGGCGTGTTCCTTGTCGGCACGATCCTGGTTGCGGCCATCGGTACCTGGCTGGTGTGGTTTTCTTTCGTGATCCAACGGCAGCACAATGAGGCGGATATCCGGGCGGCTTGTCAGCGGGTTATGCCGGAAACGGTCGAGCGGTGCGTCGATACGGTGGTCATTCAGCGGGGAGGGATGAGACGGTGAGTCAATCTACGATGCGCAAGGGTGCCATCTTGGGAATTGTGATTGGGATGAGCCTCCTGTCTGTTCCGGTATTGTCCTCGGCTGAAGAGGTTGAGCCAGCGTCCCGGCAGCGGGTCGAGCTGTCGCTCAGATCTTGGATGTTCACGAATGGCGAAACGAAGTGGAGTCACGATGCTTCGGGGCTCGATTCGCGATTGGGCAATCCCACCTCGAAGCTGACCTACAAAGATAACAATACGCAGATCATGGAGCTGGGGGCCAAGATTAATTTGTCGAGGCGCTGGTTTATGCGCGGTGAAGTGGGGTTTTCGGTCGATTTCGATCGCGGGAAGATGACCGATGATGACTATCTTTCGACGGGCGGTCAGCGTCTATTTTCGCGAACCACCAGTGACACGACCGGCCACGGGACCTGGTATCTCAATCTTGATGGAGGCCAGCGGGTCGTAGAGTTTTCGGGTAACCGAGGATCTGTGGATGTGTTTGGTGGATTCCAATACTGGAGAACGAAGTACGAGGCGCGAAGCGTTCGCCAGGAAGTCTGCAATCCGTCGGGCGTCTTTACTTGCAGTGCTGCCGGGACGGTGAGCAATCAAGGGGCCCTGGCGATCGTCAATACCACACATTGGATTACCCCCTTCCGTGTGGGCGCTCAATCGGAGTATCGACTTACCCGGTGGTTTAGCCTTGAGGGAAAACTCGCGGCGAGCCCGATCAGCATTGTCTATAACGAAGATCGACATGAACTGCGTTCTGACCTACAACGTCCTAGTTTTACGATGTGGGGACTAGGGATGAGCGCCAATGCTGATGCGGGGATGAAATTCATGCTGGCGAGAAATGTCGCGCTGACCATGGGCTATCGCCTCTGGTGGAACCGGACTTTTACGGGGACATGGGAAAATCATCCGGTGGGATCGACGTCAGAAACAGCCCCGCTTCGGGAGTTTCAGACGATCCGCCACGGGGCCACGATTGGACTCACTGCAGCCTTCTAGCCGTATACAAAACAGAAAGCACTGTCGTCAACGTCGCGGGCGTCCGGACGGCAGCGTGTCCTCTTCATATTGCAGGAACAGCCGTTTCGCCTCCGGGTGGAGTTGTCCCGGCTGGCCGTACGGAATCCCGGCGGTGCGGAAGAGCGGGGTGAGCTTGCCGTTGGGGTGGAGAAAGCCCGCCCGCAGCGGCACGGTGCGTTTGCTATGGCGGACCAGGCGGCAGGGAGAGGGCCGGATGGATGTGAGCCAGTCGGCGATATCCTGGGGATTGCCGATCGAGGCGGAGAGTAACAGCAGCTTCGCTTGCGAGGGACAGAAGATGATGGTCTCTTCCCACACGACACCCCGTTCCGGATCTGCCAGATATTGCGATTCGTCTAAGATCACCAGCCCGAGCGTATCCAACCGCACATCGATTTCGCCGCTGGCTGCGTCGTAGAGCAGGTTGCGGAGAATTTCCGTGGTCATGATGAGGATGGGGGCCTGACTGTTGTCCTGCCGGTCCCCTGTCAGAATGCCGACGCGGTCGCTGCCGAAGATCTTGGAGAATTCGGTGAACTTCGTATTCGAGAGCGCTTTCAGCGGGGATGTGTAGATGACCGTCCGGTTCTCGTCCATCGCGCGCCGCGCGGCTTCCACAGCCACAAAGGTTTTTCCGCTCCCGGTCGGTACACTCACCACCACGTCTGTCTCTGCTAGTCCTGCCAGCGCGTCTTCCTGCCAGGGATCCGGGACAAAGGGTTGCGGACTCGGCACGCCGAGCCCTTCCAGCCAGGCTGCCAGTGAAACCCCCGGATCGGTGGATTCCGGTTCATGCGCGCGATGCGGCCTTCTGCTTGGAGGAGGAGCGGTGTGTCGCGGCGCCGTCGGTCGGGTCGGCGCCGGGGCGACTTGTGCGTGTGTTTGCCGTTCGCCGATGAGCGCTTGTAAGTCGGACTCGAGGCCAGCGAGGTTTTGTGACGAGTGTTGCAGCAGCAGTTCGATAAGACGGCGTTTGCCTGCCCGAAAGTGTCGGTGTACGCGTCCGCGCGATAGTTTATGGAGGACGGCGATCGGTTGCTGGACTAAGAGTTGTGTCAGTTCGTCAGTGGTCATTGCAACAATATCCTTGTGCGGGACTTGCGAGAAAGGCGTGAAGGGTATGTCTCGCTGATCGTCATGGCAATTCCTCCAGCACGCCGCGGCGTATCAGTGTGATGGCCTGGGACGCTGAGTCTGCCAGCCCGGGATGGGTAGAACGCAGGGTGTGCAACTGCGAGAGGAATTCGAGTGTTCGGGCAAGCAGGCGATAGATGTCACCCTCCGCCATGGTGGTCGAGCGGCAGAGGCCGATCCAGGTCAGACTCGGGTCAGACACCCAGCGCTCGGCGACTGCGGCGATGTCCGCGCGCAGCAACGGGGGATCTTCGTAGGGCGAGAGGCTTTCTGCCAGTTTGCGGACTTGCCCAAGCAGCGAGCTGAGTCCGGTGCTGACCCGCGGGAAGGCTCCGGGCCGGTCGTCGTCGTGGGCGATGCTGGCCATCACGCCGGTGAGCACGGCCGGGTCCGCGCCGGCAAAGGCCTCGGCCCGGATCAATTCAGTGATGAGCAGGGAATGATCGATGCGGATGAGTCGCGCCCATTCGCCGTCGTCCGTCAAGTGCGAGGTGGGGCTCAGGTAGCCGAATTTCTGCAGCACTTCGATCCGCTCTTGGAACCGGTGCCACAAACTGGTGCGCAGCGCCTGGATCGATTTGATGTGGCGCTGTTGTTCCTGCCGCAGGCGGGAGGCCACCAGGTAGTCTTTTTGGCATGCCGGGCGCGAGGAACAAGTCGGGCAGGGGAAGTCGCCCAGGGTTTGCACGATCGCGTCGGGAATCAGTTCCGATTCTTTTGAGACCAGAATCGGCAGCAGCGGCAGCCTGGTCGGCAATTCCGTCAACTGGTAGAGCAATTCATCGAACGATTCGGGGGTGCACCAGGGATAGCCTTGCTGCTCCGTGCATTCGAAGAGGCGATCGAACACATCGGTGACGATGCCGGCAGGGGATTCGGTGACGGCTCCACCGGCCCGCAACACGGTGACCATCGGGCTTTTTTGTCCCTTGCTCCGGTATTGGCGCAAGACGATGCCCCGTCCTTTATTGAGCCCGACCACACGGCCTGTCGTCATGAAGTGAAATCGAGCCGTGACTTCGGGAGATTCGTGGCGAGCGATCTGGTGTCGATGGGGTTTTTGCCGCCGGGCTTGATCGAACGTGTGCCACTGGGTAATCCAGTCCGTGCAGACACGCGGGCCGAAGGGCTCCATTTGCGTGTGCAGGACGTCCAGTTTTCCTTCGAGCACATTCGCACGCTGGTTGAGCTGGAACTGGGCAAAGCTCTTGGCCAGAATCGCCTGAATCTGCTCGTGGGGGTGCGCTTTCAAGAGATTGAGGACCATCGGATAACTGATGGTGAATTGGCTGTCGATGGCTTCCGGATTTCCGGTAAACCCCTTGGTCAGCACTTCCAGATCGATATAGGGAGACGGGGTCACGACGGCGAATCCGACGTAATCTTTGCCGCGGCGGCCGGCCCGTCCGGCAATCTGCTGCACTTCCCCGATGGTCAGATCCATGAAGTCCCGGGCCTTCCGGATGCTGGATTGCGTGATCACGACAGTGCGCGCCGGAAAGTCGACACCGGCGGCCAATGTCGTGGTCGCAAAGACCGCGTCGAGGCAGCCCTGCCGCATCAACTCTTCGATCGCAATCTTCCAGGACGGGAGATGGCCGGCGTGATGGGCCGCCACGCCGATCCGCTGGACGGTCGGAATCAAGGGGTGTTCAGCGATGCTGGGATATTGGGCGATGACCCGCTCAAGCGCGGCGGCGATGGCTTGCTGGCGCACCGGCGGGAGCACGGTGTGGGCGTGATCGAACGCCTCCATGGCTTCGTCGCAGGCACGGCGTGAGGTGAGAAAGACGATCGCCGGCGTCAGCGATTTCTCGCGAAGCGCGGCGATGAGATCAACCGGATGAATCGAGGGAGGCATGCAACTTCATTCCCTTTGAGATGACGACCAGGCCTGATTCCGTGACGGTGAATCGCCGGGCGTCGGCCTCCCGATCGTACCCGATTTCCGTATGGGGCGGGATGATCACGTCTTTGTCGATAATCGCCCGGCGGATGCGGCTGTGTTCACCGATCACCACATTCTCCATCACGATCGATTCGCGCACCTCGGCGTGATCCAGGACTCGCACGTTCGGGGAGAGCACGGAATTCTGGACGCGCCCGCCGGAGACGATACAGCCTCCGCAGACCACGGAGTCCAGGGCAACGCCCATGCGGCCGCCCTGATAATCCTGCGCGAACACAAACTTCGCCGGAGGGAACTGGCCTTGATAGGTGCGGATTGGCCATTTGGGATCGTAGAGATTAAACAGGGGGTCGACGGCGACCAGATCCATGTTCGCTTCCCAGTAGGCGTCGAGGGTTCCGATGTCCCGCCAGTACTTCACGGCCTTCTTGTTCTCGTCCTGAAACTTGAAGGCATAGACCCGGCCTTCCTGAATCATGCGCGGGATGATGTTCTTGCCGAAGTCGTGGGCCGTGCCTTCCTGGGAATCGGCGATCAAATGCTTTTTGAGCGCCTCGGTCTTGAAGAGGTAGATGCCCATGGAGGCAAAGGCGTGTGTCGGATCTCCGGGGATCGGTGTAGGGTGCTTCGGCTTTTCATCGAAGCGATTGATGCGCAGATCAGGATCCACGCTGATGACGCCGAAGCGCGTGGCGTCCTCAACGGGAATATCGAGGGCGCCCACGACGACGTCGGCCCCTTTGGCCAGCAGCCAGTGGAACATCTCGGCATAGTTCATCTTGTAAATGTGGTCGCCCGCCAGAATCAGAAGATAGTCGGCCTGCTCGGTATCGAGAAGGAACAGGTTCTGGTATACGGCATCGGCAGTGCCCCGGTACCACTCTTCGCTGATGCGCTGCTGCGGAGGGACCGACGCGATGTACTCGCCGAGCTCCGCGTTCAAAATATTCCATCCGCTCCGGATGTGCTTGTCCAGCGAGTGTGATTTGTATTGAATCAGAACGGCGATCCGACGCAGGCCGGAGTTCAGGCAGTTGCTCAGCGCAAAGTCGATGATACGGTACTTCCCGCCGAAGGGGACCGCTGGCTTGGCGCGTTGTTCCGTGAGCGGAGAGAGCCGCTCGCCCTTGCCCCCGGCGAGGATCATCGTGAAGATATTATTCATGGCGCCGGATTGTAGCAGGACGGCACTAAAATGGAAAGAAAGGGGAATGATTGACTTCGGGAACCGCAGAGACAATACTACCCCCGATACGCGGTGGGTCTGAGGACTAAAGGAGTTCCTATGAAACGTGATTTGATTGTTGCCGCGCTTCCCCGCAAGAACGGCAAGGCCGTGAGCAAACAGGTCGTGGAAACCGAAAGCGTTTCCTGGCGGGTGGAGCGGTTGGAAGCCCAGCTGCAAAAGCTCACCGAATTGGTCCGCGACCATGCCGAAGATGTGGACCGGTTGGTGCGGATTGTCGCGGAAGACCGGAATGTCATCCGGCAGCAGCTCTTGCGAAAGCATCACGAAAAAGTGCGCGTCCGGAAGCATCTCCGTGACGGGAGTGCCAAGGTCGGACTGGATAGTTGAGCCTGCGGGGCGTTCCTCGCCCCTGTGTCCCTCGGTGCTGTTCCCCGACATAGGATTCCGGAGCCGTGGCTGACCTGAGCATCGACATTCGAGCCCTGGTCAAGCGTCACGGGGCGACGCTTGCCGTCGACCATGTGTCCCTGCAGATCAGCCGCGGGGAATTCTTTTCACTCCTCGGCCCCAGCGGGGCCGGGAAGACGTCACTCCTCAGAACGCTGGCCGGCTTTGAAACGCCCGATGCCGGTGACATTCTCATCGACGGCCGATCGATGGCGGGGGTTCCGCCGAATCGCCGGCCGGTGAATCTTGTCTTTCAATCCTACGCACTCTTTCCCCATATGTCGGTTGCAGAGAATGTGGCCTTCGGCCTCGAGATGAAGCGCGTGCCGCACGGCGAGATCGTCGAGCGGGTTGGAGCCACGCTGGAACTGGTCCGGTTGAGCGAGAAGCGGGACCGTCTGCCGGGTCAGCTCTCAGGGGGCGAACAGCAACGGGTGGCGCTCGCTCGGGCACTCGTCAATCGGCCTGCGGTCGTTCTGCTGGATGAGCCCCTGGCCGCGCTGGATCAGCAGCTCCGACAGCAAATGCAAACCGAGCTCAAAACCATCCAGGCGCACGTGGGGCTGACCTTTGTGTGTGTCACGCATCACCAGGAGGAGGCGTTGGCGTTGTCCGACCGGCTGGCGGTCATGCAGCAGGGACGGGTGATGCAAGTCGGGCGGCCGGAGGACCTCTATGAGCGCCCCGAGAATCTGTTCGTGGCGCGATTCGTCGGAGTGAGCAATGAGGTGTCCGGTACGTTGTCCGATGTTCAAGCCGGGGAAGGGACCCTCATGCCGGGTGACATCCCCCCGCCGCGGGGGATTCGCGTGTCGGTTCCTACAGGCCTCAAGCCGGGCATACAGGTCGTGCTGACGGTCAGGCCTGAGCGCATTCGCATCATGCCGGGTCATGTTGCGGTTGCCGGGGCGAATTGTCTCTATGGCGTGGTCGAAACGATGCGTTACATCGGCAGTGAATGGCAGGGGGTTGTGCGGATCGGACCGTCAGTGCGCTGGACCATTCAGGCCTTGAATGCCGGGTCAGGGAGTCGCCCGTTTGCGGTCGGGGCGCCTGTCTCGCTGCAGTGGAATTCAACTGATGGAGTGGTGATCCCCCTGACATGAATCCAAGGTCATCTTCAACAGAGACTGCGGCCGGTCTTGGTTCCCGCTTTCGGGCTTGGCGACTGCTCGGTCCCGGCCTGCTGTGGACCATCGTCTTCTGTCTGCTCCCGATGGTCGTCGTTCTGGCGGTGAGTCTTGCCACGCGCGGCACCTACGGGGGAGTCCTGTGGGAGTTCAGTCTGGACAACTATCGCGACCTGCTGCATCCCCTCTATGGGCGGATCTTCGGACAGTCGCTGTTCCTCGCCGGGGTGACCACGGGGCTATGCCTCGCGCTTGGATTTCCCCTGGCGTACTACATCGCCCGGCTGCCGCCGCGGCGACAGGCCTTGTGGCTGGTGCTCATCATGATTCCTTTTTGGACCAACTTCCTGGTGCGGACGTATGCCTGGATCTTTATTCTGCGGACCGAAGGGCTGCTGAATACCGTGCTCATGCAATGGCATCTGATCTCGACGCCGCTCGACCTGCTCTATTCCAATCAGGCGGTCCTTCTTGGCCTGGTCTATGGGTATCTGCCGTTTATGGTCTTGCCGCTCTACGCGGCCATTGAACGGATTGACCCGGCCTTGATCGAAGCGGCCTGGGATCTCTATGCGGACCGGTGGTCGCTGTTTCGTCGGGTGCTGATTCCGCTGGCGAAGCCCGGAATCATTGCCGGCTGTGTGCTGGTGTTTATCCCCTCGCTGGGCGCGTACTTGACGCCGGATCTGCTCGGGGGCGCGCGCAGCATGATGGTGGGGAATCTGATTCAGCATGAGTATTTGGTGGCGCGGGACTGGCCGCTGGGCTCGGCGTTGTCCATCGTGCTCATGCTCATTGTGATGGGCAACCTGCTGTGGTACTTCAACGCACAATTGCCGCAGGCCGGCCGGCGAGGCGAGCAATGAGAGGGCAGGGGTTCTGGCTGCGTGGCATCAGCGGACTCGGCATGGCGTTCCTCTATCTGCCGATCATCGTGCTGGTGGTGTTCTCATTTAATGCGTCACGTTTGTCGGCGGTGTGGCAGGGGTTCTCGTGGCACTGGTACGGGGTGCTGTGGCATGACGAAGCCTTATTGGACGCTGCGGTGAATTCGCTCTGGGTTGCGGTGCTGTCTACAAGTCTTGTGGTGCTCCTTGGCGTGCCGGCCGCGATGGGATTAGAGCGCCTGAGGGGGCGTGGCAGGCAGGCGTTGGACACGATCTTTTTGCTGCCACTCGTGCTTCCTGAAGTGATGATGGGTGTGGCGCTGTTACTATTCTTTGTGATGATTCGATGGCCGCTGGGTCTGGCTACGGTCGTCATGGGGCATGCCGCATTCAATCTGCCGGTGGTTATTGTAATGGTGCGGGCCAGGTTGCAGAAGCTCGATCCGCGATTGGAAGAGGCGGCGAGCGATCTCGGCGCGTCGGCATGGCAGACGTTTTACCGGGTGACCTGGCCGTTGGTGCGTCCGGCTGTGCTGGGGGCTGCGCTCCTGGCGTTTACGATTTCGCTCGACGACTTCATTGTGACGTTCTTCGTCGCCGGCCCCGGCGCCACCACCTTGCCGCTCAAGGTGTATTCGATGATTAAGTCGGGCCTCTCTCCGGAGATCAATGCTCTGTCTTCCGTGTTGGTCTTGTCGTCTATGGGACTGGTCGGTTTGTCCCTTCTCTACCAACGGCGGTAGCGTGGCCATGTCTGTCTCCAGGCATCTCGTCAAACTTCTAGGGTGGGCAGCAATTTGTCTCTTCATATGCAGCGGGTGCGACCGGGGGCGGGAGACCAATCAGCAGGGCGGCACCGGTGCGATGGCGACGCTGCACTATTTCACCTGGTCGGACTACGTCAGCCCTGAGTTGATTCATGAGTTTGAGCAGGCGCATGGCGTCAAGGTCGTTGTGGATACGTTCAGCAGCAATGAGGAGTTGCTGGCCAAGCTCCAGGGCGGGGCTTCCGGATACGATGTGACCGTTCCCTCGGACTTCATGGTCTCGATCATGGCTGCGCAAGGGATGCTGGCCGAGCTGGACTTACCCGCCCTGCCGAATCTGAAGGCGCTTGAGCCGCATCTCCAGCATCCGGCCTTCGACCCGACGCATCGCTATGCCGTGCCGTATCTCTGGGGTACGGTGGGAATCGGCTACGATTCGGCCGTGGTGACACCCCCGCCGGACAGCTGGGACATTCTGTGGGATAGCCGCTATCGAGGTCGGATTAGCATGTTGAACGATCAGCGGGAGGTCTTCGGAGCCGTCCTGCGTTCGATGGGACAATCGATGAATACCACCGATTCCACGCTGATCGAAGCGGCCAAGCAAAAGCTGATCGCTCAGAAACCGCTGGTGAAAACCTATGCGAGTGAACACTACGATCAGCTCTTAGCATCCGGCGACGTGGTGCTGGCGCAAGGATGGGGCGGCCCGGTCGCGCGGGCGATGCGCGATCGGCCGTCGATTCGCTATGTGGTCCCCAAGGAGGGTGGGACCATTTGGGCCGATTGCCTCGTGGTTCTTCGTGCGTCACCGAACAAGGCGTTGGCCATGCAGTTCATCAATTTTCTGATCGATGCGCGCGCGGCGGCACGGACAGCTGAACGATTGCTCTTTGCCGCATCGAACCGTGAGGCCCGGGCATGGATCAACAAAGATATTCTTGAAAATCCAGCCGTGTATCCTCCGGCCGAGCTGATTCCGAGGATGGAATGGATGGGGGATGTGGGGAAGGCGATGCGCACGTATGATCGGGCTTGGACAGAGCTCAAAATGCGGTAGCCGGGTAGCAGGATCACGTTGCAAGTGCTGAAGAAATCAGTATAATGTGGTTGTCTTTCTTCAGAATTCATCCTCTCGCTGCAACTCACCGGACATGTGTGGGGACGTGGGCAGATACGAATCGATGCAATTGAATAAGCGTGGGTTGATGGGGGCGCCGCTTGGCAGAATCCTCCTCATGTGTTTCTGTGCGTTCGTACTTCCTGTATCGGCAGATTCGCTTGTGGATGCTGCCGATAGCCCGACAAAGTCTCTGAGTTCAATCCCGCCGGTGCCGGCTCTTCGTCTGAGTCTTGATGAAACGGTGGCGCTTTTCCTCCGCCAGAATCTCGATCTGCTCATGGCCAAATTCGGGATCGAATCAGCGAAGGGCCAGCAGATCACCGCCAGGCTGTTTCCAAACCCAGTCGCGTCGATCGGGACGTTGAGCGCCTTTACCCAAGGGAGAACAATCGGCAACAGCGGAGCCATTATCAGCCAGATTCAGCAGTTGTTCGAGCTGGCCGGCAAGCGCGGGTATCGGATTGAAAGCGCGGCATTCGGCACCCAGTCTGTTGAGGCCGCTTTCGAAGATGCCGTGCGTCAGCTCACGTTTACGGTGAAAGATGTCTATAACCGTACGCAGTTGGCACAGCGGCGCTTGGCGTTGGCTGAGGAAAATCGAGACCGGTTTTCGCGCATTCTTGATGTGAATACGATCCGTTTCAAAAAAGGCTACATCGCGGAAGTCGACTTGATCAGGATTCGCCTGCAATTCATCGATTTTCAATCGCAAGTCATTCAATCGGTTCAGGAAGGGGAGACAGCGCGGGCAGATCTTCGCCAGTTGCTTCGGGTTTCGCCGGCGACTGTCCTTGAGCTGACCTCGGAGTTCGACTACAAGCGCGTTGATCCGGACATCGGTCGACTCCGGACCGTGGCGCTGGATGCGCGACCGGATGTGCGTTCTAAACGGTTCATTATGTCCCAGCGCGAAGCGGATCTTCGTCTGGCCAAGGCCTACCGGATTCCGGACGTCACGGTCGGCGCTGGCTATTCCTTTCAGGGGCCGAAGGGGCCAGACAATCCCGGACAGGTGGCGCTCAGCCTGGGGGTTCCGCTGCCATTGTTCAATCGCAATCAGGGCGGTATCATTCAAGCAGAGGTGGCGGTGCAGACGGCCGAGGCCGACCTGAGTAAGACGCTGAACCAGGTTGAAAATGAGGTGGATGTGGCCTACAAGAATCTCCTCCAAAGCCGGCGACTGGTGGAGGCCTTTCTTGGAGGTGTCTTGGAGGATGCCCGCTCAACCTTCACGATTGTGGAGCGGGCTTATGAGCGGGGCGGGGCGACGATCCTGGATCTGCTCGATGCGGCTCGGACATCCAGAACGATTCAACAGAACTATTTCGAGGCTCTCTTCAATTATCAGCGCAACGTGATTCAACTGGAGAGTGCGGTGGGGCAGGAGATATCGTTATGAGTGCTCAATTGGCGCCGCTGGCCATCGCGCTGGCGCTCCTTATCCTCTCGGGCTGTGGGAAATCCGACCAACCCTCGCCATCTGATTCGGTCACGGCCCCGCTCGCGAAGACCGCTCCGGCTCCTGCAGCATCGCAACCGCGGGTCGAAACGGCGGTAGTGGAATTCAGTCCGTCGCACCAGGCGCTGACACTGTCGGGGAAGGTAGCCTACGGAGAAGATCGATATTCCAAGATTTCCTCCCCGTTACAGGGCCGCGTCGTTGAAGTGCGGGCGCATCTTGGGGATCGGGTGAAGGCGGGTGATGTGTTGCTCATCGTCGATAGCCCGGATATCGCACAGGCCTATTCGGAGTATGTGAAGGAAGATTCCGAACTCCAGTACGCCACGCGCGCGCAAGATCTGGCCAAGGATCTGTACGAGAACAAGGCGATGCCCCTCAAAGATTTGAAGCAGGCCGAGAATGAACTGGTCAAAGCCCGGGCGGAATTCCGCCGGGCGAAAGAGCGGCTGCTCTCTCTGCGTGTCCCGGCCGATGAGCTGACGAAGCCGCTGGATAAACAGAAAATTACCTCCCGCTTCGAGATGAAGAGCCCGTTGACTGGAATTGTGGTCGAGCGAGCGGTGACGCCGGGCCAGTCGGTCGGGGGCGATCCGTCGCAAGTGCTGTTTACCGTGGCGGACCTAGACATGCTTCAAGTACTCGCCGACTTATATGAGCGCGATCTGGCGCTTGTGAAGGAAGGGCAGTTTGCCAAGGTGACGGTGGAAGCCTATCCCGGTGTCGACTTCCCTGCCACTCTGGCCGCTATCGGTGACGTGGTCGATCCGGCCACACGCACAATTAAAGTCCGGGCCTGGGTGAATAACGATCCGCACAAGCTGAAACCGGAGATGTTTGCCCGGCTCCATCTCGATGTCGGCGATGCCACGCCGTTTATTGTGGTTCCCCGCGAGGCCGTGCTCGAAGCTGACGGGAAGCAATTCGTCTATGTGGTGGAAGAGCCGAATCGTTATGTGAAACGCGAAGTCAAGATCTCGAATATTTCCATGGATCAGGTTCGTGTGTTGGAAGGGCTGACCCGGGGCCAACGAATCGTGATTAAGGGGGCCGTCCTGATCAAGGGGCAAGAAGTCAAAGGGACATAACCGCGTGAGCGCGCACCTTTCCGCATCGCATCAGAGTTCCATTGCTCCATGATTGCACGGCTGGTTGAAATTTCGCTGGTGCAGCGATTCCTGTTGTGCGCGCTGGGGTTCATGCTGCTGTTCGGCGGGCTCTACGCCTTCCACCTCCTCGACATCGTCGCCTATCCCGATCCGTCCCCGCCCATGGTGGAACTGATCACCCAGAATCCTGGTTGGTCGGCGGAGGAAATGGAGCGACAAATCACCATCCCAATTGAAGTGGCACTGACCGGCATGCCTGGTCTGACCGATATTCGCTCGCTGTCGATCTTCGGCCTCAGTGATATCAAGATCTACTTCGACTTCAATACCGACTTCTTTAGAGATCGGCAGGAAGTGCTCAACCGGCTTGGATCGGTAGACTTGCCGCAAAATGTGAAGCCGGAACTATCGCCTTGGTGGGCGATCGCCGAAATCTACCGATATGAACTGACCAGCGACAAGGGCACAAGTCTCACCGATCTCAAAACGATTCAAGACTGGCAGGTCCGGCGCGAGTTCAAGCGGGTGCCTGGCGTCATTGATGTGACGACCTTCGGCGGGACGACGAAGGAATATCACGTCGACATCGATCCGGGAAAATTAATTAGTTACGGGGTCAGCCTCTCTCAGGTCATGACGGCCTTGACCAACAGCAATGCCAACGTCGGCGGGAACTATCTGACGATCGGAGCGCAGAGCTACAACATCCGTGGCTTGGGCCTGATCAATGATATTCAGGATATCGAGAACGTGATGGTGGCGGAGAAGGATGGCACTCCGATTTTTGTGAATACGCTTGGCAAGGTCTCGGTGGGCCATCAAGTGCGCCTGGGGAAAGTCGGGATCGATGATCGGGACGATGTTGTCGAGGGTGTTGTCCTCCTCCAACGCGGGTATAAAGCACTTTCCGTGCTGGATCAGGTTCGTGCAAAGGTGGACGACCTCAATGGCTGGAAACTGCCGGAAGGGATCAAGATCAAGACCTTCTATGACCGGACGAACCTGATCCATACGACCGTGGAAACGGTGTTGGACATTCTGATCAGCGGGATGGTGCTCGTTTTTGTCATTCTCGTGGTCTTTCTCGGACACTTCCGCGCCGCGCTGATCGTCGCGCTCACGATCCCGATGTCTCTGCTGTTCACGTTCACGATGATGATTCTGATCGGCCAGTCAGCGAACCTCATCTCCCTCGGTTCCATTGATTTCGGCATTATTGTCGATGCGACATTGATTATGGTCGAGAGCATCTTCTTCCACTTAGCCCACTCGAAGACGCCGGGGCTGACGGTGCATCAGCAGATCGTGCGGGCCGCCCGGCAGGTCGGACAGCCTATTTTCTATTCCACGACGATTATCGTGGTGGCGTTTATTCCGCTCTTCACGATGACGGGGGTGCCGGGGAAGATCTTCGCGCCCATGTCGATCACCTATGGGTTTGCCCTTGTCGGCGCCCTGTTGATGGCCTTCACGCTCGCGCCTGTGCTGTGTTCGTTCCTGCTGAAAGGGAAGATCAGCGAAGACGATACGATCGTGGTGCGCGGCATTCGGCGCACCTATTCCGCGACGCTGGAGTGGGCGTTGAATCATCGCGCCACAGTCCTCGGGTTTGCTGGCGGATCATTGCTGGTCACGATGGTGGCATTGCGGTTTCTGGGTGGAGAATTCATGCCGGCGCTGGAGGAAGGGAATCTCTGGGTGCGGGCGACCATGCCGGTCGATATCTCGTTCGATCAGGCGGCGCGGTTGACCAGCGACATACGCCGCATGTTCCGGGATTCTCCGGAAGTGTCGACGATTGTGTCTCAACTCGGGCGCCCGGACGACGGAACCGATCCAACGAGTTTCTTCAACGCGGAGTTTCTGGCGAATCTGAAGCCCCAGGAAGAGTGGCGGCAGGGGCTCAGCAAGGATCAGCTGATTGAGGAAATTGAAGGACGATTGAAAGATATTCCCGGCGTGATTTTCAATTTCTCGCAGGTCATTCAGGATAACGTCGAAGAGGCGATGTCCGGTGTCAAAGGCGAAAACTCCATCAAACTGTTCGGGACGGATCTCAAAACAATGGAGGCCAAGGCCGGGGAGATCGAGCGGGTGATGCAAGGGGTGCAAGGTGTCAAAGACCTTGGCATCTTTCGTCTGGTGGGCCAGCCGAATCTGCTGATTCAAGTGGATCGTGAAGCCAGTGCCCGCTACGGTTTGCAGGTGGCGGATGTAAACGCGGTGGTGCAGGCAGCCGTCGGGGGACAGGCTGTCACGCAGGTGTATGAAGGAGAGCGGCTGTTCGACCTTGTTGTTCGATTCCTGCCTGAGTTCCGCCAGGATATCGAGGCCATCGGAAACATTCTGGTAAGTACGCCGGGCGGTGCCAGAGTGCCGCTGAAGCAAGTGGCGAGCATCACGACGCAAACCGGAGCCTTTATTATTTATCGGGAGAACAATGAGCGCTATATCCCGATCAAGTTCAGTGTGCGGGATCGGGATCTCCAAAGCACGGTGGAAGAGGCGCAGGCGTTGATGACCAAGCAGATCGTCCTGCCTGAGCGCTATCGCATGGAGTGGGCCGGCCAATACGATCAATTAAAGGATGAGCAGCATCGTCTCGCGAAGGTGGTGCCGATCAGCTTGGTGATTATATTGTTCCTCCTCTACACCACGTTCGATTCACTCAAGAACGCATTGTTGGTTCTGGCGACGGTTCCGTTTGCCTTGGTCGGAGGGGTCCTGTCACTGGTGTTGACCGATACGCATTTTAGTATTTCGGCGGCCGTCGGCGTGATCTCGACATTGGGTGTCGCGATTCTTGGCGGGGTTCTGCTGATATCGCGAATCGAAGAATTCCGCCAAGCGGGGCTGAGTCTTCGTGAGGCTGTCCGGAAGGGCGCTGACGTGCAGATGCGGCCGATCCTGATGGCGACGTTGGGGGCGGCCATTGGATTGTTGCCCGCGGCGCTGGCGACCGGGATTGGGTCGCAAGCGCAAAAGCCGCTGGCTCGTGTGGTGGTCGGCGGCATGTTGACGGCGGCCTTTTTGATTTTGGTCGTGTTGCCGGTATTATATGAGCTCGCCCATCGCCGTGAGGGCATCATCGAGCAAGAACCACAGTAACGACTCGGGGAGGAGACTTGTGACAATGAGCAGACGTCTTGTGATCGTAGTTGGTGTGTGTGCGCTGGCCATTGGCGCCGGGTTGCCGGTAGACCTCTGGGCAGGCGCCAAGAATCCTATCGTGCTTGTCCAAATTCCCTATGAGGCGCCGCCGAAGCAACAGGATGTGCCTGATGTGTCTGTGCCGCCGAATACGAATCCTCTGACCCCCGAGGAAATGACCCGGGCTGAAGCGTTGCTTCCCTTGTTGGAAGGAAAGCAGGAGTTTTGGGCCATGGGGGAGTTCGTGCATTTAGGAGAGCCGTCGGTTCCGGCGTTGGTCAAAGGGCTGACGATGCCGAGCCCGAGAATTCGCTACAACACGATCGAGACGCTGTCGATGATGAAAGGGGTGTCCGGCGTGCCGGCATTGCTTCAGGCAGCCAAAGATCCGAACGAACTCCCGCGCGTCCGCGAGCATGCCCTGCGTGTGGCGATTCGACTCGATGCGGCGAAAACGCCTGAGGCGATCGAGGTGATGTCGAAGGATCAGAATCCCTCAGTGCGGAAGGCGGCGGCGTTTGAATCGCGTTACGTCAGGCTTAAAGCGGTGATTCCCACGCTGATCCCCATGATCACCGACGATGAACGTTTCGTGGCGATGTCGGCGTTGCATTCCCTCTGGATTGTGACCCGTCATGAAACCGAGTTTCATGATTGGGATACGTCGACGAAGCAGGATCGGCAGGCCTGGGTGAGTGAGTGGGTGGAGTGGTGGGCTTCGAATAAGGATGCGTTTGAGATTCCTGAGCCACGTCGAGCCGGGAAAAGTTCCTGATCGCGACGTGCCGAGGCCGGTGGGTTGCAGGCCAAAACCGGCCTGTGGTACCTATACGCGATGTAAATTTGTAGACAGTGAGTGTCATTCGTATGGCGATTTTGAAAATAGCGAAGCTTGGCAATCCCATTCTGCGTCGGCAGGCTGATCCCATCGGTCCGCGTCAGATCAAGTCGCTCGATATTCAACGCTTGATCGACGACATGCTGGAGACGATGTACGACGAGCCGGGCATTGGGCTGGCCGCTCCGCAAGTGTCCCGATCTGTGCAGTTAGTGGTAATGGCCTGCGAGGGCGACTTTCCCGAAACCGTGCTGGTCAATCCGTCGATCGCGTTCTACGGACCCCAGCAAGTGGAAAATTGGGAAGGCTGCCTGAGCGTGGATGGCTTGCGGGGAAAGGTCACTCGTCCTTCCTTGATTCGCGTCAAGGCTCTTGATCGACAGGGCAAGGCGCTGGATTTCGAGGCCACCGGCCTGTTTGCCGTGTGTATTCAGCATGAGATGGATCATTTGATCGGGAAGTTGTTCATCGATCGGATGACGGACATGTCGACGCTGACGCAACTGGCCGAATTCGACCAGTATTGGAAGAAAGATCCCGCCGCCGTCATCTGACGAGTCGGGATGTAACCTGCCCCTGTGAAAACCCTGCTTCGCGTGCTTCAATATCTCCGGCCCTATCGCCTTATGGTGCTGGGGACCTTCCTGTTTGCCGGCCTGACGACGGCATTTGAACTCGTTCCCCCGTGGCTCATCAAGATTCTGATCGACGATGTCATTCAGGCGAACCGGGTCGAGCTCCTGACATGGGTCTTCGTGGGTTTGGCCGGATCCTACCTCATGCGCAACCTCTGCAGCTCGATGCGCATCCGCCTCAATAATTCCTTGGAACAGCAGGTCGTGCACGATCTGCACGTGCAGGTCTTTGCCGCCTTGCAGCGCCTCTCCATCAGCTTTTTTGAAAATCGTCCAACCGGCGAGATCATGTCGCGGGTGTTGAATGATACTGAGCATATGCAGCGGATCTTCGTCGACGGACTGGAAGAAATCATTACCGCCGGGCTGACCCTGATCGGAATCATGGTGGTCTTGTTCTGGCTGAACTGGAAGTTAGCCCTGTTGGCGCTGTTGCCCATCCCGATTTTGATCGTCGGGGCGGCACTCTTCACGAAGCGCGTCCACGGGTATTACCGTGAGATTCGGAAGGGCGCGGCAGAGTTGAATGCGCTGTTGCAAGATTCGCTGGCCGGTATTCGGGAGACCATGGGATTCAACCGCCAACCCTTTGAGCAGGATCGATTCGGCCGCAAGAGCGATCAATGCCGGAAGGACACCTTGAAGGCCATGTATCTCTGGTCCTATTACTCACCCGGGATGATGTTGATCGGGAGCCTTGGCGGCGCACTGGTCTTGTGGTTCGGGACGGCCGAGGTGTTGGCCAAGCATCTGTCGGTCGGTGAGCTCGTCATGTTCACGTCGTATCTGGCCCTGTTTTATGTGCCGATCAACCAGATTCATTCCGTCAACCACATGCTGCAGCACGCGCTGGCGGCGAGCGAACGGGTGTTCGATGTCCTCGATATCGTGCCGGATGTGCGTGACGAGCCAGGCGTTCAAGCGCCGGTGGCCCGCTGTACCGGGGCCGTGATCTTCGATCATGTGCAATTTCACTATCGCAGCGACGCGCCTATTCTGAAGGATGTCAGCATTGCCGTGCGAGCCGGCGAACGGGTGGCGCTGGTGGGGCCCAGCGGAGCAGGAAAGAGCACCACGCTGAAGTTGCTGAATCGATTCTACGATGTTACCGGCGGGTCGATTACGATCGATGATGTGGATATCCGGCGTATGCCGCTGGCGTTTCTACGGAATCAGATCGGTCTCGTGCAGCAAGAGCCGTTCCTCTTCAACGGAACGGTCAAGGAAAATATTCTCTATGGCGATCTCTCGGCAGGACAGGAAGCCATTGAAGCGGCTGCCAAAGCAGCCCGCGCCCATGAGTTCATCGTGAAGCTTCCTGAAGGGTACGACACCTGGATCGGGGAGCGTGGTGTGAAACTATCGGTCGGGCAGCGGCAGCGGGTGTCGATTGCGCGTGTCCTGCTTAAAGATCCTCCGATCGTGATGTTCGATGAGGCGACCTCCAATATCGACACGGAGACCGAAGTCAAGATCCGTGAGGCCTTGAATGAACTTACCAAAGGCCGGACCACGATCATCATTGCGCACCGGCTATCGACCATCAATGAGGTCGATCGTATTATTGTGGTCGAGCACGGGCGGGTGGTCGAAGAAGGTACGCATGAGGTCTTGATCACTCGCGGAGGCGTCTACTCACGCCTGTACGAGGCGCAATTTCAGGTGTAATAGGGATGGGCTTCTGAATGGTTGCGGCCATCGATCGCAGGTCAGTATACTTCCCCTCACGAATCACAAGGACGTCATACAACTATGGTGCTGATATACGAAAGTGATCCGCTGGATGATGAGGACGCCAGAGGGCGTTTCTATCATGTGTGTCGAGGCCGCATTATTCGCACGGAAATCCAACTGCCGGAAGGGCAGTCGGTGTATGAGTGCGCGACCTGCGGCATCGACCTGGAACCGGAAGACTTTTGGATCGCACGACAGAAGGGATCGGTGTAGTTATGGCGGGAAGCGCAGGCCGGAAAACCGTCTCCGTCTCGCGGGGGCTCATGATGCTCTGTGAGACCTGTTACGATCAGGTGTATGCCGAGAAGCTGCCGGACGCGAGGAATTTTGTCGCAGATCACGAGTCCCTGTTCGATACCATCTGCCTGGGCTGCACCGACATCAATCGCCCCCTGATTGACGATATGCTGGGCAGTTCGGAGTAGGCAGAACGTAAGCGGGTACTCGTTACTTGCACTCTTTCCCGTTGAAGAACATGCAGGTGGATTCGCCTGATTTCACCTTCCAGGTTTTGATCACGGGCATCTCTCCTTCGCCGCGCATTTCCACGACGAAATCGACCAGGCCGGAAACCGGCAGCTTCTCCATATGGGGCCGCGCAACCTCCGGGACGTCGATATAGAATACCCCACCAAGCTTTGAAATCAGCACACGATGGTTTTCAGTATCGATAGTAATGACGGGGCTGTAGTAGCTCTTGTCTTCAGCCAGGCTCTGACCGGTCACGATGATGAGGAGGGCGGCAGCGAGAAGTATCGTACGGATGAATGCCATGACGATTGCTCCTTCTAATGAGGTCGATGATGGCGACATTATCGCATTGAAAATGGAAGAAGGGAAATATGAAATTCAGAGTGGGATTGAGCGGCGAGTGAACTACTCTACGGCGATCTGAGCCGGAGACACCACGCCGCCCTTGATCCAGTAGGCGCGGATGTCGGGCGTCTGGTGCATTAGGGAGACGAGAAGATAGGCAGGGACGGGGAGATTGATCTTGCCCCAGTAATCTTCGTAGTCGGTGGCGATCTTGATGTCGGTGACCGAAGGGCGAGCCGGATCGTGCGGATGCGAATGGTAGACGACTTGGAGGGTGTGGCCGCTGCGTCGCATATCTTTTTGCGCGAGGGCCAGGTCCTGAGCATCCATCACAAAGGCGATCTCGGCCCGTTCAGCTGGGCTGAGGCGTGCCAGATGTGCGACTTTTGCCGGATCGAATGAGGCAAGTTGTTGGGCACCCTCCAGGGCGACGACATTCTTGATGCGATAGATCTTGGTGACGGTGTTTCCTGTCCCTGCGAGCAATCCGCAGCACTCGTAGGGCGCGAGCTCCTTCGCATGGGCGACCATGTCATCGAGAATGGGCTGGGGAATGATCAGATCAGCCACGATAGTTACTAGATGGTGCAGCTGACAGCATAATCCATCCCGAGATCCTTGATCTTCGGATTGGGTCCACAGAGAGGGCAGGCCGGATCTTTCGGACGGCTGACCTTACGGAACTTCATGTCGAGCGCATCGTAGATCACGAGTTTGTCGGCGATAGTGTCGCCGATACCCAGGACTTCCTTGATGGCTTCGGATGCCTGCAGAATCCCCATTGTGCCGGCGAGCACACCGAGTACTCCGGCTTCCTGGCAGTTGGGAACCAGCCCGGCCGGGGGTGGCTCAGGATAGAGGCAGCGATAGCAGGGGTAGCCTGCGTGCGGCTTGATGGTCGTAAGTTGGCCTTCAAATCGGAACATGCTGGCCGAGATCAACGTCTTCTTGGCGAAGAAGCAGGCGTCGTTCACCAGGAACCGGGTCGAGAAATTATCCGAGCCATCCAGGACGATATCGTATTGCGAGATGAGCGGAAGAATATTGTCGGCGTCGACCAACTGGTGATAGGCGTTGACCGTGATCTCAGGGTTGATCGCCGTCAGCGTCTTTTTGCCGGACTCGACCTTGGGCATCCCGACCGTGGCAGTCGAGTGCATAATCTGTCGCTGGAGATTGGAGAGGTCGACGACATCGCCATCGACCAATCCGATCGTCCCGATGCCCGCAGCAGCCAGGTACAGTCCGGCTGGTGAGCCGAGGCCTCCTGCCCCGATCAGCAAGACTTTCGCTTGTGAGAGCTTCTTTTGCCCTTTGCCACCCACTTCATTCAAGATGATGTGGCGGCTATAACGTTGGATCTGAAGTTCTGTAAGTTCCATGATGTAATGCCGATTGCCGGAAGCTGCTTTCCTTATTCCACCACGTTTAGTTCGATGGGATCGACGACACAGCCTTTTTTTCGAAGGCCGTCGAGCGCCCGTTCGATCTCGGCAATTTCGCCTGAGAGCTCGACATCGACCCAGCCGGTGGTTTCACGCACATCGGCGCGGCGCACGTTGGTGACGATATTGTACTCGCGGCCGATCTGATAAATGATCGGCTCTTTGACCTTGTCTTCGGGAAATCGCACGTGAAAGCGTAAATGTGACATGGTTAGCCTCCCGCGATCGCCGGAACGATGGAGACTTCGTCGCCATCCTTCAGCATGGTCTCTTTGCCCTTGAGGAATCGAATGTCTTCCTCGTTCACATAGATATTCACGAAGCGGCGCAATTCACCAGACTCATCGCAGAGGCGATCCTTAATGCCGGGGTGCGCGCTGTTCAGCGACTCGATCATGTTCGTGATGCTGCCGGCTGTCGTTTCAACTTCCCCCTGGTTCTTCGTCAGCGGCCGGAGGGGAGTAGGGATGCGGACTTTAATCATGCGTCACCACCACCGTTCTTTCCCAACTTAAAGGTTTTTTCAAAGGCCACCAGGCTCGGCTGAATGCGGGTCGGCCGTCCGACGGCATCGATGACCGCTTCCTGCGTCTTCAATCCGTTCCCCGTGATGTAGGCGACCGTCACTTCGTTCTTCTTGATCACGCCCTGCTTGACCAGTTTCTTTAGCACGCCGATGGTCACTCCGCCGGCGGTCTCGGCGAAAATGCCTTCGGTCTGCGCCAGCAGCTTGATGCCGTCGACGACTTCTTCGTCGGTCACCATGTCCATGGCGCCTTGGCTCTCGGCCGTCGCCTTTAACGCGTAATAGCCGTCGGCCGGATTGCCGATGGCCAGCGATTTGGCGATCGTCTTCGGCTTGACTGGCTTGAAGAAGTCGCGTCCCGCTTTGAAGGCGGTGGAGATCGGGGAGCAGCCTTCCGCTTGGGCGCCGTTGAGCTTTGTGTGGACGTCGTCGATGAGCCCCACGTACTTCATTTCGTGCAACCCCTTCCAGATCTTGGTCAGGAGCGAGCCAGAGGCCATGGGAATGACGACCTGGTCCGGCGTCTTCCATCCCAATTGCTCGACTGTTTCGTACGCGAGCGTTTTCGAGCCCTCGGCATAGTAGGGGCGGATGTTGATGTTCACGAAACCCCAGCCGTGTTCGCCGGCGATTTCGCTGCAGAGCCGGTTCACATCGTCGTAGTTGCCTTCGACCTCGACCACATGCGGTTTATAGATGAGATTGCCTAATACCTTCGCGGCTTCCAAATCTCCCGGGATGAAGACGTAGCAATGGAGGTTGGCGGCTGCCGCATGGGCGGACACGGAATTTGCCAGGTTGCCGGTCGAAGCGCAGGCCACCGTCTCAAATCCAAGTTCCCGGGCGCGTGTCAGCGCGACAGCGACGACACGATCCTTGAAGGAGAGTGTCGGGTGATTGACCGTATCGTTCTTAATGTAGAGCTCATCGAGGCCGAGATAGGCGCCGAGATTTTTGGCGCGGACCAGCGGCGTCAATCCGGCATGCGGGCCGACGAAGTTCGTGCCCTCGACCGGAAGCAGATCGATATAGCGCCACATGCTGTGGGGACCCTCTTGGATCTTCTTGCGCGAAATCGATTTCTTGATTTCCTCGTAGTTGTATTTCACTTCGAGGGGGCCGAAACACATCTCGCAGACGTGGATCGCTTTTGTGGGATATTCTTTCCCGCATTCCCGGCACACGAGGGCTTTCATCTTGGTCATTGCGACACCATCATACGTAAAAAGTTAAACGCTAGGGACGAACGGCACAGCCGGCAAACGGATCTCCATCGTCAAACAGCTCGGTGATCGTCGGATGGTCACCGCAGAGTGCGCAGTGAGGGTTGCGCTTCACCTTGATCTCACGGAAGAGTGTCTTTTTGGCATCGAAGTCCAACAGTCGATCCGTCAATGGCCGTCCGATGCCGAGAATGAGTTTCAACGCTTCGGTTGCCTGGATCGTTCCGATGATCCCTGCCAATACGCCGATCACACCCGCTTCTTGGCAGGACGCGACCAGACCGGCCGGTGGTGGGGTCTTGAACACACAACGGTAGCAGGCCGACTTCTTCGGCACAATCGTCGTCACACGGCCATCGAAGCGAAGGATTCCGCCATGGATCAGTGGCTTGTCGGCAAAGAAGCAGGCATCGTTGATGAGGAACTTGGCCGTAAAGTTATCGACGCCATCGATGATGACATCGTATTCGCTGAAAATCTTGAGCGCATTCCCCGCAGTCAGGCGCTCTTCGTAGGTCTTTACGATGACGTCGGGATTCAGCGCCGCGATCTTTTCCTTCCCGGAGACGACTTTGGGGCGCCCGATGTCGGATGTGTGGTGAAGGATCTGTCGTTGCAAGTTCGTCAGGTCCACCACGTCGCTGTCGATGAGACCGATGGTGCCGACGCCGGCCGCGGCCAGATAGAGTGCAGCCGGTGAGCCCAGACCTCCGGCGCCGACGAGAAGAATCTTCGCCTTGGCGATCTTCTTCTGGCCTTTGCCGCCGACTTCAGGCAGGAGAATGTGCCGGCTGTATCGGTTTATTTGCTCTTCAGTGAATTCCATATTCCACGGGATGCTGAAAATAGCCCCCAACTTCGTTCTCGGCTCGAAAAATCCTCAACGTACCCCAGAGGGTACGCGTCCGGTTTTTCTCGTCTGCGGCCTTGTTGGATGTCTATTTTGGGCATCCCTCCTTGATCAACCGTCAGATATTAAAATACTTCTCGATGCTGATGTAGCGCTCGCCGGTGTCGCACAGGATGGTCACGACATTCTTCCCTGGGCCGAGTTCTTCGGCGATTTTCTGAGCGGCGAAGACATTGGCACCGGCTGAAATGCCGACCAGCAAGCCTTCTTTTTTTGACAGCTGTTTGGCTGTTTGATAGGCCTCATCGTCCGTGACGGTAATCACGCGGTCGATAATCTTCCGGTTCAAGACTTTGGGAATGAACCCGGCTCCGATGCCTTGAATCTTGTGGGGTCCCGGATCACCGCCGGACAAGACCGGTGAGCCCGCCGGTTCCACTGCGATCACTTGCACGTTCGGGTTCTTTTCCTTGAACAGCTCTCCGCAGCCCGTAATGGTTCCGCCGGTGCCGACCGCCGCCACAAACGCGTCGATCTTCCCGTCCAGGGCATCCAGAATCTCTGGAGCCGTGGTCATTCGGTGCATCGCCGGATTCGCCGGGTTCGAAAACTGATCCGGCATGAAATAGCTGGGGTTCTGAGCCAGGATGCTCTCCGCTTCCTTAATGGACCCTTTCATCCCTTCCCACGCGGGAGTGAGGACTAGCTGTGCCCCATAAGAGGACAGTAGGCTCGCCCGCTCCATGCTCATGCTCTCCGGCATGACCAGGATCAGCTTGTAACCGCGTACGGCTGAAACCAGGGCCAGGCCGATACCGGTATTACCACTGGTCGGCTCGACGATGGTGCCGCCCGGCTTCAGTTTGCCCTGCCGTTCCGCCTCATTGATCATGTTGAGGCAGATGCGATCTTTGACGCTGCCACCCGGATTAAAAAACTCTACTTTGCCATAGATTGTCGCGGAGCCTGGTTTGGACAGCCGGTTCAACCGGACGAGCGGAGTCTTGCCGATCAATTCGGTAATTTCTTTGTGCATAATCATCGTCACCGGCCTCCTCCCATGTAAAAGAGGAATTCGACCAGATCGCCCTCCTTGAGGGTAGTGGTGGCGAGATGTTCCCGATCGATCATTTTGTCATTGACCTCGACCGCAACCATCTGAGGATCGATCTTCTTGAGCGTGAGCAAATCGAGGACGCTGCCGCTTTGGATGTCCTCGGATTTCCCGTTGACCTTGACCTGCATGGATTCTCCCAAGTTGGCCTAGAGATTAAGGAATTTCAGGACGTTAACAAAGAGTCTCCGCCCTTGTCAAGGCAACGCGGGCCTGGCACATTGCTTGACTTTCATTTGGCTCCCCATACACTATGCGACCCTCTCGGAGGAGTCGTCGATGTGGAAACAAAATTTTATGTTTCGGGCTCTTGAGGCAACCCCTCTCAAGGAGTCCGAGCAAGAGCTGTTTCATGAAACTGACCCGGCCATGGATAGTGCTGGACTACAGTTAGAGAAGTTTTTATCCGTTTGGATTCAAGGCGAGGGGGAGGATGACAAGCCGTCGATGTATACCGGCGTCTATGTTCGCACCGCCACGCTGGATTTTCAGAAACGGGTGGGATTTCTTCAGCCTCTTCAAGGGCGATCGCACCAGATCAAGCAACAGCTGACGCCTGGCCAGAAAGCATTCCTGCGCGGCTGGCTCGGTACCCATTCCACTCAGGCGTGGGACGCGTCCGACGATCACTTTCGAGATCTCTTCGAAGTCGAATGACGAGGCGGTGCTGGCCAGCCTTCAGCCAATCTCTTCTTCGATGTGGGCTTGCAATTGTCTGTCTCGTGGGAGGCGTGAGTAATGCGGCCCAGGCTACCAGTATTGAAGTATATTACGCCCCCGAGGACGAGCCGCTCACGAAACTGTCGAAGATCTACGATCATGCTTCACGATATATTTACGTAGCTGTGTATGGGCTGACTTCGCCGTTGGCCGTGAAAGGCCTAGTCGAGGCGAAGAAGCGCGGTCTGGATGTGCGCGTCATTACCGATCGGGAGAGACTCGACGATCACAAGCAAAAGACCGCCGTCGAGACCTTGCACCTGGCCGGTATTCCCATCCTCGTTAATCAGCACGACGGGCTAATGCATCTCAAGCAAGTGGTGATCGATGACGAGATCAACGCGTCCGGATCGATGAACCATACCGGCAGCGGGAATCGGTACAATGATGAGCGGCTTGATGTGATTCACGATCACGCCATTACGGCTCAGGCGAAACAGAAGTTCTTGACGATGTGGAACGATCCGCAGCGCTACCATCTCTGGAAACCATAAACGGGACGCACGTGGCAGGGACCATCGTCGAAACAGATATTGCTGTCGTCGGGGCCGGAGGCGGAGGGGCCGTATTGGCGCTTGCGTTGGCTCAGCAGGGGATCAAGACGATCGTGCTCGAGCAGGCCTCAGGTCCGCCGCAGGGGCTACGTGGAGAAATTCTTCAGCCGAATGGTCAACGAGTATTAGATCGGTTGGGATTGCTCAAGAAGTTGCCGGTGGATTCGACCAGGCCGATCCGCAAGTTTCATTTCTGCCGGGTGGGTGGAGAGCGGTTGTGCACCGTCGACTACGGGGAGTTGCCCGCGCCATACAATCACGCCGTCGTGACGTTGCCGAATGTGGCGCACCACGCCATTCTCGATGCGATCCAGGCTGAACCGTCGGTCGCGCTTTGGTATGGCGCCAGCTTTGTCAGTCTGGTGAAGGAGGGGACGCAGGTGAGCGGTCTGACCGCAACGCGCGGCGGGGAAGAGGTGACGATTCGTGCGAAGGTGGTTGTCGGGGCCGATGGCGCGTTTTCCAAGGTTCGGCAGGCCCTGCAGATTCCGGCGGAGGTGCATCTCTATCCGCAGGGGTATCTGATCGCGATTCTCGATTCTCCGTTGCCGATCACTGAAGCCAAGTATTACGTTGGAAAGAAAACGATTCTCGGACTCTTTCCTGCCGCGGGCGGCAAGGTTTATTGTTTCTATATGATCCCAACCGGCACCTATGATCGTATTAAGGCGCAGGGCCTTCCGGCCGTGCAGGAGGCTTGGACGGCCATTGATCCCGCGCTCAAGCCGTTGTTTCAGCAATTGACGGATTGGAGTCAGACCGCGTTCATGCCGACCGGGCGTGTGCGGACGCCGACCTGGGTGGCGGACGGCGCAGTGCTGATCGGCGACGCGGCTCATGCCATGAATCCGCACGCGTCGCAAGGCCGTATGCAAGCGATGGTCGATGCGATGACGCTCGCGGACTTGTTGCCGGACTGTCTGGCGGAGCGAAATTTCTCCGCGGCAAAACTGAAAACCTACGAGGATGCCCGGCGTCCCCAGGTCACCATGTTGCAACGATTGGCGGATGAGCAGGTCTTGTTCTGGAACACGGCGAATCCTGTGATTGGCTTTCTCCGTAACCGGGTGTTTCGCACGCTGGATCGGAATCCCCGGCTGCGGTATCGCGTCTTGTCTACGACTGCGGGGCTGCGGCAATCGCCGCCGTTTTCATTGATCGATCGAGTCATGGCAGCAGGATTCCTGCCGGATCCGTTTGCCCGGAGTACGGCAGCAGGAATGGCGAGGTTACACGATGGCAGGTAACGAATGGGTGATCGACGGATTGCCGGATGAGTATCAGCAGCACTTGCGGGCCTATGTAAAAGATGTGCAACGAGTGTATGGCGACTCGCTCGATGGGGTGTTGCTCTATGGCAGCGCCGTGCGCGGCGAGTTTCTGCCGGGCCGTTCGAATCTGAATATTGTCCTGGTGGTGACATCCACCAAGGCGGACCAACTTAAGAAGTATGGTCCGCTCCATCGCCGGTGGGCCAAGGAACAGATTGTCGTGCCGTTGTTTGTGACGCAAGCCGACTTGCCGGCGATGGCGCGGGTGTTTCCTCTCGAGTATCTGGAAATGCAGGAACAGCATCGGCTCCTCGCCGGTCAGGACCCATTCGTCGGGTTCAAGGTCGATCAGCGCCACCTCCGTGCCGAAGTGCTGCAAAGCTTGCGGGGGAATTTGTTGCGCGTGCGTCAGCGCTTCATTGAAGGAGGGGGAACGGAAGAAGCCATTACGATTCTCCTGCCTCTGTCGTTGACGGCGATGCTGCCTTGTTTACGTGGGGTGCAGCGATTGCTGGAGCGGCCGGTGCTGTCCCAGGGTGAGCCGCTCCTGAAGGATTTCGAAACATTCCTGTCCGTCGATCTGTCGGGTCTGCGCGACGCCTGGTTGCTCAAGCGCGGGCAGATCTCGCCGGGGCAGAAGGAAGTGCCCCGTCTCATGGAACGGTATCTTGAGAGTTTTGAACGGCTGGTGCAATCCGTGGAAGCTCGATTGATGGAGGAGCCGGCATGATCGGCCTACCGAGGCAATTCATTTCCGCGATGGCGTCGGTGAGCCTGCTGTGGCTCGTTGTGATCGGAGCTGCGCACGGGGCTCTCTATGATCGTCCGAAGGAACGCGCGCCGTTGCCCGGTCCGATGGGGTATGTCAGCGATCACGCCGGCGTGCTGGATGCGGAGTGGAAAGAACGGATTCGTTCCGTCTGTCAGGATCTCGAACGAAAAACCGGGGTGGAGATGGTCGTGGTCACCGTGCCATCGATCAAGCCGTTTCTCTCGGCCAACGAATATGCAGCGGCCCTCTATGGGAAATGGGGGATCGGATCGGCGCAGCAAGAACATGGAGTGATGGTGCTGGTCTCCGTCGAAGAGCGGCAGGCGGCGATGACGTTGGGGCGCCAGATGCTCCCCATTATCACCCCGACCATCATGACCGACGTCGGCGGCGGCACGTTGCTTCCCGCGATTCAGCTCGGGCATTTCGGTGAAGGCCTGTACCGGACAGTGGTGGCGCTCGCGACTCCGGCTCAAGAGGTGCGGGTCGGGACGTTACCGAAGCATCATTTCAAAGGCGTCGGCTTCTGGATCACTCTCTTCACGAGTCTTGGTGCGATGTCTTTCTTTTGGTGGATCAGCCGCCCGGACCTGCGACATCCGTATCGCCGCATTCAACGTGGCGAGTATTGGGGCACGGGGCAGGGTGGATTCGGCGGCAACTGGGGCGGATTTGGCGGCGGGACGAGCGGGGAAGGTTACAAGTAGGCAGGGCATTTAAACCAAGAAGGAGCAGCATCATGGGCAAAGGGCAGGACAAGAAAAAAGAGACGAAGAAGAAGCCGGCTAAGTCGATGGCAGAGAAAAAGGCGGCGAAACGAGAGAAGGGCAAGTAACGCAGAGGGCGGGCGTTCCGATCGAGCCGCTCTTGAAATTGCCGGGCATTCGAGGCTCTGAAGAATGCCACGAGACCAACCGTTTCGAGGGAGTCCTACGGCGTGGTCGAGGCCGACAACGATTCTTTCCCTGCCCAATTGGTTGCGGTGACGCACAAGCCTATCTCGGATGCGGTCACGGGAATATCGCTGATGGTCACCTGCGCTCCGCCGTGTGGGTCGTTGGTCCACACGCGAATGGCAGTTGTTGGAACGCCCTTGGCGTTCAGGTAGATCGTGGTGTAGGCGAGATCCGTGAGCAGGACGCCATTCTGACTCTTCGTTGGCTCGATGTAGGAGACCGTCAGGCTGGTTTGGGTGGCGGGAAGAGATTTAATGAGCGTCGGGCAACCAGCGGGCAGCGATACACCTCTGGTGGTTTCCTTTCGCAGCTCAGTGGTCAAGGCGCTCTTTTTGAGCAAGAGCTGCTCGGTTTCGCAGCCGGCGCTGGTCAATCCGAGCAACAGGCAGGCACAGGTTGCGGTCGTCATGTTCATGTCGCGGTGTCCTCTGGCTCGGCGTCGGTTAGGCAATCACTATTCGTCGCGGTACGTCTCGCCCTTCTTCCAAATCTTGCAGATCGGACCAGGCGGTCAGATCGGTCCGTGAAGGATCCACGGCGTCCCGGTATTTCTTGAACTTCTCCAGGCTCTCCGGAGAGCTGGGGCCGCGCGCCAACAGCTTCATATTCCATTCATCTAACTCAGCTGTCGGATGCGATGTGGCAGTCTGCTGGAACCAGGCCGCTACGCCTGCATCGGTTGGATTCGTGTTCACTGCCGAGGTGAATTGATCGCTGGTGATTCCGACGAACTCCAAAAGCCGTTCATCCATCGGGCAGGGATAGAGGTACTCACCTTGCGTTCCGGCGAGGACCGCGCGGCATTTGTCGATCATGCGTGCGAGATGAACGTAGCCCGCGAGTGTAACTCGCATGCTTCGTGGGAATGAGGTTCTCAGATCCATAGTAGTATGCCCGTCGATTTCCCGCCCGTTCCCCAAGCGGGGAGCGGGCGGGAATAGGGGGCTAGAGCAACTTGTGGTTCGTGAAGGTCAAGTTCTTGACGATGACCTGGCCGTTTTCAAATGCAATGATGCGGCGGGTGGCGGGAAGATCCGCCGCTCCTACCCGCACATGCGTGTCGGTGAAGCTCTCGACGTTGTTTAACTTCCCGTCAGTGGGGGAGTAGTAATAGACGGTATATTTGGTGGTCAGGTTCTTCTGATCCTGCGTGACGGAACTTTCTTCGACGTTGATTGAGAAGGCAAAGGGAGTCATGCCCGGGTGGGCCATCTTCCGGTTAATTTGGGTGATGCGGTTATCTTTGATCCGGTAGAAGGAGTTCGATCCGTGGATATCGAGCTTGGTGCCGAAGGGGTGGCCATCCTCTTCCATCGTGAGAGAGTACTTGCCGTCTGATTCTTCGAAGCTTCGGGGGCCGCGGTGGACGGCGATCATTCCGAGCTGCTCCTGAGCCCATTTTTGTACGTCGGCATCTCCAAGTTGCACCGACACCTCACGGGGGCCCTTCACCATGACGGGACCGGTGGTCACCTTCCCGTTGATATTCACGGTCAGATCAGCAGTGAAGCCGTTAAAATCTTTCGGCCAGCGGGCAGTCTTTTCGAATGCTTGCCGCATGACCTCGCGGGCTTTGGGGTCATCGGCGACAGTCGATTGAGGGGGTGTATGCATGGACATGGTGGATTCTCCTGTGAATGTAGTGGAGCGATTATACCTACCGGGTTTGACGGGGCTCAATGGGGAAGAGTCTCTTCCTGTCCCGAGGGAGACAAGGGCGTCTGGCGTGCCTCTGGAGCCTGAATTGTATGGTGCGTGCAGCCTGTTTCAACATTCATGTGATTTCTGATATAGTTCCGCGAGTTTTTAGCTGTTCGGCAGGCCTGTTGTCTGTTTGAAGGGATGCTAGAAGAGGATGGAGTAGAATGGAACGACGCGCTGCCTCCCATACTGAAGAAGAAGAAATGAACCAACGCCGCAAGCTGTTAAATGCGGCGAAACGGGGCGATCAGAAAGCCATCGGGAAACTGTTTGAGCTGTATCAAGTAAGGGTGATGAACCCGGATCAGCTGACGAAGATCAATAAAGTGTATGCCGCCATGCCGATACCGGTGAAATCAGGATCATCGAGATCCAGCCGGCAGTCAGCCAAGTCGGGCAAGCAGCCTCCCACAAAACCCGGTGCACCGGCGAAACCCGCTTTGGCGGCGAAGCCGGTGAAAGCAGCCAAGCCGGAAAAGCCCGCGAAGGCAGCCAAACCCACCAAGCCGGTGAAAGCAGCAAAGGCTGCGATATCTGTTGCCAAGAAAGTCGCGAAGCAACCGGCGAAACGGAAAGCCAAGTAGCGCAGCTCCGTCCCGCACGGGTACGTGACCTACTGCACCGCCACTCGAAGTCCTCCGCTTGCGAGCCCTGACGCAATCTGTTCGGCTTGCTGTGTCTCCCCCTCAAAGACCATCGCTTCTCCTTCATGATCGATTTGATACGCGAGTTCAAAGGCGTGTGAAGAGGTCATGCCCGGCACATACTTGCACAGGAGGCTAATCACCTGCTGGTAGGTATGGCAGTCGCAATTGTAGACGATCACCCGGGATTCGAGGTCGTCGCCGGTGCCTGTCCCGGTCTCTTCGGTGACGTCAGGGGTCGTCAACGGAAAGGATGGTTTCGCCATGGCCGAAAAGTGTAGCAGAGTCGTGGGAGGAGGTTAATACCCGGTCCTGATTATCAAATGGTTCGGAAGCTGCTTGTGTTCTCGTTCGAGCGTCCGGCTGAACAGCTGAAAATGTGCGGGCGAATCGGTCGCCGTTGTCACCTGGAGGGTCTGGGCGAGGTGCATCGTATAGCCCTGGGCCGCGGCGGTCTTGACCAATGCCAGACCATACTCGAAACGAAAGGCGTCATCTCCGCTCAGCCGTTCGCAGCTTAACTGTTGTACGGCCTTGACGGTGAACGGTTGGTGGGAAAAGTGCTTATCCATGAGCCGGAGCAGCGCGGCAGGGCCTGGCCAGACATCCCGGCCGATCGTAACGGCATGGGTGGGATCAAAGAGGCCCCGCTGAAAGCGCCGGTTCTCCCGAATCGCTTCATGGAAAATAGTTCGCCACCGAGTATCGGCCAAGTCATGGTCAATGGAGATCCGGCTGGCCTCGCTCAGAGGGCCGCTGACATTATGACCTTGAACCAGCCTTCCGGTGGTTACCAATTCTGGAAATGTTCCTCCCATGCGATCGGCATAGGCGGTGGTCCCTGAGAAGGGACTGAGCTGGATCGCCATATAATCGCGAAAGTGGACCCGGTGAAACCGCGCGAGGAGGCATCGCAACGTCTGCTCATGGCAGAGATGAAAGGGGTAGAACAAGGCATCGGTTAATGGGGTGCCGTTCATCGACATTCACAGAGACTCATGTTAGGTTTCGCCCATGAAAAAAATCTTTACGTCGTGGCTCGATATATTGCTTGTGTTCATTCCGACGGCGATTGCCCTTGAGGTCGTCAAGGCTGATCCGCTCTATGTCTTTGCCGCGTCCGCTTTCGCGATTGTTCCGCTCGCCGGGATGTTGGGCCGCGCGACCGAGCATCTCACGTCGCATGTCGGTGCCGGGATCGGCAGCCTGTTAAATGCCTCACTGGGAAACGCCGCGGAGCTGATCATAGCACTTGCCGCACTTCGTGAGGGGCTCCATGATGTGGTCAAAGCGTCACTCACTGGTTCCATTCTCGGTAACGTTCTGCTGGTTCTCGGGGCGTCTATGGTTGCTGGCGGATTGAAGTTTGAACGGCAGAAGTTCAACCAAACGGCGGCAGGGATGGGCTCCAGCCTGCTCTTGTTGGCGGCGGTCGGTTTGATCATACCCGCGCTGTTCCATTTCACCGCCGCGGATCGGGGCGTGACGATCGAACGGGAGTTGAGTCTGGAGATCGCCATCGTGCTCTTCGTGATGTATGGGCTCAGCCTCATGTTCTCCCTGAAGACCCATCGCCATCTGTATGCAGGGGAATCACATGACGCGGAAGATCTGGGCGAGAAGCCTTGGAGCTTCCGTATGTCGGTGGCGGTCTTGACTGTGGTGACGACCTTGATCGCCGTGATGAGCGAACTATTGGTCGGTGCCATTGAGCCGACTGCGCACAAACTGGGTCTGACGCAGGTCTTCGTCGGCGTGATTCTGGTGGCGCTGGTCGGCAATGCGGCGGAACATTCGACGGCGGTGCTCATGGCGATGAAGAATAAAATGGATTTGGCCTATGGGATTGCCGTGGGGTCAAGTCTGCAAATTGCTCTCTTGGTCGCGCCGGTGCTGGTCTTTGCGAGCTATCTCTTCGGTACCCCGCTGGACTTGATCTTTACGCCGTTCGAAGTCGCGGCGGTGACGATCTCGGTGTTTGTTGTGGGTTTCGTCGCGATCGACGGGGAGTCGAACTGGATGGAAGGCGCCATGCTGGTCGGGGTCTACGCGATGCTGGCCATTGCCTTCTATTTTCTTCCGGCTTGATCGGCGCCGGTCACACCTTATCCATATCGATCACTTCAGTGGCATCCCACAAATTCTTCCACTCGGCATCGGCCAGATCCTTCTCTCGATCAGCATGGGTTTCGGTTCCAAACGCGAGCGGTGCTGCCTCTGTGGGTTCGAGGACCGGCTGTGAGGTTACGGTCGGTTCCGCTTGGCCGGACTTGCGCTTCTTTGTTGGATCCATGTTGACGGGCATTGGTCACCTCGCGTGTAGACCGATAGTGTCTCTTTCCGTCTGGTTCCTTGTCAATGGCTGGGTGCGGGGGAGTAGGTCAGAACAGGTCTGATGCCACGCTGTCGGCAAAGCGGCGGCCCAACGGGGTCAGCCTGGTTCGGCTGCCCTCTTCGACGATCAGGCCCTTCGCCCTGAGTTGGGCGAAGAGTTCCCGGTCGGCTTGCCCATCAGCAAGAAGTGAGCTGGGGACCCCGTTCAAGAGACGTAGGCCGAAGATCAGGGCATCGCGTTGTTGGTCCTCGACGCTGAGCTGTTGGCGATCTGTTACTGGAAGTTGATTCCGCTCCAGCTGGCTTGTGTAGGTGTCGAGATGTGCAATGTTGCCAAATCGGCATCCGGCCACGTAGGACTGCGCGCTGGGACCGAGGCCAAGGTAGTCGCCGTCGGTCCAATAGAGCAAATTGTGGCGGCAGGCATAACCGGGCTTGGCGTAGTTGGAAATTTCGTAGCGAGTAAAGCCGGCTTGTGTCAGCACCGTTTCGGCTGCCGCTTCCATCTCAACTTGAAGTAGTTCATCAGGTGCAGGGACCAGTCCCTTGGCGATATCGTGCGCCAGCTTGGTGTTGTCTTCAATGGTGAGGGCATAACAAGAGATATGAGTTGGATTGAGTTGAAGAAGAGATTGTACGGTGGTTGTCCAGGACACAAGACTTTGTCCAGGCAGGCCATACATGAGGTCGAGATTGATATTGGAAAATCCTGCAGTTCGAGCATGTTCAACTGCCTGCTCGGTTTCGGATACCGTGCCAGGGCGGCCAATCGGAATGAAGTCTTGGGGAGCCATGGATTCAGCTCCCAGACTGATCCGATTGAAGCCGGCTGTGGCAAGGGCCCTCAAATCAGCAAGTGTGACTGTTGAGGGATGAGCTTCAACGGTCACTTCGGCATCCGGCGTGACGGAAGAGGTGTTTCGAATATGGTTTAGAAGGGCAGCCAGCCGAAGCGATGGAAGCACCGTGGGCGTCCCCCCTCCGAAGTAGATGCTCTGAAATGCTCGTCCAGCAAGGAGATTCTGCTGGCGATAGAGGATCAGTTCACGTTCGAGCGCTGAAAGGTAGGCGTCGATGCGAGCCGGCGTGGCAATCTCCAAGTAGAAGGCGCAGAAGTGGCAGCGCTGGCGGCAGAGCGGAACGTGGAGATAGAGCCCGATGTCTCTTTCTTGCTGCATGCGCTAGATCTTGAATGGTTGAGGTTTGCCGAAGTCTTTTTCAACGACAACTTCAATCTCGTCCTGGGCGGATTTCCCCCGATTGCGAATGTGCGCTGCCCAGCCAGGTTGACGGCGTAGTGATTCGAAGACCATCTTGAGAATGTCCGGTTTGATCCGCGCTTCCCATTCGCCGGTCCAAGCGCGCTGATCCTCGTCCCCTTCGTAATCATCAGGGAAGCTGGCCTCCACGCTGAACCGGAGGTTAAAGGACTGTTCCTCACGATGCATAGGTGCCTCTCATTGCGATCTGGACGGGGGAATTTTATAATGGCCCCTAACAAGGAGCGTGTAACATGCCTATCTTCGAATATGTCTGCAGCGAATGTAAACATCGGTTTGAACTGTTGGTCCGCCGGTCGGATGAAGCTGCGTGCCCGAAATGTCAGGCAACGAGGCTGGAACAGCAGATCTCTTCGTTCGGGGTTGGCGCGACTGGAGGATGGGCATCTCCCGGTGCCGGATCCGGTGGGTCCTGCGGGAGCTGCGGCGATCCTCGTGGACCTGGCTCCTGTTCATCGAACTAGGCAACCGTCATGGATGTGGAAGAACTGTTTCAGCGAGCGATGAATACCATCGCGCAATCTGATCCGATCATCAAGCTGCTTCAGCAAGTGAGGATGGGCAAGATGAAGCCGGGGGATGCCGGATTGCGCGTGGTAGTTGAGGCGTGGTTCGGGACCTATGAGAAGGCGTTGAAGACGGAGGGGCTGACCCAAGCGGCCCTTCGTCGACTCGACCCGGCTCCACGTGTGGCAGTGCTACTGGACGCCGGAGTCTTACAGGCCGATCACCCTTCCGTGCAAGGACTTGAAAGGGCATTTTCGCAGGCCTTTTCCCAGGCCCCTGTCGGATAGCAGTAGTGGCCATGCCCACGTTGTTCGTTCTGCTCATCCTCTCCATCCTCTATCCAGCTTCCTCGGCGGGCGCACAGGAGGATCTGGGGATCAGCCCCATTCAATTCGTGGCGTTTTCTGAATTCGCTGCCGCTCTCCCCGGTGATATTCAGCTACTTGACGATGCGATCGCTATCGAAGGGTTTCTTGAAGCCTTGGAGGGCTATCCACCTGACTGGCCCGCGATTTATGGAGAAGGGCACCACGATCCTGGACATGACGACCGCCTCTTTCAGGTGAATCGAGCGCGCGATGACCGTCGTGCGGGGAACCGTGCGCTCGGTCGGCGAATCGCGTTTCGGTGGTCGGGGGAGTTATCTCATTTTGATCCGGAGCGGAAGGGGTTTTCTGTGGCCCTCGGCCCTGTATTGACCTCTACTCGATGGGGGCAGGTTCGCTTCAAGTCTGAGGATTTCCCTGGAGAGCTCAAAGCCGTCCCATCGGCGGACTCTTTGGATCGATTGCTGCGCGAGATTGCCGCTGGGAAGACTGTAGAACTTGCCGTCATCATCATCGGCCGACTTATTCCGGATGAATCGATTGTGTATGACTTCTCTCACGATCAAAAAGGGCTCGGTCTCATCATGCCTGTAGTCAGGGTTGAGGCGGTGCACTACGTACTTTCTCCTTAGTTGCAAGCCATTCTTTCCTCATCCTTCCCTCGCCCCATCGAATGCTGGACTTCCCAGGCTTTAACGGACACCTTAGGGTGGTCGTTAGAACAGGGGGAGGATTCATGGGGAATCGATGGAGATCGCAGCACGTCCGATTGAAGTACACCTTCATCAAAGCCCATCGCCGAGAGTTTGATACGGCGG
>JAURZE010000037.1 GCA_030653545.1 Nitrospira sp. | reverse complement strand
GCAGATGTTTGGCCCGGGCGTGGACAACGCCATCGAGAAGTATCTCGTGCCCAGCCGCGAACTGTTGGCGGTCCTCCAGCTCTGGAGAGCCAGTCAGCAGATCGTCTTCCGGTACGACGTCATCCCTGGTCCGAAGGTGTTCGAGACCCAGATCCACGGTAAGCGTTTCGAGATGTATAACGATACCGTGCTGGGCTTCAACAAGTCGGGCAAGGAAGTGGCGCGTATTCAGGTCGAAGAGCCGATCTACATTCGGCCGGCCGAGCGCGTAACCTGGCTGTAGGATCTTTCGAGTTCATGGGGGGGATTCCCTCCCATGAACTCGGACAGAGGCACAGCCGATAATGGCCAACCCTATGAAGCGCAAAATAGTACTGAGCTTCCTCTTAGTAACAATGCTGTCCGTGATCCTCGCAATCCAGGCAGGGTTTTTCAATCGATGGCAGTCCGTACACGATGATCGGGACCGCTATGGGCTTATCAAGCAGGAACTGCTTCGACTCGAACGTCTCGTCGCCGATGTGGACAACGGCTTTCGCGGCTATGCCTTGACGAAAGAAGGCAGATTCGTAAAACCCATGGTCGCCGCCGAATACGACATCCCTGGTCTTGTGAACCGTCTGGTCGCCATCACGGCTCCCTGGCGGGATCTCCATGCCCGCGTTCAAGTTCTCACCGGGAAGGTGGAAGAGCTGCTTGAGACAAAACGGCGGCTCACGCTGGATCTCGTTCTTGGGCGAGAAGAAGATGTCTTGAGCTATATCCGAATGGGAGAAGGGCTGGAGCTGGAAAACACCATAGCCCTGGCGTTTGAAGAGGTCGAATACAGAATGGCCGAACACGACAAAGAGACCATGCAGGATCGGGAGGACGTGCGGATGTGGGCCCCTCTGATCCTGGCAGCAACGACACTTGGCGCCCTCGTTCTTGGTATGGGCATGAACCGCTTGGCACGATGCCTGTCCGAAGCGGTCTTTGCCCCTCGCGCAATTACCTGCCTGAAATGACCGTGGTTATTCGTCGAGCCATCTGACCCGGGCCTGATCCTATGAGTTCACCAATGAAGGGTACAGACTCCTCCCGCGATATTTCGCGGTGAACTGCGGACTATCGCGACTGATTGCGACGCTCCTCCTTCGCCGATTCCTTTACCCAGCCGATCTGCCAGTATTGTCGCGTCTCTTTGCGTACCCGGGTGGCTCGGCAGTGCGGCACGCCAGTTGCTGATCTCCTCCGCATAACCCAAGAGCAGGAAACGTACAAGAGGCCGCCGCGAGGAGGCCTGACGTGCGAAAGCAGGATTACGGCACGGAGCAGAAGCGGTTGGCGCAGAGTTGTAGTCAACAGGGCGCAGGCAGGCACGTCGGGTTGCCGGCACGCACTCGACGATAGAGGCATGGATCGATCAATCAAGAGCGGAAAGGGAGAGGACATTATGATGCGGAGGCTGGTCCCATATCATCGGACAATGGCAAACATTGTGTGCACCGTAGGTCTCGCCTTGGCCGGTGACGAGGCGGTGGCTCAACATGCGGCGCATCAGGGAGCCGCGGAGCACGCGCCGGAAACGGCCTGGGCCGAGCGGCTCAAAGGACAAACCATCGTCGAGGATGTGATGGAGGGCCGCCCTGAGCGCACCGCGATGATGGAACTCCAGCACCACCGCGTCATGCAGCAGATGGAGCAGGATCTGGCCGAGCAGCGTACCGGCGGATATTACAACAACCTGAACATGATGCATCAGTACGGTGCGGGTAATCAGGACGTGTTGCTCATGTCGAATTCCGGCGTGGAACCTGTTTCGACGATAGGTGGGCGCTGTCCCGCAGCGGCTCCGGTCCGGCAGTACGATATCTCCGCGATCAACGTCGAAATCTCCCTGAACATGTGGCTCGACTTCTATCCCGGCTACATGTACGTGCTCACCGAGAACCTCGACAAGGTGCGCGAAGAGGAAACGAAGAACCGCGACTCCCGTGAAAAGGACGGCTACGAACCGGGCGCGGTGAAGAACGGCTTGCAGAATCAATGGATCCAGCCGCTGGTCATCCGGGGAAACCAGGGCGATTGCGTGAAGATTGCGCTACGCAATCAATTGGATGGCGGTGAGGAAGTCAGCCTCAATATTCACGGCTCCAGCATGATCATCGCGTCCACGGGGCAGCCGGCGACGACGACGAATCCGGACAGCATCGCGGCCAAAGGAAAGGCCGTGGATCTGGAGTGGTACATCCCGCCGACTCAGCAGGAAGGCGGACGGCAGTTCCATTCGTACAGCAACGACCGGGAATTGACGGTCATGGGCCTCTTCGGCACGTTCGTGATTGAGCCGAAAGGCTCCGAATATCTCGACCCGCTGGGGATCGGGGAACCGACGGCCATGAAGAGCGGGTGGCAGGCGATCATCAAAAACGGCATGGGGCCTGATTTCCGGGAGTTCGTCATCATTTATCATGAAGTCGGCGATGAGGCGTTCCGTCCGCTCAACAAGAAAGGCGATTTTCTTCCGCAGCGCGATCCCTTGACCGACGTCTATCGGCCGGTGGCCCGAGCCGTCAATTATCGAAGCGAGCCCTTCGGCGTCGACAACATGCAGGCCCAGCACGAGTATTTCGGCTTTGAAGACGAGTCCATGGCCTACAGCGCCTATACGTTCGGCGATCCCGCGACGACCGTGCCGCGCAGCTATCTCGGCGACCCCGCGAAATTCCGCCTGGTCCATGGCGGCTCCGAAGTGTTCCACTCCCACCATCCCCACGGCGGTTCTATCCGGTGGCCGCGCAGCCCCCGCGCCATCGACGAGATGCCTCTCTGGCATGCCGCCAAGAACGGGCCGGTCAAATATCCGGTCATCCGGACGAAATCCGACCGTGTCGATGTCGAGGTAATCGGGCCGTCGGAGACGATGGATCTGGAAACAGAGTGCGGCTCGGGCCTCTGCCAGCAATTGGCCGGTGATTTCCTGTTTCACTGCCACGTTGCCCATCACTATATCGCCGGCATGTGGGGCTATTGGCGTGTGTACAACACGCTGCAGCAGGGCGAGCATCACAACGATCCGATGCCCGATCTGCGTGAGCTGCCGGACCGGACCGGTCGTCTGAAGAACGGCGTGAACTCGGATGAACTGATCGGCAAGACCGTCGATTGGTTCGGTAAGCAGTTCCGGATCATCGAGAAAGGCAAGACCGATTGGAAAGCCTACCCGGCTGTTGTCACGATCCAAGATTGGGTGACCATGCAGTTGCCGCCGCAGGGCAAGCCCGGTCATAAGAACGATGAAAAGGGACAAACCCTCTCGTACGACGCGAGTGTTTTGGATTGGGCCTGGCAGGGGAGTCGGGCCATGACGGAACGGGAAAACGCCATCCCGAATCCCCGTTATCAATCAGCGACCCCCGGCCAGCGGCTGCCGATTGTCTTCGAGTCGGCCACGGGTAAAGTGGCCTGGCCCCATCTGAAGCCGCACTTCGGGCGGCGTGTACCGTTTTCGCAGAACCATAATCCTTCCCCATGGCTGGACATGATTCATCTCGACGAGGACGGCTTGCCCAGTTCCTACCCGGCGAAACCGGGTGAAAATGGCCGCTGGAGTATGTGTCCGGAAAATGCCGGATCGAAAAAGTACAACGTCCACTTCATTCAGACCCCGATGAAGCTGGCTGAGAAGCAGGGCGATACGCCGGCGATCGTGGACAGAGATGGACTGATTTACGTGCTGCACGAGGAGGAAGCCAAGGTCCGGAACAGCGACGTCAAATACCCTCTGGTCGTGCGCGCCAATATTTATGACTGCATCGATTGGATGCTGACCAGCGAATGGGAGGACGACGATCACATTAACTTCCATGCGTCCAAGATCAATACGCACTGGCATTTCCTGCAGTTCGACAACCAATCCTCTGATGGCGTCATCACCGGATTTTCGTACGAGCAATCGGTGCGGCCGTTCACGATGATGGAGAAAAAGGTGAACCATGGTCTGCCATTGCCGATGAATACCGTCTTCACGAAAGCGGCCAAGAAGGGCGACCGAGTCATCACGGTCAAGAACGCTGCGCAATATCAGCCCAATGTGGAGATTCTGATCGGCGCGGATAACGTCGAGGGCAATGAGATCGGCCGGGTAAAATCCGTCACGGGTAATCAGATTACCCTCCACAGGCCGTTAAAGTACGGCCACCCGGTCAAGGATATCGTGACAGTGGAGTTCGTCCGGCAACGGTTCTGGGTGGACTCCGACGTCGGGACGGTCTTCTGGCATGACCATGCGCTGGGTCGGGTCACGTGGCCGCATGGCGGTTTCGGCACCATCATCATTGAGCCGGTCGGCTCGACCTACCATGATCCGAAGACCGGCAAGCCGATCCGGAGCGGTCCGATCGCCGACATCCGGACGGCCGAGCCGGTGGGTTACGGCGTGAACGGAAGCTTCCGGGAGCTGATGGTCCAATTGAACGACACGGTGCCGCATACCGTCAACATCGTCACCGCCGGCAATCCCCCGGGGCAGCCCATCGAAGTGGCGTTGGAGGCGGGCAAGACGATTTCCTTCCCGATGCCGGAGCATATTCCGATGACGCCCATGGCCTTCCTCAACGGCGGGACCCATACGACGGGCGGCGGCTTGAACTTCAAGGCCGAGCCGATCGCGGGCCGTCTGACGGCCAATCCGGATGCGTCGAAGCTCTTCAGTAGTGCAACCCACGGCGATCCCTATACGCCGATGGTGCGGGCCTATCTGGGAGACACGGTGGTGTTCCGGCTGCTGCAAACCATGGCGAATGAGACGATGGTCTGGACGCTTTCCGGTCACACGTATCTCACCGAGCGCTATGCGGGAGACGCCAACCGGAAGAATTCCATTCATATCGGCATCGCCGAACGCTACGATCTGGTCGTGCCGCAAGCGGGCGGTCCGCGACTCCAGCCGGGCGACTATATTCATTTCAACGGACGCGCTTCTAAGTTCTCCGAGGGAGCCTGGGGCATTATGCGGGTACTGGACAAGGAGTCTGCGGACCTGCAGAAACTGCCTGCGGGCTACAGCCGGAGAAATGAAATTCCGAAGCCGCCGGCAGTGTGCCCGTCGGAGGCTCCGGTGAAAAGCTTCAACGTCGTGGCGATGGATTATCCCTCGATGAGGCTGAACCCCAAAGCGCCTGATTCTATCGAGATCGACTTTGAACGGACGATTCAGATGACGAATCCGAACGCGAAGATTTACGCGTTGGAGGAGGAAGTCGCGACGGTGGCCGCAGGCCTCCAGCCGATGCCGCTCACGTTGCGGGCCAATGTGGGGGACTGCATCAAAGTGAAGCTGACGAACCGGATGAAAGAAGGGCGGGCGTCCTTCTCGGCCATCGGGCTGACGTTTGATCCCAAGGATTCGCTCGGGGCGAACGTCGGCAACAATCCTGGCGATCAGACGGTTGCGCCGGGCGAGAACCGGACTTATACCTACTATGCGGACCCGTTCCTTGGCGAAACCGCTTCGTTGGTGTGGGATTGGGGCAATGTGATGACCCATCCGCGCAACGGGCTCTACGGGGCGGTGGTGATCGGTCCAAAGGGCGCGCAGTACCGGGATCCGAGGACCGGCGCGGACTTGTCCAACAAGAACAGCTGGGCGGCCGACGTCATCGTGGATCGAACGATCCAAGGATACGAACATCGGACGAACTATCGCGATGTAGCGTTGTTCTTCCAGGACGAGGACAACATCATCGGGACGAGTTTCATGCCCTATGTACAGAATACCGCCGGGCTTACCGCGGTGAACTACCGGGCGGAGCCGTACAAATTCCGGGAAGGAAACGGCTGTACCCTTGGCAAGATGTTCCAACCCTGCGTCGCCGACAAGGCGGAAGATCCTGCGACGCCTATCATTGAGGCTCATGCGGGCGATCCGGTCCGTATCCATGTGTTCGGCGCGAGCAACGAGCAGAATGGCATGTTCAGCGTCGAGCGGCACGAGTGGCCGATTGAGCCGTTCATGCGCGGGGCGGACATGATCAGCGTGGTGGAGTTTGCCGGATCGGAATCGATCGATGCCTTTCTCCCGAGCGCCGGCGGGCCGTTCCGCATGCAGGGAGATTACGTCTGGAGCAATCAGCGCTTGCCCTATTCACAGTCGGGACAGTGGGGCTATCTGCGCGTGCTGCCGCCCGGCGACCAGCGCATTAAGCCGTTAGCCCAGGCCCGGGCTGGTACGCAGCAGGCGGACATGACCTCTTCCGTCGAAGCTAAACCGGTCGCAGCGGTTGGGAACTAGACGGTTGCGACTTGGTTTTTGAGAATGGACGAGGGGTAGCCCGGTTTGGCGGGCTTCCCCTCGTGCCCCAGGGCAAGGCATCTTCTCGTTGGGCGCGGCCAGTCTCTTCATTATCGACGGAGCTATCGTGCATTGGATCAACGCGCGCGCGTTCGACCTCACCATTGCCAGCACCCGCTCAGGTGCGCGGCGATGCACAACGCAGGCGGAGTGACGGTGGTTGTGAAGCTAAGTTAGGGGACGCGTTGTGGAAACGGCTTGGATCATACTGGATTAAGTCAAACGCCCCGTTCTTCAGTCCCGGTTTTCGAACCGACGCCAAAGGCCAGCCGAGAGTACAACTGCTTAAGATCGAGCGGAAACATGCCGATAGACGGTATGCGCTAAGTTTCCGGATCCTCGGTTTCGATGAGCGAGAGCTCTTGAGGGGAGCGTATGACCGTGTTGCTCGACCGTCTGTCTATACGGCTAAAGCTGGCGTTGCTGGCTGGCCCGTTCGTGTTCGCGCTGGCGATTGGATTGGCGATGTCGCATTCCGCTCTTGAAGCGGTCAAGATTAACGGACCGGTCTATCAAGAGATTATCGGGACGAAAGATCTGGTGGCGGATGTGCTTCCCCCTCCCTTGTATCTCGTGGAGTCCTATCTCCTCATCTTGCAGCTGTTACAGGAAACCGACCGGGAGGTCGTCAACCAATTGATCGAGAGAGGCAAGCTGCTCCGGAGCGAATACGAAAGTCGCCATCGCTATTGGTCGGATACGTTGGCAGAGGGGAAGATGAAGCAGGCATTGGTGGTGGATTCCTATGCCTCCGGCATCGCGTTTCTCAACGCGCGGGACCGCGAATTTGTTCCGGCCCTCCTCTCCGGCGACCTGCCCAAGGCTCGTACCCTGGCCGCCGGGGTGTTGAGCGCACGTTATCGCGAACATCGCGCCGCGATCGATCAAGTCGTGACAGCCGCGGTGCCCTGGCAGCATCAGCAGGAAGAGCGGGCATCGACTATCGTTCAGGACCGAGTCAATCATGTGGTGCTTGTGGCGATGCTCATTGGGAGCCGCGGTGGTCATGGGTGTGCTCATAGCCCGGCGGATCAGCGGAGCATTGTCCACGATCGAATCCCGCTTTGAATCGATTGCCGCGGGCGATTTGCGCATACGGATCCCTGTGCACGGGAAGGACGAGATCGCACGGCTCTGTCAGTCGACGAACCGATTGCTCGATGCGCTTGAGAGCCTTATCGGGAAAGTGGTGCATGTCACGCACAAGGTGGCGTCGGCTTCAGTGCAGTTGTCCCCCACGGCTGATGAAATCTCTAAAGGAAGCCATCAGTTGACAGCCCGGGCCTCCCAGGCCGCGTCCGCGGTCGAGCAAATGAATGCCACGGTCGGTCAGGTTGCGGACAGCTCTGGCAAAGCAGCCAGTCTCGCGCAGGAAACCGTGGCGATGGCGAAAAATGGGGGTTCGGTCGTGTCCGAAACCATCGCCGGCATGCAGCATCTTTCCGAGTCGGTGGCAAACTCCGCCACGATTATCGGGGCCTTGGGGAATTCGTCGGATCAGATCGGCGCCATCGTCTCCACAATCGAAGATATTGCCGATCAGACGAATCTGTTGGCGTTGAATGCGGCAATTGAAGCGGCTCGTGCGGGGGAAGCGGGGCGGGGGTTTGCGGTTGTCGCAGACGAAGTCCGCAAGCTGGCCGAACGGACGACCAAGGCAACCAAAGAAACAGGAGACATGATCCGGAAGATTCAGCAGGATTCGCGAGGCGCGGTCGAGTCCATGGAGGACGGGACACGGAAGGTGGCGATCAGTGTGGAAATGGCCAACAAGACCGGTGAGGCGCTCGCGCAGATCGTGCAAATGGTGTCGCAGAGCGCGGATATGATCCGGCATATCGCCGTCGCGTCCGAGGAACAATTGGTGGCTACGCAACAGATCGCCGGCGATATCGACAATGTGGCGCGAGTGACCGGGGAATCGGCATCCGGCGCCGGCGAATCGGCCAAGGCCAGTCAGGATCTCAGTCAGATGGCGATCGAACTGCAGGACGTCGTCGGTGTTTTTCAGGTATCCGGAGCGAACCCGGTTTCTCCGCACTCATGAGCGGTCGGGGTCTCAACGGGTGCGAAGGAAATGGTTCCTGAACCCCGCGTCTTCGTAGAAAATACTCCAGACCCATGGGTTTGTCCCGAGCCTCATGTGAACGTGTCGAAAAAATAAGAGAGAGCCTAGACCGCGAGGAAATGCCATGCCTATTACAGACGTCGTTGCCAGTTATGGTCGCTGCTGTGTGCATCCTGCATTCTTCGACCGGTTCTATGAGATCTTCCTTGCCAGTGATCCGGCGATCCGCCCGATGTTCGCCAGGACGAACTTTGCCAAGCAGAAGGCGTTGCTGCGCGAGGGCGTGTCGATGCTCCTGATGCATCTGGAGGGGAAGCCGGTCGGAACGGCCTGTTTGGATCGTCTCGCCGAGTCGCACAGCCCCAGACGAATGAATGTGACCGCGCGGCTCTATGAGTTGTGGATCACGAGCCTGGTCAAGACCGTCAAGGAATTCGACTCTGAGTGCACCCCTGAAGTCGAAGCCGAATGGCGGAGGGCCCTCCACGCCGGGGTGCATTACCTCATGATGCAGGGGACGAAAGCGGCGTAAGGACGGAGGTATCGAGCTCAGCCCGTTGTAATCGTCTAGGGCTTACCGCAGGCGATTTTGATGAGTGCTGCGGTCGGCGAGCCTGCCATGACCGGCGTCAATTGGTCGCTATCTCCGCTGGACCGCACCACGCTACCGGTTCCCATCTGGCCGGAATACCAAGTCGTCTTGAGCGGCTGGCTCTTCTGATTCTGGCAGTCATATCCGCGATCGGTTTTCTTGGAAAGGGCAGGGGCCCCACCGCCTTCCGTTCGCGCGATCTTGTAGTCGAAGAGATCGGACATCGTCACTATCTCATCTGCCTGCTTAATGCTGGCGTGATCGGCATAGTAGCCGTAGCCGTCAGTCTCGCCGGCCTTCGCCCAATCCGCCGCCGATTTCGACCCTGATTCATCGCTCCGATTACAAGCGGCCAGAATCCCACAGCACAACAGAAGGGCGCAGAATCGTGTCAGCATGGTCACTCCCTGGGCAGACAGAATCATCTACTGCGACTATAGCACGGAGCGTGTTGTTGCGACGGACCAATTGGGAGAGTTGCCAGGATGTACCTCATCCGGTGGGCGACCATCTTCATGAGCCACAGAAAGACTTGGAGAAAGGTGTCGCCGGGGTGTGGTCTCTTGGCCATGCGGAAGTGCAACAGCGGGTGCAGTTTATCTGAATGCGGGATAATCCGTGATGACTCCATCCGCTCCCCACTCTGCCAGCTGCGCGTGATCTGCCGCCGTGACCGCGTCATACACAAAATTTCGAAAACCAAGTTGCCTCGCCTGGGAGAGGCCCTCGGGGGTCGCTCGGTCGAAGCACCAGACAAGCGTGTCAACATTGTTAGGGGCAGGGATCCATGATGGCCGGGAGTCGAACGGGAGGGGAGCGTGAGCAAGAATGATCGCGCAGCGCAGATCCGGGGCGCTAAGGCTGCCGATCAGGCCATGCCAAAACGAACTGATTAAAATATTGGCCGAGTGAAGATACGGGGTGATGGCGGCCATAGCCGGAGCTGCGACGTTCGGGTGTTTGAGTTCAAAATTCCAAAGAAATCGCCGAGGCGACTTCTCGAGCAGCAGCAACGTTTCAGCCAACGTGGGAACAGCGTATCCAACGAGTCTGCTTAACTCGTTCCTGGATAGGTCTACTACAAGCCGCCCATCCGGAGAGAGCCGGTCGTGAAACATGACGGGTATCCCGTCTCCCGACAGTTGAACATCGGTTTCGAGACCGTCGACTCCTAACTCGATGGCAGCCTCAAAGGCATCGAGCGTATTTTCAGGAGCGAGTGCGTGATAACCACGGTGGCACAAGCACAGCATAATGTCTCCGCGTTCCCCCTTCTCAAGGCGAGCCGAATAGGCGCCGTATTCGGCTCAATGATAGGTATCAGCGCGCAGCCATGGCAGGATAGTCGCTGTAGCCGTCTGGCCCGCCTCCATATAGCCGATCGTAGTTGACTGCATTTAGCGGAGACTGTTTACCGAAACGTTCGACCAGGTCCGGATTGGCGATGTACGGACGCCCGTACACAATCGCATCGGCCGCTCCGCGTGCCACCGTCAATTCCCCGCTCTCGCGTGTGTAGCTTCCGTTGCTCATCAGCGCACCCTGGAAATGCCTGCGGGCAACCGCCAGAATGGCCTGCTCATCAGGCAGCGCGTGGTCCTCGTGCCGGATTTCCAGGAACGAGATCCTTCGCCGGCTCAACTCCTGCGCCACATAGGTCACCAGGGCTTCGGGCCGGCTGTCGACCATGTCATTGAACGGGACCAGGGGGGAGATCCGTACGGCGACTCGTCCGGCGCCCCAGACGTTGATGGCCGCATCGGTCACCTCTAGCAGAAACCGAGCACGGTTGGGGATAGAGCCTCCATAGGTATCCGTGCGTATGTTGACGCCGTCGCGCAGAAAGTTGTCGATCAAATAGCCGTGGGCGCCGTGGATCTGCACCCCGTCGAAGCCGGCCTGTTTGGCGTTCTGCGCGGCGAGCCGGAACATCTCAACGTATCGAGGGATTTCGTCGGTGCGGAGTGCGCGAGGGATTTCGTAGGGCTTATCACCCTGAGGGGTATGGGTCATCTCATTGCGGATCGCCTTGGCGCTGCTGGAGACCGGCTGCTCGCCCTCGTTCAACAATGAGTGCGCGGCACGGCCGGGATGCCAGATCTGCATGAAGATGCGGCCGCCCTTGGCATGCACGGCGTCGGTCACCCGTTTCCACCCGGCCACGTGCGCCGGGCTGTAGATGCCGCCTTCACCGATGAAGGCGCAGGCATGGGCATCGACCATGGTGCATTCCGTCATGATGAGTCCGCTGGAGGCCCGTTGGGAGTAATAGTCCACCATCATGTCGTTGGGAATATGTGTCGTCCCGGCTCTTGCCCTGGTGAGAGGGGACATGACGATGCGGTTGGGCAAGAAAATATCCCCCGCCTGCAACGGCATAAACAACGTGGTCATTGCGATCTGCTCCTACTTGGTTAACCGCCAGATATGTTCCGTTGCCGGGCATTTGCCCTTGAGTCCGCCGGGGACTTCAAGACGGGCCAACAGCTTGAGGGTATAGTCGCCGCTGTAATGGCGACGGAGCTCGTCGGAGGTGACGGAAAACGGAGGCCCTGCCACGACTGTTTGGTCGTACTCATAGCCGATGACGAGTTGAGGGGCCACCCCGGTGATGGCCTTGAGATGCGTCGTGTACCGGGGCCGCATGGTCTCCGGCAGCGCGACCAGCGCGGCCCTGTCATAGACCGCGTCGACGGGGCCGAGGATCTCGCGAGACAGGTCGAAGATATCGCCCACGAAGATGTCGATCTTCTCTCCGTGAAAGAGCCTGAGCTTGCCGATGTCCGAGATGCTCGGTTGCATGCCAAGCTCTGCAAAGAGTTGGGTCACGGCTAACTCGCTGAGTTCCGCCCCGGCGACCGCATAGCCGCGAGAGAGCAGCCAGCCGAGATCGAGCGACTTCCCGCAGAGCGGCACAAAGACACGCCCGCCCGGAGGCACGTTCAGGGACGGAAAGTGGGCGGTCAGCAGAGGATTGATAGCGCTCTCGTGCCATCCGGTCTGATTTGTTTGCCATCGGTTATGCCAAAAACTTGCTTCCATGCGAATCCCTCAGTGTGTGTGCGGTCGCAGTGCTTCCGTCGCCATCCTAAAGGGCCGAGGCTGAGAGAGGCAAGGCGAGGGAAGAGTGAAAGCCAGGCGTATGAGCTGAGGCGCTGATGCAGGTTCTCGAATGTCAGGAGGCCCGGTGGGTGGTGAGTCCATCGCATTGAGTAATCAGAAAGACTCCCATCCCCTTCGTTTCCCCTCAAGCCTGCACCCAACTATTTCCTGCGACTGTGTAGTTCAGTTATAGCCCGTTCGGCTGCGGCAATGGCTCCGGCCAGGTAGCCGGGCGCCGTGGCGCTGGTTTCGCTGCCGGCAAGAAAGATCCGGCCTTTCCAGATACCAGTCACCCAGGGCGTTTGCGTGGGTTCGGGATGCGCGCTCGGTGATCGGTCGTCTGCCGTCGCCGTGAAAGGATCTGCGGCCCAGTCTTTGATGAGCGTGGCGCGGGGACGGCCGGCCTCCGGTCCAAAGAGTCGAGTGAGCTGTTCAATGCACGCATGCGTCAGAGCGTCTTCTCCCATAGCGGCTCGCTGATCCGCGCCTACCCCAATAAATCCAAAAAGGGCCGGCATGCCCGAGGCAGTGGTGGCATCATGGATTTCGACAAGCGGGCCTACCTGGCTTTGCGCCGTTCCAGACAGACCGGCTTCGCGCCAAAAGGGCTGTTGGTAGAGCGCGAACAACTTCGCGTGCGGCGCCATCCATGTCGCCGTGTCGCGCCAATGAGTGACTGTGGCTGATTCGATGCCCGGCGTGAACGTAACCGATGACGCGAGCAGGCGTGGGGGAAGCGCGAAGATCACCTGCTCTGCTGCGACTTCCTGTTCAGCCCCGTCGGGGGCTACGATCGTTAAGAGGACATCGGAGTTGTTGAGCGTCGCATGGCGCACCCGCATGCCGAGCCGTAAGGCTTCTTGGGGGAGCCTATCGGAAAGGGCTGCAATCAATGCCCCGGTGCCACCGGCAACACGCATTGAGCGAGGCTCTTGTGGCATTCCCTGATAGCGTCGCGGCTCCTCACGAGACGTCCTTTCAACGACCATATCGCCATCGCTCTGTTGGGGAAAGGTCGCAAGACCCAGCTCTTTAACGAGAGTCGCCATGCCGGGCTGCATCTCCGGCCAGAACCATGAAGGGCCAAGGTCAAAGCCATCATTCGAAGAGTGGCCCGTGTCGTTGGCGGAGAGAATGCGACCGCCAAGCCGATCACGGGCCTCGAACAGGTGGAAGCCGATGCCAAGCGCATGAAGCCGCCGTGCGGCGTATAAGCCCGCCAGCCCGCCTCCGACAATGGCAACCGACGTTCGGATCTCGTGCTTCATCAGCTTCTCTTCATTCCTGCAGGCAGATTCGGACATCAGGAAGGGCACCCACTAGCGGTATCAGATTCGTGACACCCTCTTTGTTAAAGAGAAGGCGAAGTGGGCTCAAGCTACGTTTCTGGGGCGTGAGTGTCAATGGCGAAGGTGATGCAGTGCGGGGGTTGCTAGGGGCAAGGTAAGTTTTTGACGAACGGATAGCATGCTGCAGGGATGAGGTTGGCCAGAGATGAATCATGGAACGGAGACTGCCGCATCTTCTTTATCCGGCAGATGGCGTCATTGTGACCGTTGGTTATCGGACGGCGGGGTGCTTTCTCAGGGGGGAAGGCGTAATCTTCGGCGGCCAAATTATTCGCAGCAAGAGTGCTCCTGGAGTTCTATTTCGAAGCGCGAGGTATACCGGATGAACAGCGACACGAATCCACGCATCAGCAGCGTGCTGCTCGGAGTGACCTGGCTTGAGGTGGTGATACTGGTGTGGGCAGGCCTCGGCCTCCTGTTGTATCCGCCCGTCATGGCGCCGTTCTGGCCGTGGCAGCTGGCACCATTTAACCTGCGCTATCTGGGTGCGCTGTACACGGCAGCGCTCGTCGCCGCCTTCCTACAGGCCCGGTCCGGTCGCTGGTCACCGGCGCGTGTCGTGACCCCGATGATCTTCATCTTCACCCTGGTGGTGACGGCCTATTCATTCGTACATCTGGATCGCTTCGATCTGCACCGCCCCGAAGCGTGGATATGGTTCATCCTTTACATCGGCGTGTGCGTCAATGCCGGCGTCCATTTGTGGTGCTATCGCACGTGGCCACGGCCTCAACCCGGCGCTCCCCCTCGCGGCGCGCTGAGAGCCGCGCTGTGGACGCTGATCGTCACGCTCGGCGCCTATGGCGTGGCACTATTGGTCGCGCCGGAGGCCGCCTCGTGGTTCTGGCCGTGGAAGTTGGATGCCTTCCACGCCCACCTCTACAGCGTGACGTTCCTGACCCCGGCGTTGGGGGCCTGGTTGTTGCTGGACGGAGCGACGCGAAATGAGTGTCAAGGGTCACCCAAATTTCCCCAGTTATGGTCATCGAAAATTCCCCACCCTGGTTAGGTCGCCGTTGAGGCGTCGTCCACCCGCACGAGTCCGGCTTTGAGCTTCTCCTTGAGCCGGTAGGAATGGCCGCGGATATTG